>NZ_ALNJ01000085.1:0-330885 GCF_000293135.1 Klebsiella sp. OBRC7 | reverse complement strand
CCCGCCACGTCAAACTGAACGCCGCCGATATCAAAGTTCTTCACCCCGGCGCCCTGGCCGTCGTGGTTCATCCAGAAGTAGTCGTTGATCCCCTGCTGCGGGCGCTGATGGAAGTCGCGGCCGGCCCAGATATAGGCGTTGGGGTTAGACTCCAGCACGTTGGTGACGCCGACGTAGGCTTTTTTCAGGTTAACTTCATCGCTCCAGTGGTCAAACATGACGTTGATATCCCAGATAGCGCCTTTACTGCTCTTGAAGGCTTTGGTTATCTGGAATTCGCCGCCGTTGCCTTCGTTGCCTAAACGGCCGATCGCCGAAGCGCCGTTATAGGAGCCATCCACGCCGACAAACTTCTGATCGCCGGTCTGGAACTGCGCGCCGTAGCGGGCGTAGCCGCTGAACTTCAGGCCGAAGGGGATCGCCATATCCGGCGTGGCCGCGGTGGTCTGCGGATTGGTGATAACATCCACTTTTTTATCAGCCGCGGCGTCGATTTTCGCCTGGCGTTCGGCCAGGGCTTTATCGACGGCTTTCGCCACAATGGCGTCTATCTGTTCTTGAGTGAACTCTTGGGCGACTGCAGAGGTAAATGGGAAAAGCGCGGCGATAACCGCCATGGGTAATGGAAGTTTTTTTATCATTGTCATAATTATCTCAATATAGGTTAATTTTATTCAGATAATAACAATCCCATTCTGGGCAATCAGAATATGTCGCTATCATAAGAACAATTTAATTTTTATTTTGTACGTCAACAGAGGCTTTACACTATTAGGGTTATCCGATCTCCATAGTTGTTGTTTAAGAATTAGCGCAGCCCGGGTGAATTATCACTTTGGATAGTTTCCCGGCCAGCAGTGAATTCGTTGAATGCGCTGGGGCATACGCCGAAATTAACGCCGTGGTTTAAAACGATGGCGACGTCCTCCCTACTCACAGCATCACGTTTTGCCCCCCAGACGGTGGGTAGCGTTCAGGGCGCTAACGCTTTGCCCTGCATCCCCGGTACACAGGGTCCGGCCGCTGCCAGCTGCCGCCCCGGCACCGCCGCATGGGTGAGTCAAACCGTTGGCAGCGCCCCGCTCAGCACAAGATGGCATGATGAATCCCATAATTTATGAAGCGAAAAATTAACAACTGTGACACATCCTGTATTCTCCTGGCCGGTTGCTCAATTACGTTATTTCACTCCGTGATTAAGAAAATGCTCAAACGTGAGCCATCTCGCAAATATTCGCGCCATTTACTCAGCGCGCGGATAACCCTGTAGAGTACATTTTCTGGAGTGGCCAGAGTAAAAAAACAATAAAACAAAATGCCGGTTTTGCGGCGTTTTAAATCTACCGGGGTATAGCTTGTAAAGCGTTAATCAACAAGTGAAATGGAGGGTCCGGAGGAGGCTTTGCTTCGATGATCACAGAAGTAAAAAAACATAATAAATTAATTTAAAAACGTAATAGATTCTTCGAGATCATTTATGTCAGAAATTGTTACACATCCACACAACACACCGGAGTCTGCTCAGAATGAGTAAAAACATAATGCAAAGCCGCCATGATGAATATCATAAATTAACGCGTGGAGAACGTATTGGTTATGGTATGGGCGACTTTGCTCAAAACCTGGTTTTTGGCACAATAGGCGGCTTTCTGGCTCTTCACATGCTGACGGTTAATACCATCAGCACGGCAACGGCAGGGTTTATATTTCTTTTTGTCCGAATCATCAATGTCTTTTGGGATCCGATGGTCGGCACGTATGTTGACAAAAGAACGTCAAAAGCAGGTAAATATCGCCCCTGGCTGTTAAGAGCCGGCGTACCGCTGGTGATTCTCTCCGCCTTACTTTTTGCTCCCATTCCTGGGGTCAGAGGCTCGGTACCTTTTGCCTTCATCGTTTATTTGGCTCTGGATTTAGTTTATTCCGTAGTGAATATTCCTTATGGTTCGCTTAATGCGTCCCTGACCCGGGATCCGGAATCGATTGATAAACTCACCAGTACCCGAATGATGCTGGCCAATAGCGCCAATCTTCTTGTCTATACCCTGTTCCCGATGTTTGTACAGATGGCTTCACCAAAAGATCGCAGCCTTAAGGACACCGGTTTTTTCGGCATTGAGCTCAATCTGGGAAACTATACCGATCCATCAGCCAACTACGCCTGGTTCGGTGTCTACTCCGTGTATATGCTAATCGGCGCGGTGGCGCTTTTCATCTGCTATAAATTTACGAAAGAACGCGTTGTCGCGACGGCAGAACAGACCGCCAACGTCAAAACGACCGATCTGTTCCTTGAACTCAAACATAACCGCCCGCTGGTTATTCTCGGGCTGTTTTTCATGCTGGCCTTCACGTTCATGTTTTTCATGAACACGGTTAACGGCTTTTTCAATCAGTACGTTGTCGGTCATTCAGAATGGATGGGCGCCGTAGGCCTTGTCGCCTCCATACCGGGCATCGCATTCCCTATTTTTTGGCCCAAACTCAAGAAAATTTTTGGTAAAAAAGGCTTCTTCCATATTTTTCTGGCCATGTTTATTGTCGGCGAGCTACTGACTTACGTCTGGTCACGCGAGGGCATGCACGATGCGCTTTGGCTTGCTTACATCGCCACCTTCATTAAACAATGGGGCTTAACGTCCGCGACCGGCTTTATGTGGGCGCTGGTTCCTGAAGTGATTGCGTATGGCGAATTAAAATCCGGCAAGCGAAATGCGGCAATCATTAATGCGATTATGGGCCTCTTTTTCAAAATCGGCTTTACCATCGGCGGCGCGATTCCCCTGTGGTTACTGGCCGTTTATGGCTTTAATGAAACCGGCGCCCAGCAAAGCGCCAGCGCTATCGACGGGATCATTATGACCGCGGTGTGGATCCCTATCGCGTTAGCCATCGTATCGATGATCATCATGCAGGTTTATCCCATCTCTGACAAAAACGTGACCGATATCAACCGTCAGCTTGATGAAGTCCGCGTGTAGTTAAAAATATAAATTAAATGCATTTGGAACATTTAAATAAAAAGGTGTAATGATATGTCACTTATTCAAAACCCTATTTTACGTGGGTTTAATGCCGACCCCAGCATTATCCGTGTCGAGGACACCTACTATATCGCCAACTCTACGTTTGAGTGGTTCCCTGGCGTTCGTTTACATGAGTCAAAAGACCTGGAGCACTGGAATCTTCTCCCTGCGCCCCTGTCAACCACCACCCTGCTGGATATGAAAGGCAACCCCTCATCAGGCGGTATTTGGGCGCCGGCGCTCTCTTATGCCGACGGTCAATTCTGGCTAGTGTATACCGACGTCAAAGTCACCGAAGGCGCCTTTAAAGACATGACAAACTATCTGACCACCGCAACCGATATCCGCGGCCCGTGGTCAGACCCCATTAAGCTTAATGGCGTAGGTTTTGATGCTTCTCTCTTCCACGACGATGATGGCCGGAAATATATCGTGCAGCAAACCTGGGACCATCGCGAATATCACCATCCCTTTGACGGCATCACGTTAACTGAACTGGATACAAAAAACCTGAAATTAATGCCAGAGACCGCGCGTACCGTTTATCGTGGGACCGCCGTTGGGCTCGTTGAAGGGCCGCATCTCTATAAACTGAACGGATATTATTATCTTTTTGCCGCCCAGGGGGGCACCGTATTTACGCACCAGGAAGTGGTTGCGCGTTCTAAAACCTTAGACGCCAACAGCTTTGAAACGGAGCCGGGTGAGGTCTTCTTAACCAACGTCGATACGCCAGACAACTACATCCAAAAGCAAGGGCACGGCGCGTTGGTTTCCACCCCCGGCGGCGAATGGTACTACGCCTCACTCTGCGCGCGTCCGTGGAATCGCCCGGGTGAGTCAGTCTACGATCCTCGCGGCTGGTCAACGCTGGGCAGAGAAACGGCTATCCAGAAGGTGTACTGGGATGAAGGCGGCTGGCCGCGTATTGAAGGCGGTCACGGCGGAAAGACGTTTGTCGAAGGCCCGAAAGATGCCATTGATACCGAAAGTCCGGAAGACCGTAGCCAGCACGACGAATTTACAACGGCGACACTCGATGGTAACTGGAACACACTGCGGGTGCCGTTTACAGAAAAAATGGGTACCACCGGCGATGGCAAGTTAACGTTAATTGGCCAGGGATCTTTAGCGAATACCCATGACCTGTCGCTGATTGCCCGACGCTGGCAAGCCTTTTATTTTGATGCGAAAGTTAAAGTTAAATTTAATCCATTTAACTACCAGCAAATGGCCGGATTAACGAATTACTATAACGATCGTCACTGGAGTTTTGTGTTCATTACCTGGAATGAAATTAACGGTAAGGTCATTGAAATAGGTGAGAATAACCGAGGGCGGTATACATCATATTTAAAAGATGAAGCCATCAAGGTCCCGGAGCACGTTGAATATGTCTGGTTCCGGACGAAAGTCAGGAAGGAAACGTATAGCTATGAATATAGCTTTGATGGGGTTGAGTTCACTGAAATCCCTGTGAAGCTAGATGCTGCGATCCTTTCGGATGATTATGTCCTGCAAAGCTATGGCGGATTCTTTACCGGAGCGTTTGTTGGCCTTGCGGCAGTCGACTACTCCGGTTATGGCGCCCGCGCTGAGTTTTATCATTTCGATTATCAGGAGCTTGGCGACACGTTAATCGCCAGGGACGCGTATAGCTGGGAAGCCAGTGAATTACGGCGTTATTAGATAGCCCTGTCTGGGGAAATTAAACGCTGAAAGGAAGCACCGGCGCGACAGGCGCGCCGGTGCCGGGTGTGGCGGGGTTATTCCGCCGTTTTTTGTTTCAGCACAGCATAGCGGGCAATCAGTTGTTGCAGATGCTGCTCCGTCTGGTTCTGCTGTGCCGCAGACCCTGGCTGATTGTGCGGCTGTGCGGAGAGTTGCCGCAGCTGCTCTTCCGCCGGAACGGTACGGCTGAGCGACTGCGTTATGGCAAACACCGCTGACTTCAGCTCACTCACCGTGATATACCGCCCCTTCTGTTCATCCAGCGCGTTAAGCCGGTTCGTCAACTGCTGTAGCTGCGTCATTCCCTGGTGCCAACCGCTGAGATTCTCCACGGGAAGCGCGGCGGCGCTGACCTGCTGTTGCCATTGTTGCGCCAGCGGTTTCGCCTGTTCTGGCCATAGTGTCAGCGCCTGCTGCGCCAGATGAGTGCCATAACTCAAAGCCCAGTCCGGTTTTAGCTGTAAAAGCTGCGCCAGCTGCTGCTGAGTCTGTTTTATCCCCGTCTCGGCCGAGGGGGATTGTTGTCGCAGCATCTGTAACTGCTCAGCGGAAAGCACCGTAGGTAATGTAGAGAGCCGGGCGGGAAACCGCATCTGCCCCGAATCGGACGGGTGCGTTGCCCGCCATCCTCCCGCCGCGGCCCCGGCCAGCGCCAGCATAGTCAGCATCCCGGCGACAAACGGCCTCCAGGGCTTCGCGGGCGCCGGGAATGCCGTCACAACGTCAGTATTCGGCCGCGATGCCGGTTCGGCGACATAGACCCATTTCACCTGCGCGGTCGGTTCAGGGAGGCTGGAAGGGGCCGGTTCAGGCGCGGGCGGTTGCGGCGCGGTCTCCTCTTTATTTTCGCTGCTCTCCAGCCGCACCGCCGCGTTGTGCAGTAGGATAGACAGGGCATCAAGCTGGCCGGCATGTTTGAGTTCCATACGCTGCAGGACGTCATCCAGCGCCGTCAGATGCGCTGCTGCCTGGTAAAGCTGGCTCAGGTCGATATGGGTCAGCGACAGCGTGCGCATCGCCTGCTGCAGCCGTTTACTGAGCGAACTGAGTATTTTGATTCGCGCAGTCGTCGGCTGCGGCCACACATTGCCCCACTGCCGGGAGACCAGCGCGACCAGTATGGCCAGCCCTTCATTCATGCCGTATAGCCCCGCCAGATGCGTGCGGATAAGCGTATACCAGGCGGCAGTTTGTAGCTCCACGCCGTTGTGCTCAAACAGCGACAGGCAGAGTTTTTCCGCGAGCCGCCAGTTGACATCCGGGCGCGCCGGATGGGTCAGTTTGTTCATTTCATCGCGAAGGCGCGCGTAATCCGCAAGCGTACGCGGATCGCCGCCGGTTTTCAGGCAACATTTAGAAGGAGTCGTCATGATAGTTTCAGCCAGAATAAAAACTAGATTGAGGAGCGGACTTCCAGGTACTGCTGCTGTTTGAGGTGGCGGATAAGCACCCTGCCCTCGGGCATAAATTCGGTGCCGTAGCGCACCAGGCCTACGCCCTTCAGCTCCGCGTCAATGGCGTAACGCAGCTCTCCGGGAATAGTCTGCTCGAGCAGAACCACGTCAATTTTCTGCAGCCGCGGTTCATATTTAAGCAATACGGCCGACAGGATGCCCATCAGCTCATGGGCCGTACCCGGCATCCCCTGGAGGATTTTAGTCATATCCGGCAGGCCGTAATCGGGCAGGTGCGCCAGCGTCCCGGCGCGACAGTTGAGGACGCGCTGCATATTATCCAGCACCGACAGAATAACCTGGTTTTCCTCACTGACCTGATGCAGGTCGAGTCTGCCGGTAAAGTTGCCGTACAGCATTTCATACAGCGAGGGGGCGTTATGGCGTGTGGGCATCTCAGTCATCCTTCAGGGGTTTCAGCGTCAGGCGGTTATGGCTGGCTTCAATAATGCGCGGTTTGTCGGGATCGAGATCATCGCGCCTCAGCACCAGCTTCCAGTCATTCTTCACCATATCCGGCGCCCGGAATAACCCCACCACCGCGATAAACTGCGCCTTCTCGTCCATCGGCATATCCAGGCTGACGTCAGCGCCGGGTTTTACCACCAGGCTACGGCTGGCAAGCCGTTCGTCTCCGTCGGCCTCCTCGCTTTCCGTGACCAGATGCTGATAGACCCGTTTATCGAACGCCTTGCGGTCACTGAGCTGGTAGACCCACACCATCACCGGCTGGGAGAGCGAGCTGTTCTCCCGCTCATCGGTGTTCAGTTCCGCCCGGGCGGTAACGTTCAGATGCAGGACGTTTACCTGCTTATAAAACACCGATTTCACCGCCGATGAGGTGCTGTCGCTAATTTTCTGCGTCAGGCCACAGCCTGTCAGCAGTAAAGGCATAAGAAGTAAACTCCATCGTTTAGTCGAAGTGGTATGCAACACGCTGGTTTCCTTGTTGTAAAGTTGCAGACGGCATTCCGCAATAGCCGCCAGGCTCAATAGTAAAGGTGGAGGGGATATCGGGCGGGCTCTCCTCTCCCTCCACGCCCAGTATCCCCGTCATGCCGAGCATAAAGGGTGATTGCCCATCACCCCGGCACTGATATCGCCCACGGCGTTAACGGCAACGTTTTTCGACGCCGTCATCTGCAAATGCTCCCCGCTGGTCAGCGCCATCCCTTCCGGCGCCGAGAAAAGCACCGCTTCATTAAGCAGTTTCAGCCGCTGCTCAAACATCTCTAGCTGGCTGTCAACATCCGGTACGGCAGGTCAATATCACCGTTGCTGTACGCAATCGCCACTTCGGTGCCATCGATGAGCGGCGTATGCCAGCCC
This sequence comes from Klebsiella sp. OBRC7, assembly GCF_000293135.1. Lineage (NCBI taxonomy): Bacteria > Pseudomonadati > Pseudomonadota > Gammaproteobacteria > Enterobacterales > Enterobacteriaceae > Klebsiella > Klebsiella sp. OBRC7. Next base: position 323,345 of record NZ_ALNJ01000085.1, on the reverse strand, counting down.
AGCGTTTCACCGGCATACGGTTTCGCCATCCGCAGCTACAGATACCCGTAACCGGGTTCCGTCCCCTCCCGGTCGAAGTCGAGCCTCACCCGGTAGCGACCCTGCTCGTCCTGATGAGCGTAGATATCGTTTTTCTCCCGGCTCTCACCCCGGGCCGGAAGCGTGCCGTGAATTTTCGGACGCAAGATTTCCGCCAGGCGGAAACAGTAACGTTCGGTGTATGGCAGGCCCCAGACCGACTCTGCCGCGCCGTCAAACAGACCCGATGGCTCGCGGTACGGCAGGCGCACGTCAAACTGGTAGTTAAGCTGGCTGTCGGCAAAAATGTACGTATCCAGACCGCGCACATCGTCCATCATCGTGCGCCAGTAAATTCCCACCTCAGACAGAATGCGCCGGATAAACTCAAGGTCCGTTTCCCGCCACTGGGTGATAATTTCACGCGGCGGGTAGGTGCGCTCCAGTCTGAATTCAAAATCAGGACCTTCCAGACCGTGTTTACGCAGCACCGGCTCAACCACCTCAGGAACGGACTGGTTCTGAAACACGACGCACTGCCGGGTGTATCCCAGCAGCGCCAGGCGCGAACTGAGCGTAAGCCGGTAGTGAAACTGGTCCTTTGAGGTGGAAAGCCATTCCAGGCGGGTCACCATGCCGTGCACACTTTTACCGCTCCGCATCCGGAAAGAGGCATATTTCATCAGCACCTCTTCCGGGGGGATGTTCGCCTGCAGCGTGGTGAACTCGATGTCCCAGCTGAAGGGTTCGCTCAGTGCTTCCCTGCCGTAAAAGCGCAGAACATCCGGCTTCACCGAGCTGTCATTGATATCCAGAAAGTATCGGGTCTGTCCGTCGAAAAGCGCTGACCAGTTATCCATTACGTCACTCCTTTAAGCCTTGCTACCGGGCAGACTTTCCAGGCATCATTGCTTTCATGGGCAAACCGGATAGTGAAATTAAACCGGGCAACGGCCATGGATTCTTCTTCAGAGCCAAAGGCATCCTGCAAAGTCACCCATTCTTCACGATAACGAAGCGGCCGGTCTGGAGTGACGCCTTCCTGTTCCACGTTGGCAACACCTGGCTGCATGTGAGGCAGTGCGATAACGACGGTTACCGCATCACGACCTGCCAGCTGGCCGGCATCTCACTCACGTGGTGCCGGAGGCAGATCGCTCCTTTGCGCGTCGGAGAACGAGGCGCTGGTCCACAGGTATTTCTCATGGTCCGGGCCTTTCACCTGCTCGACGTAGTTGAAGCTGCGCACCGGCACGGTGTCCGGACCATACGGCAGGCGGCCCAGCACGCGCGGCATCACCAGGCCGATATAGCGTGCGTCGTCGGTGTCGCGGAAGGATTTCCATTTGATGTACTCTGCGCGGTCGAAGTAGTTGCCGATATCCTTGATGGCGGCAACCTCTTCCATGGACTCTTTCAGAAAGAAGGCAGGACCCACGGCGCCGATAAACGGCATATGGGCCGCGGCGGAGACGCCGGAGATATTGCGCAGCAGCGCCACGTCCTGCGGGCTGGCGTCGAACTCATACGCGGAAATCACCGAGCCGATCGGCTCGCCGCCCGGGGTGTCGTACTCGGCGGTGTAGGTGTGCCAGTAGAGGCCGCTCTGAATCAGCTCCGGCGCGTCTTCGAAGTCCTGGCGCAGATCGTCTTTGGAGACGTCCAGAATTTCGGTTTTGACGTTCTGGCGGTAGTCGGTGCTGTCCACCAGCTGCTTCAGGCCGCGCCACAGGGATTCCACCTTCTGGAACTCAGGATGGTGCATCACCGCGTCCAGCTGGCGGCTGATTTGATAGTCCAGCTCCGCGATATGGTGGTCAATCAGGGTCTTGTCGAGCTTCTCCACGCTCTTTCCGGACTGACGGATGCAGTCCATAAATACCTGCATCGCCGCCGTCAGTCGTTCGCCCGCCGGGGCGTCGGACAGCGCGGCATCATCCAGAAAGTCGTTAATATCGCCCAGGCGGGACGCCGGGGTCAGGTTGATTTTGGCAAACAGGGAGGCGTAAACGCTCTCTTTTTCCAGTACAGCGGTCTGCCCCTGCGCGGGGGTGGTTTCAGTATTTACAGACATCAGCATATTCCCGGTTAATCCATTAAATAACGCACGCCGTTTATTTCGGGGCCAGCGCGCTCATTTCGTCGCGTAATTCCTGCGTCAGCGCCGGATCTTTCAGGATTTTTTCGAGCTCTTTTCTGAAAATGGCGTTATCAAGCAGGTTGGATTTGAGGTCGCGTAATAAATTCCGCATCGCCAGCATGGCGCGGAGCTGGGGGATTTGGCGGGCCACCTGCTCCGGTTCGAAATCTTTCATATCGGCGAAGCGGAGCTGAATATTTTCTTCGGCGCCATCGCCGGCCAGCGTGTTCTGTACCGTGAGGCTGATTTCCGGACTGAATTCCGAAAGTACGCTGTTGAAGTTATTTTTATTGACGTTGATTTTTGCACTTTCCGATAATGGCCGGTCTTCTTTGCCATTACTGAAATCACCGATGGCGAGGAGTTTCAGCGGCAGCTCGACTTTCTTCTGCACGCCTCCAGTATGCAGAGCCAGCTTTAAATTAATGCGTGCCTTGGGCACCTCATTCTGGAACGTATCAGCCATAGCAGTCCCTTCCCGTGAGGAATAATGTGTTAAAGATAACGGTGTGTGATGACCAGAATATAGTAGAGCAAAGCGCTAAAAAAAATATCAGCCTGCCGGTTGCAAAGTCCATTATAAGACTTTCCTCAGACATCTTAAGGCAAATGTAAAAATGAAACGCATCAGACAAACAAAGCCGGTATGTAATAACAACCATTTGCTTACAATAAAGGCAGAATGTATACCTCATGAAGCAACACGAATTAAATTCATATCTGAATACACAGAGTTGATTGATGCAAATCAGTATGAAACGCAAATACTTGTCATTCCGGATACTGAAACGTGCGCGAACAGGGGCGTAAGAAATAAATTATTATTTACTCTTCACAGAACATGAAAAATCCCGGTGCCAGGCATGGATATGGTTATAATTAATGACTGACAGGATTAATATAGAACTTACAAATAATACGTTTCATATATCCGGTATCGATGGTTAAACCGGACCACGTATAGCCTTGCGCTGAGCGTAAAAGAAACAGCGGCATTTCATTCAGCGGATATATTAAAACGGTGCTTACAATAATACCTCTCGCTCATTAATACCTGCCTGGCGCCGGGTAAAGCGGGTTTACCGGTTAAAGGTCCGGCCGGCAGAGATTGCCAGCGCCCGTTCGAAAGCAACGCGTCCTGTTCCCGTCAGCCGTCCATCATCCACAGGTTCGCTTTCCCTCTCCCGCCAGGCTATATCTTAGACACCTTTCTTCATACAGGAGTGAATAAGATGGGCAAAAAGATTCTGATGCTGGTGGGCGATTACGCCGAAGATTACGAAACTATGGTGCCGTTTCAGGCATTACAAATGATCGGTCATCAGGTTGATGCGGTCTGTCCAGATAAAACAAAAGGCGACTTCATTATGACCGCGATCCATGATTTTGACGGCGCCCAGACCTACAGTGAGAAACCCGGGCACCGCTTTGTTCTCAACGCCGATTTTACAACGGTGAAAGAACAGGATTACGACGCACTATTAATCCCCGGCGGCCGGGCGCCAGAATATCTGCGCCTGAATGCGGAAGTGCTTAAACTGGTGCAGGCATTTGATGCAGCGCGTAAACCTATTGCTGCCGTTTGCCACGGCCCTCAGCTGTTGGCGGCTGCGGGGGTATTAAAAGGCCGCACCTGCAGCGCCTATCCGGCCTGCGCGCCGGAAGTGCGGCTCAGTGGCGGACATTTTGCCGACATCGGTATCGATCGGGCGCATGTGGATGGCAATCTGGTGACTGCCCCCGCCTGGCCCGCTCATCCGCAATGGCTGGCGAAATTTGCTGAATTGTTGCAGTAGCAAGCCTGACAAATATAAAAGGCCGGAACGGATCATCGGGGACTACCGTCTGAAGGCGATGCTGGCGCTAAAAATCGCGCCAGCATCGGTTTTAATGGCAGTTAAAAAAGATTATCGGCAATGCCATACCATCAGTGCTTCACAATATACATTGTGCGGCTATAGGCCACGTCCTCCGGATTGGCTATCGGATACCCTTTCAGCCACGGTTTAATCAGACGCCCGTTGGTGTACTGATAAATCGGCGCGATGGGCGCTTTCGCCATAATAATTTTTTCCGCCGCGTTGTAATCGTCATTGCGCGCCTTTTCCGACGTTTCCAGCGCCGCCTGGGTCAGAATTTTGTCGTAGGCCGGATCGTTGAAACGGGAGATATTACCGCTGTGGGTCGAGGTGAGCAGCGACAGGAACGTCGACGGCTCGTTGTAATCCCCGACCCATGAGGCGCGAATCACATCGAAGTTGCCGGTATTGCGGCTGTCGATATAAGTTTTCCACTCCTGATTTTGCAGCTTCACGTCGACGCCCAGATTTTTCTTCCACATGGAAGCCACCGCAATCGCGATTTTCTGATGGTTCTCCGAGGTGTTGTACAGCAGCGTCAGCTTCAGCGGACGGTTCGGACCGTAGCCCGCCGCCTGCAGCAGCGCTTTGGCCTGGGCATTCAGCTCGGCCTGGCTCATGCTCTCGATTTGCGTCGGCTGCGGGGTAAAGCCTGCGGTCACGTCCGGGGTAAAGCGCCAGGCCGGTTTCTCGCCGGTACCCAGAATTTTCTCCGCCATCAGACGGCGATCGATAGTCATGCTGAGCGCCAGGCGGACGCGCTCATCGGCGGTTGGCCCTTTCTGCGTGTTAAACGCGTAATAATAAGTGCCCAGCTGCGGCGGGGTATAGACCTGCCCCGGAATATCCTTCAGCAGCTTCTGGTACAGATTTTTCGGGAACGACTCGGTGATATCGATATCGCCGGCCAGATAACGTTTGGTGGCCGCCGATTCCTGGTTAATGGGCGTAAATGTGACCTGCTGGATCACCGTTTTACCGTTATCCCAGTAGTGCGTATTGGGAACCACCACCAGCTTTTCATTCACCACGCGATCTTTTAAGACATACGCGCCGTTGCCAATCAGGCTTCCCGGACGGGTCCAGTTGTCGCCGCTCTCCACGTTAGCCTTCTGCACCGGATAGAAAGCAAAGCTCGCCGTCAGATTGCTGAACCACGGCAGCGGTTTATCCAGCTGCACGCGCAAGGTACGCGCGTCCACGGCGGTAACGCCGAGGGTATCCGGCGCGGCTTTACCATCAATAATATTTTGCGCATTAGCGATTCCGGCCAGCGCAGCAAACCAGGCAAACGGGGACGTGGTTTTGGGATCAACCAGCCGCCGCCAGCTATAGACGAAATCCTCCGCCGTTACCGGCGTTCCGTCGGACCAGCGGGCGTTATCGCGCAGGGTAAACGTCCAGACGCGATTATCATTGCTCTGCCAGCGAGTCGCCACACCAGGGATCAGATTGCCTTTCTCATCCTGATTGACTAAACCTTCAAAAAGATCGCGGATAACCTGAATTTCAGGCAGACCGACGGCTTTGGCGGGATCTAAGGAGGCGGGTTCATCTTTAATGTGCCGCACCAGCACCTGTTTTTCGGCTAATACGGTGCCCGGCGGGACATCGGCCGCCCAGGCAAGAGAAGAGACGCTGGCTAACCACAGCGCGCCGCATGTCAATGTGACAGGATACTTCATAAGATCCCCTTTAAAATAAAAAAACCAGAGCTGGCAGTGCGATAATTATTTGTTTCATCACCTGAAATTGCAAACGGCTTGTGAAAGAAAGTTGACATATATGCTGATTTCGTCCTCGCTGGAAACTATTTGATTCCGGGACGGTTTTACACAACACTGCTGAAAAATAACCTGACAACAGGATGCCCTATGCCCGTTTCTCGTCCTCGCCCTCAGCGCGGTGATTTTCCGCCCGGCACACAACGCTATGGCCAGTCTCACCTCGGCGCGCCGCTGCTGTGGTTCCCTGCACCGCTGGCCGACAGCCGCAGCGGCCTGATCCTTGCCGGTACCCACGGCGATGAAAACGCATCGATTGTCACCCTCTCCTGCGCGCTACGTACGCTCAAACCCGAGCTGCGCCGCCATCATGTCGTGCTGGCGGTCAACCCGGACGGTTGCCAGCTGGGGCTGCGCGCCAACGCGCGCGGCATCGACCTGAACCGGAATTTTCCGGCGGCAAACTGGAAAGAAGGTGAAACGGTTTATCGCTGGAACAGCGCGGCGGAACAGCGCGATGTGGTTCTGCTCACCGGCGAAAAACCCGGTTCAGAACCGGAAACCCAGGCGCTTTGCCAGCTGATCCACCAGATCCATCCCGCGTGGGTGGTCTCGTTTCACGATCCGCTGGCCTGTATTGAAGACCCCGGCCACAGCGCGCTGGGGCAGTGGCTTGCCGGGGCGTTCAGCCTGCCGCTGGTGGGCAGCGTCGGCTATGAAACGCCCGGCTCCTTTGGCAGCTGGTGCGCGGATATCGGCCTGCCCTGCATCACCGCCGAATTCCCGCCGATATCCGCCGACGAGGCGACGGATAAATACCTTCAGGCGATGACGGACCTGCTGCACTGGCATCCTCAAAGATGAAGCACGCCGGTGCTGAAATGCAGCGCCGGCTCAACGTCTACCGCCAGCCAGGTCGGGCCATCGAGGTCGGCAAAACGGGCCAGCGGCGCCAACGGCAGCGCCGCGCTGATGGCTCTTGAGGTACACAGCATGCAGCCCAGCATCCGCGCAAATCCCAGGCGCTCCGCCTCCTCAGCCAATAACAGCGCTTCGGTCAGACCGCCGGTCTTATCCAGTTTGATATTGACCATCTCATAGCGGCCGCGCAGCGCCGCCAGGCTGTCGCGCGTATGACAGCTCTCATCGGCACAAATGGGCAGCGGGTGGATAAAATTCTCCAGCGCTTCATCGGCCCCAGCCGGAAGCGGCTGTTCCAGCATCGCCACGCCGATATCCGCCAGCAGCTGACAGCGTTCGGCCAGGCCATCGCTGCGCCAGGCTTCGTTGGCATCGACGATGAGCGTTGCCTGTGGAACCGCTTCACGAATGGCAATCAACCGCTCGCTAATCAGATGATCGTCGAGCTTCACTTTCAGCAACGTGGCCCCTTTTTCCCACAGCGCCGCCGCGCTGGCCGCCATCTGGTCCGGCGTGCCGATAACCACCGTTTGCGCCGTAACCACCCGGTTGGGCAGCGTCACGCCCAACAGCTGCGCGATGCTCTTACCCGCGCTGCGCGCCTGACAGTCCCAGAGCGCGCAGTCCACGGCGTTACGCGCGGCCCCGGGGGGCAGCAGGTGCTGAATCTGCTCACGAGAGACGCCGCGTTCAATCTGTTCGCCAATCGCCATAATCTGCGCCATCACCGAGGCTATACTCTCTCCGTAACGAGGATAGGGCGTGCACTCACCTGTCCCCTTGACGCCATTCTCTTCAATCTCCACCACCACGACTTTTGCCTCGCTGCGGCTGCCGCGGGCGATCACAAACGGAGTATGTAACGGCCAGGCTTCTTCATAGACTCGCAGATTTCGCATTCCCTGAACCTCGCAGGTAAGTATTAAAAGGATTTGCCGTGCTGATGACGGATGTCATACACTAGCCGCGACGTTAACTATATGTAAACAGGAAGATAACCATGTCACAAACCGTGCATTTCCAGGGCAACCCCGTTTCTGTTCAAGGCACCATTCCGCAGGCAGGCGCTAAAGCGCAGCCGTTTACGCTGGTGGCCAAAGATCTCTCTGACGTCGCGCTGAGCCAGTTCGCCGGCTCCCGTAAAGTGCTGAACATTTTCCCAAGCATCGATACCGGCGTTTGCGCGGCATCGGTACGTAAATTTAACCAGCTGGCGTCTGAACTGGACAACACCGTCGTGCTGTGCATTTCCGCTGACCTGCCGTTCGCGCAGTCTCGCTTCTGCGGCGCTGAAGGCCTGAACAACGTTGTCACTCTGTCCACCCTGCGCGGCGCGCAGTTCCTGGCCGACTACGGCGTCGCTATCTCCGCGGGCCCGCTGGCCGGTCTGGCGGCGCGTGCTGTGGTCGTCATTGATGAAAATGACCAGGTTGTTTACAGCCAGCTGGTGAATGAAATCACCGAAGAGCCGGACTACGACGCAGCCCTGGCCGCGCTGAAAGCGTAATTTCCCCGCCAGGTAATGTAAGCCCTCGTTAAATGGGGGCTTTTTTTATTGCCGCGCCGCATAGCGGGAGATGAAGCGCGCAATCGCCGGGCCGGTCAGCAAGATGGTGAACAGGCGCAGCGTCTGCATTGCCATAATAAACGATATATCCGCCCGCGTACCGGCGGCGATAATCGCTACCGTGTCCAGTCCGCCCGGACTGGTTGCCAGATAGGCGGTCATAAAGTCCAGCGGCAAAATCTGCGTCAGCCCATAAGCCATCAGCGCGCACAGCAGGATCAGGCCGATAATCGATGCCAGGATCTGCGGCAGGGTTTTCAGCGCCAGCAGGAAAATCTGTTTATTAAACTTTAGACCAACGCTCCAGCCAACGGCGGCATAAGCCAGCGCCAGCAGCCACTCGGGGAGTTCAAGCTGCAGCCAACCTTCTCCCTGCACCAGCGCGCCGAGCAGCATCGGGAAAAGCATCGCACCGGACGGAAAGCGCAGACGCAGCCCCAGCCATCCCGCTGCCGCCGTCACCAGCAGCGTAAGCGGTAGCTGCCAGCTTATCGGGGGAAACCAGGCGACCTGCTGAGTCATCTCCTGGGCTTCGCCGCCGAGCGCAACGCGAACCACCAGCGCCGCGGCGCCGGCAACAAAAAGTACGCGCAAATACTGCATCAGCGCCACCAGTCGAACGTCGGCGCCGTACTCCTGGGCCATAATCACCATCGCCGAGGCGCCGCCCGGCGAACTCCCCCACGCTCCGGTGGCGCCGGGCAGATCGCTGTAGCGCCCCAGCAGCCATCCCGCCAGCGCGCTGATAGCGAGCGTGGAAAAGAGAATCAGCAGCACCAGCGCCCAGTTTGCCAGCAGAACGCCGAAAATGGAGGGCGTCAGGCTGCGGGCAATCATGCAGCCGATAATCGCCTGGGCGGCAATAAAAAAGGGACGGGGAACGCGAATTTCCGCACCGCGTAGGCTCAGGCTGATGCCGGCAATCATCGGCCCCAGCAGCAGCGCGGCGGGAAGGTGAAACCAGAACAGCACAAAAGAGATCGCGCTGGAGAGCGCCAGCAGTTTCATCCATTGAAAAAAATGACTACGCCAGATCCACATGCGTATGCCTGCCATAAAGAGGGTAAAAACGCAGTATATACCGATTCATTTGACGCCAGCCCCCCTCCCTTTTCTGGAAATGCCGGCCGGCGGCGCAGGCAGCCGGCCGACGGGCATTACTCATCGCCCTTTTTCTGGCTCAGGCCATATTCACGCAGCTTGTTGGCGATGGCGGTATGCGAGACGCCAAGACGCTTGGCCAGCTTACGCGTGCTGGGGAAGCTGCGATAAAGCTGGGTGAGCACCGAGCGTTCGAAACGGCGGGTAATATCATCCAGCGAGCCTTCCATCGCTTCTTCGCCTACCGCCAGCGAGGAGACATCGTGATCCGGCAGCAGAATATCCTGAGGGCGCAGCTCGAAACCGTCCAGCTGCGTCAGCGCGCGATAGATCGCATTTTTGAGCTGGCGCACGTTGCCCGGCCAGCTGTAGCGCATCAAAACGCTGTTCAAATCAGCGGAGAGTTTCGGCCGCGGGATGCCCTGCTCATCGGCAAAACGCGCCACGAACAGCTCGGTCAGCGGCATGATGTCCTGCGGGCAATCGCGCAGCGGCGGCAGATACAGGGTCAGGACGTTAAGACGATAGTAGAGGTCCTCGCGGAACAGCCCTTTTTGCACCAGCTCCACCAGGTTTTTCTGGGTAGCGCAGATCACCCGGACATCAACGTGGACTTCATGATCTTCACCAACGCGGCGGAAAGTTCCATCGTTAAGGAAGCGCAGCAGTTTAGTCTGCATGCGCGGCGACATTTCGCCAATTTCATCCAGCAAAACCGAGCCGCCGTTAGCCTGCTCGAAGAAGCCTTTCTTGCCCTGAACGGCGTCGCCGAAAAGCTCGCTTTCCACCGCGTCTTCCGGGATGGAGCCGCAGTTCAGCGCCAGATAAGGTTTCCCCGCGCGCGGGCTGGCCAGATGGCAGGCGTGGGCCAGCAAATCTTTCCCTGTGCCGGTATCACCGACGATCAGCAGCGGCGCGCTGAGCATGGCCAGCTTACGGGCCTGCTCGACAACGTGGCGCATTTTCGGGCCTATGGCGAGGATCTGGCTAAAGGCGCTGGTGTCCTGAATGGTCATCGTTTGCAGCTGGCGCCCCATACGAACCGTCGAACGCAGCATCGCTACCGCGCCGGTCAGTACCTTCTCGCCGTGTTCGCCTTCGAGATAAACCGGGGTGATCTCCAGCAGGAAGTTTTGTCCGTTAACCACCACGTGCTCGGCGTGGGACTCCTGCGGACTGTTTTCCAGCCAGCGCTGGACGTTAAAATCGGTAATCAGCTGCGCGACCGGGTGGCTGCGCAGCTTCTCCTGACTCTGGCCAAACAGCTGGCAGCTGGCCGGGTTAGCCAGTTCGACTTTTCCTTTGGTGTCGAGAGACAGCACCGGCTCAGGCATCGCCACCAGCAGCGCGCTGAGCGCCAGATGTTCGCGCTCTGACGGCATCCACGCCACGGTGCGCACGTCGGTGACGCCGGCGATACGACGAATTTCCGCCATCAGGCTGCTGAAGCTGGCGAAATCCAGCTCGGCGAAGTTGAGATAAATTCGGCCAATAGGGTCAATATCGATGCCCCGCAGGTCGATACCGCGCAGCACCAGTAAATCGAGCAATTCACGAGTCAGACCAAGACGGTCTTCACAAAAGACTTCAAGACGCATAGGCGTTTTCACCCTAAAGAGGCCAATAACCGATGAATAATAGGACAGTTATTTGCTGGCGTGAAGATAGCTGTCAACAATTATTGACAGTATGGCGGAAAAATGGCCTTTCTGCCGTAAAGTTAGGCGCTCAGAGGAAAAATGACGATGAGATAAGCGGCTATCATCGCTTCTGCTTTTCTCCCCGGCTTGCGCTTCGCGTAGCCGGGCTACAGGTTACAGCCTTCTGTGAAACGGTAGCCCGGCTAAGGCGTTCACGCCGCAAGCCGGGAATGCTTAAACGACTTATTTTTCCGCGCCGCTTTTGCTCTTCTGCAACGTCTCTTTTAGCTGGCCGATCAGCTCGCGGCGAAAATCCCCCAGCCGCGGTTTATCGTCGGCGATCCACGGCAGCGGACGGCACAGCTCCATCGCCTTAATACCCAGCCGCGCCGTCAGCAGACCGGCGCCAATTCCCTGCGCCGCGCGCGCCGATAGCCTGGCCGCGAGGTCCTGCGACATCCAGTCCATCCCGACTTCCCGCACCAGCTCGCTGGCGCCGGCAAAAGCGATATTCAACAGCACCAGACGGAACAGGCGCAGGCGGCTGTAATAGCCCAGTTCAATACCGTACAGAGTGGCGATGCGGTTGATCAGACGTAAATTACGCCAGGCGATAAACGCCATATCCACCAGCGCCAGCGGGCTGACGGCAATCATCAGCGTCGATTCCGCCGCCGAACGGCTAATCTCACGCCGCGCCTGCGCATCCAGTACCGGCTGCACGATCTGCGCGTACAGGCTCACCACTTCACGGTCGTTTTGCGTTTCATGGATCGCCGCATACCAGCGCTGCAGCGCCGGGTGCGAGTGATCCAGCCCCGCCTGCCGGGCCAGCTTTTCGCAAAAGGCGCGCCCTTTGCCAACCGCATGGCTGTGCATCAGGTCCCGCGCCTCATCGCGCTCGTGGGCGCGCTGGCGTAGCCGCCACAGCCGGCGCCATTCGGTCGCCACCGAACCGACGCCCGCGCCGACGATCAGCGCGCCGGCAGCACAGCCGCCGAGGGCTATCCAGTCCTGCGTTTGCCAGGCGGTCATCGTCCACTGCACCCCCTGCGCCACGACGCTGACACCAAAAATCGCCAGCCCGGCGCTGACCATCTTTCGCCACAGGCTGCGCTTAGGTCGCAGCACCGATTCCACCACCGCTTCCGCCGCACCCTCTTCTTCTTCCAGCGCGTCGAGCCGCACAGGAGCGAACTTCTCCGCATCGGCGCCGTCAAAAGCGCGCGCGGATTTCAGAATTTGCGCCTTTTCCACCTCCAGCGGGCCATCGAAATCGATACGCGGTTTTAAAGGTTCGGTCATCGCAATTTATCTCCGATCAAAAATTCCAGCGCCGCGTCGAGGCGAATATGCGGCAGCGGTTTATCAACGTCCATCACCTGCGGGCGAAAGTTTTCAAACTGAAAGCCCTGCTGCTCCCAGAAGGTCTGACCCGGCAGGCGCGCGGGCACTTCGCCGGGATAGACGGTCAGCGGCTGTCCGTCGCTTAGCCGATGCCCCCGCAGCGCAGGGATCTTCTCGCCGTTCACCTCGATAAGGCCGCTCTGCGTCGCCTGAATCGACGCCAGCCCCAGACAATCCATGCTGATGCCTTCAAACGCCGCGTTCTGCCAGGCATCCTGAATCAGCTGCTGCAGCAGCGACACCATATTGCTGTGCTGATCGACGGTGACGTGATCGGCTTTGGTCGCGGCGAACAGCAGCTTATCGATAACCGGTGAGAACAGGCGACGAAACAGCGTGCGCTGCCCGTAGTGGAAGCTTTGCATCAGCTGCGTCAGCGCGAGACGCATGTCGTTAAACGCCTGCGGCCCGCTATTAAGCGGCTGCAGGCAATCCACCAGCACGATCTGCCGATCGAAGCGCAGGAAGTGATCTTTGTAGAAGCCCTTAACCACTTTCTCGCAGTAGTATTTAAAACGCTCGCGCAGCATTCCGGCATTGGTCTGTTTGTCCGCCTGCGCCAGCTTAGCTTCACCGGCGGCATCAACGTCCGGCCAGGGGAAGAACTGCAGCGCCGGCGCGCCGGCCATTTCGCCGGGCAGCACAAAGCGCCCCGGCTGAATGAAGTGCATCCCTTCGCGCTTACAGGTATGCAGATAGTCGGTCCACGCCGCGGCGATCTCTGCCAGACGGGTTTCATCGGCGGGCGCCAGCGGATCCAGTCCTTCGCATAGCTGCCGCCAGCGCGCTGACCACTCCGCCCTCTGCCCCTGCAGTAATCCGGTCATCTGCCGTGACCAGGTCAGATAGTCCTGGGCCAGCATCGGCAGATCCAGCAGCCACTCGCCGGGATAGTCGACAATCTCCAGGTAGAGGGTCGAGGTCTCTTTAAAATGGCGCAGCAGCGAATCGTTGGAGCGATAGCGCAGAGCGAGGCGGATTTCGCTAACGCCGCGGGTGGGCGTCGGCCAGACCGGCGGCTGACCGTACAGCTGGGCCAGCCCTTCGTCATAGGTAAAACGCGGAATGCCGAAATCCCGCTGCGGGACGCGCTTAACGCCCAGCAGGCGTTCTTCACGCGCTGCGCTGAGCAGCGGCAGCCGCGCCCCGGCGTGAATATTGAGCAGTTGATTCACCAGCGCGGTGATAAAGGCGGTCTTGCCGCTGCGGCTAAGGCCGGTGACGGCCAGGCGGAGATGCCGGTCAACCCCACGATTCACCAGCGCATTAAATTCTGTTTTGAGTCGCTTCATCGCCATCCTGTTGAGCCTGAAGAACGAGGGAAATAGACATGAGGGCTAATTATAAAGTGCAATAGCCCCGCTGCGACGGGGCTGAAGATTATTTGCTGGCGCTTTTCGACCTGGCGATCTGACTGAGGCCGCCGGCATTCACCACCTGCGTGTAGCCCATTTCGCTCAGCATCTGCTGAGCCTGGCCAGATTGCCGGCCAACGTTGCAATAGACGTGAATGGTATCGTTTTTATCCGGTACTTCAGCCGCAATCCGCGTTTTTAAATCCGCCAGCGGAATATTCACCGCCCCGTCGACGTGTTCTTTTTGGTACTGCTGCGGAACGCGGACGTCAATCCAGTGCTCCGCCGCGAAGGCGGGTAAGGCCATGGCCAGCGCTAAACCCAAAAGCAGTTTTCGCATTTTATCATCCTGATAGAGTGAGTTTTTAGGCACTCATAACATACGCCATCCGCGACGTTTAGAAAACCGCTGCGCCGCCCGGCTGAGTATCGGTTCCAGAACAAGCATCAGCAGCATTTTCAGCGGCCGACGCGCGACGGATTTTACCGCCCAGCCAGCGACGCCCGCCGGGCCGTAGCGCAGCGCGGTGAGCAGCACCAGCTTGCCTGCGATTTTCAGACCCGGTTTGACTTTTTGCCCGGCCTGCTGCCATTTCATGTTCATCATTAACCTCAAACCTCAATTTTCAGTTATAGCTGGCGAAAACGACTGCGTAGCGAAAAGGTGTCGGAAGTGACGTAGCGCTCCATTTCACGCAGACGACGCTCCCCTGCTGCCAGCTCCTTATCCGCGGCGGCCAACAGCTCTCCGCTGCTCGGTGTTTTTTCACCATACAGCTCGCTTTCCGGCATCGGATCCAGCGCAAACGAGAGAATGATGTAGGCCACCACCACAAACAGGAACAGGCCAAAAATCATTGCCAGTACGGTAATCAGTCGCACCAGCTTAACCGGCACGTCCAGGTACTGCGCAATGCCGGCGCAAACCCCTTTCACCATGCCCTGCTGCGGAATGCGCCACAGTTTTTTACTCAGATCCAGTCCGCTCATTATTTCTCTCTCCAGTTCGGATGTTCAGCGTCAAGAATCGCCTCCAGCGCCTGAATACGCTCGCGCATGCGCTTTGCGTCATCGGTCAGCTGCAGCAGGCGCTGCTGTTCATTCTGCGATAAGCTGCCGCTGGCGGTGCGGTTGTTGTAATGCAGCCAGAGCCAGACCGGCAAAACAAACAGCACAAACAACGTCAAAGGGATGGCGAGAAAAAGCATGCTCATGTGAACTCCTTGCTGATGGCGGCGGCACGTCTTGGTGCCGCCCGAAGACATTACTGGTTATTTTGATTCATTTTGGCTTTCAACGCCGCCAGCTGCTCGCTGATTTCATCGTCCGCTTTCAGATCGGCGAACTGCTGATCCAGCGATTTATCTTTACCGAAGCGGTGGCTTTCGGCTTCGGCTCCCATATGATCGATACGGCGTTCAAACGATTCAAAACGCGCCATCGCCTCGTCAATCTTGCCGCTGTCCAGCTGACGGCGAACGTCGCGGGAGGAGCTCGCGGCCTGATGACGCAGCATCAGCGCCTGCTGACGGGCGCGGGTTTCGCTGAGTTTGTTTTCCAGCTCGCCAATCTCTTTTTTCATCCGCGCCAGCGTTTCATCAACCAGCTGCGCTTCGTTTTCCAGGCTGCCGATAAGGTCGGTCAGCTTCTGCTTTTCGATCAGCGCCGCACGGGCCAGATCCTCTTTCTCTTTACGCAGCGCCAGTTCGGCTTTTTCCTGCCATTCCGCCTGCTGGGCAACGGCCTGTTCAATACGACGGCTCAGCTGTTTCTTTTCAGCCAACGCCCGCGCCGAGGTCGAACGGACTTCAACCAGCGTGTCTTCCATCTCCTGGATCATCAGCCGAACCAGCTTCTGCGGATCTTCCGCTTTCTCCAGCAGAGAGTTAATGTTGGCGTTCACGATGTCGGCAAAACGAGAAAAAATACCCATAATTTCAATCCTCATAGTTCTGGTGTCAGGCACCGGCCTGTGCCATGACTAATACAAATGCCGTGCCAAGTTTTTATCTTATTGATTTTAATGGAAGTGGTTGTTATCTGGCCAGCGCATTGCTAAAGTGACCTGGTGAATCACACTACTAAATGGCGAAATTCATCATGGCGGATTACAAGGACAACCTGCTCGGCGAGGCCAATAGCTTTCTTGAGGTGCTGGAGCAGGTCTCAAGACTGGCGCCGCTCGATAAACCGGTGCTGGTGATTGGCGAGCGCGGAACCGGCAAGGAGCTGATCGCCAGCCGTCTGCACTTCCTCTCTTCCCGCTGGCAGGGGCCGTTTATCTCCCTGAACTGCGCGGCGCTCAATGAAAATCTGCTCGATTCGGAGCTGTTCGGGCATGAGGCCGGCGCCTTTACGGGGGCCAGTAAACGTCACCCGGGGCGCTTCGAGCGCGCCGACGGCGGTACCCTGTTTCTCGATGAGCTGGCCACCGCGCCGATGCTGGTACAGGAAAAACTGCTGCGCGTGATTGAGTATGGCGAACTGGAGCGCGTCGGCGGCAGCCAGCCGCTACAGGTTAACGTCCGCCTGGTGTGTGCGACCAACGCCGATCTGCCGCAAATGGTGGAAGACGGACTTTTTCGCGCCGACCTTCTCGACCGTCTGGCCTTTGATGTGGTGCAGCTGCCGCCGCTGCGCGAGCGCCAGAGCGACATCATGCTGCTCGCCACCCAGTTTGCTATCCAGATGTGCCGCGAGCTCGGACTGCCGCTGTTTCCCGGCTTTAGCGAACGTGCCGCCGTGACGCTGCAGAACTACCGCTGGCCGGGGAATATCCGTGAATTAAAAAACGTGGTTGAACGCTCGGTCTACCGCCACGGCAGCAGCGAGCGCGAGCTGGATAATATTATTATTAACCCCTTCCGCCAGCAGCACACGGCAACGCCCGTCGAAGTGGAGAAGACGCCTGGCCCCACGCTGCCGCTCAATTTACGCGCTTTCCAGCAGGAGCAAGAAAAAAGCCTGCTCGAGAGAAGCCTCGAACAGGCGAAGTACAATCAAAAGCAGGCGGCCGAACTGCTGGGGCTAACCTACCACCAGCTGCGGGCGCTGCTGAAAAAGCATCAGCTTTGACCTGTACGCGGAAGCAGCAGCGCGCTCACCGCCATTGAACCCAGGCAGAGCGCGGCGTTAAACCACAGCGCATACCGCGCCGCGCTGGCCATGCCGAGCGGTAAAAACAGCGCAAAAAGTGACGCTGTCACCGCAATGCCCATCGCCCCGCCGAGCGAACTGCCCATCTTATAGATCCCTGAGGCCACGCCTACCTTATTCTCGGGAGCGTTAACCACCGCGGTATCCGTGGACGGGGTGGCGTAGCAGCCCAGGCCGAAGCCAAACAGCACGTTGCTGAAAAAGACCGTAACGATATAGGTCGATTTATCGAGAAAGGTGCAGGAGATAAGAAGAATACCGACCGCGGTAAAGACCGGGCCGCTCATCATCGGCAAACGCGCGCCGTAGCGTTGCAACAGCTTCTCGCCCACCCGAATCATCGCCAGCACGGTAACCAGATAGCCGAGCGTCATCATTCCGCTCTCCAGCGGGCTCAGATGATGCCCCTGCTGGAGCCAGATGCTGGCAATCATCATCGTACCGATGGCGCCGTTGAGCATAAAGTTCGACAACACCGCGGCGCTGTAGGCCCGGTTGCGAAACAGCGCGAAATCAATCAGCGCCGCGTCGCCCTTACGCTGGCCGCTGCGGATAAAAAACAGCCCCGATGCCAGCGCGCCGGCCAGCATCGCCAGCGAGGTTGCGCTGGTCCAGCCCCAGCCGTGGCCTTTGCTGATAAACAGATTTAACAGCACCAGCGCAAGGATCAGGCTGAGCAGACCGCTGATGTCCAGCTTATGCTGCTGCGCGCTGGCGCTGCGACTTTCCGGCGTACCGCGCAGCAAAAACAGCGCCGCCAGCGCTACCGCGATGGAGAAAACAAAGATCCAGCGCCAGCCCAGACCGGTGGCGATCGCCCCGCCGACAAACGAGCACAGACCGCTGCCGCCCCACGAGCCGATGACCCAGAAGCTGACCGCCCGCTGGCGCGCTTTGCCTTCATACCAGGTTTTAATTAACGCCAGCGTCGCCGGCATGATGCAGGCGGCCGACAGCCCCTGTAAAACGCGCCCGGCCAGGAACAGCGCGGGTCCCTGAGAGAGCACCAGCATTGCGCTACCGACAATGCTGAGGATCAGGCCCAGGGTAGTCATGCGCATGCGGCCGAATTTATCCGCCAGCCCGCCGCTGACGACCACGAAGCAGCCGCTGAATAAGGCGCTCAGGCTCACCGCCAGGGTCAGGGTTTCCAGCGAAATATCGAGGCTGCTCTTCATCGCCGGAACCACGTTAATCACCGACTGGGCAAACAGCCAGAAGGTCAGAACGCTCAATACAATACCCGCCAGCAGACGATCGGTGCCGACGAACTGCGCTTCGCTTAGCGATACAGAACTCATAGCAGGGTCCTCTTCGTTGCGGACATTAACGCAAATAGTGTTCCGTCAGAGCGCACCACAGCGCGGCACCTTTCAGCAACAGCGCATCGTTGAAGTCGTATCCCGGGTTATGCACCATGCAGCGATCCGCTTCGTCCCCGGCCCCGATGGTGAAATAGCAGCCGTTCGGATTGCGCTCGAGCATAAAAGCAAAATCTTCGCTGCCCATAAACGGCTTCACCTCGCCGACCTGCGCCTCGCCAAACAGCGCGGTCGCCACCGTGCGGACCATCTCATTGGCAGCCGGATCGTTCCTTAAAACCGGGCTGCCGTTAACGTGGGTTAAGGCGGCGCTGGCGTTAAAGCTCTCGGCCTGAGCAACGGCGATATCGTGAATGCGCTGCAGGACGGTCTCGCGAACCTGTTCGTTTAAGGTGCGCACCGTGAGCTTCATTAACACCTTGTCGTTGATAATGTTCGGGGCGTGCCCGGCCTGAATACTGCCCACGGTTACGACCGCTGGTTCAAACGGCGTGATGTTTCGGGAAACAATGGATTGCAGCGCCAGGGTGATATGACAGGCAACCAGCGTGGCGTCGACGGTATGCTCCGGTACCGCGCCGTGTCCGCCCACCCCTTTGACTTCAATATGGAGAGTGTCCGAGGAGGCCATCATCGCCCCATCGTGCAGGCCGATTCTGCCTAACGGCTGCCCCGGCATATTATGCAGTCCAAAAATGGCATCGCAGGGGAACTGGTCAAACAGGCCGTCTTCCAGCATGACCCGACCGCCGTAGAGCAACTCCTCAGCAGGCTGAAAGATTAGCTGCAGGGTGCCGTTAAACTGCCGGGTGCGCGCCAGATATTCCGCGGCGTACAATAGCGTGGTGGTATGGCCGTCGTGGCCGCAGCCGTGAAAACGACCGTCGACCCGGCTGGCCCACGCTTTGCCGCTCAACTCCTGCATCGGCAGCGCGTCCATATCCGCCCGTAGCCCCAACCGTTTTTTACCCTCGCCGACGCGTAAAGTACCGACCACGCCGGTGCCCGCCAGACCGCGGTGAACCTGATAGCCCCATTCGCCGAGCAGGCGGGCAACCTCTTCGCTGGTTTTATGCTCTTCAAAACCAATTTCCGGCTGCTGATGGAAACGTCGGCGAAGCGCGACAAACTGCGCCTCGTTAACCTGTAATGCCTCAATAATCGGGTGTGTCATTTTTATTATTCCTGTGTTGTGTTTGCACGACACTTTCGAGTTTATGCATCCCTGTTGGCTTTAAAATGCGCTTTTTTGTTTTATAGTGACGGATTATTAATGAGTGTTTTTCATACAAAACGGTTATGACAAAAAATGACGTGCTGTTTTTTGTCTTCAGGAGGCGACGGTGGAGCATCATTCAGGCGACTTTCAGGTTGTGGTTCGCGATATCCGGCAGCTGAGCCAGCAGGAAAACGATGCTCTGACGCTGCTATGGCTGCTTGAGGGCAGCGTCGAACTCCGCGATGGCGAGATGGGTCGGTACCTGCAGGCCGATGAACTGGCGATCGTAAATCGTCATCGCCGCTGGAGCCTGCACAGCAAGACGGCGAACGTCGTGATGGCGCTGTCGCTGAACGCCGGATGGCTGACCCGCCTCGACGGCGATTTTTTTGCCTCCGCCTACCAGAGCAGCAGCGAAACCCGCGATGCCGAAGACACCCTGCGCTACCTGATGCGCCAGCTGCTGGTCCTCGGTCTGGTCAATCCGCAGGCCCACTACCGGCTTGAGGCCAACCGCTGGCTTAGCGAAATTGCTCTCCTGCTGGCATCACGCTTCAGCCGTCCCCTCAGCGCCCAGGCGCCTCGCGGAGCCGAACGCTGGAGCCAGCGAATAAACAGAGTGGTGGCGCGAATCGACGCCAACTATCAACGGCGCCTGTCGCTGCAGGAGATAGCCGCCGCGGAGTTTGTTTCTGAGGCCTGGCTCTCGCGTCTGTTCCGCAAAGAGGTGGGAGTCAGCTTTATGCAGTACATCACCGGGCTGCGCCTGCGCAAAGCCGCGGAGCAGCTGACGACGACGCGTCAATCGATACAGCAGATCGCTCAGCAGCAGGGCTTTGCGAGCAGCCGGGTGATGAGCGACCTGTTTAAACGTGAGCACGGCCTGACGCCGCGCCAGTTCCGCCAGCAGCACCCACAGACGGCGGTCGAATCTCCCCGCCCGCACCTACAGCAGACCGAACGATGGCAGCCGGTGTCAATCGATCGGCTGTACGCCCGGCTAAACGCGCCGCAAACCTACGGTCTGGATAGCCCGCCTCTGCGGCTCAGCCCCCAACAAACCCGCCATCTCGATGTTCGCGAACTCCCGGCGCGCGGCGCGCCGCTGCGTCACACCCGAATGGTGATTACCGTTCGTGAACTGGACGACCTGTTGCGCGAGGATGTCCGCCGCGAACTTGAACAGCTGCACGACGCGCTGCCGATATTCGCCATCGATATTCACGATCCGTTTCTCAGCAGCCGCCTGTTCGGCACCGGCTGGGACGATCCGCAAATGGCCGGGTATGCCTGCTGGTATAACCTGCAGCGCATTTTTAGCTGGCTGGCGACCCAGGGCTGGGCGGTGATACTGCATACCGGACTCACCACCCGCGGCGACCTGCTGCAACGTTTTCTCTCTCTGTCCGCTAACCATTTTCCGCCGGCAACCCTCGCCAGCTGGCACTTCGTCTGGCACTGGTCCCCTCAGGCCAGCGACGAGGCCCGCCAGCACGCCTGGCGGCAACAAAAGGCGATCCTGCAGAGGCTATCGCCGCAGTCGGCGCTGGGGATCTGGCACCGTTTTCCTCAACAGGTGGAGGACGATCCCCTTCTGCGTTCACCGCTGCTGGTCGAGGCGGATTTTCTGGCCTGCCAGGCCGATGCTAATGAACTGCTGGATCTCGCGCAGGTGGATAGCCAGAAACTGGCCGCCAGCGAAAACTATCCGGTACACAAATTGCGCAAACTTCATAGCGCGCTGCGCCAGCGGCAGCTCCTGCTGCCGCTTTGGCTGCTCTCGTGGAATACCCTCACCGGCGATACCCGCGAAACCAACGGCCGTTTCTTTCGCGGCGCGCTGCTGATGGAAAATCTGCTGGGACTGGCGGATCAGGTTTGGCTCGCGGGGTTCTGGCTGAATTCAGGGCTGCAGGGGGAAGCCCGCGCCAACGGCAAGCTGGATACTTCCAGCCTGGCGCTGCACTATCTCCACGGTCTGCCGCGACCGGTCTACTGGGTGCTATGGCTGTGGCGAAGGCTGCGGGGCGAGGTGGTGATCAACGACAAGAACTTGCTGCTGCTGCGCCATAACGGCCATTATCAGCTACTGCTGCGCAATACCGTGGTTTTCAATCCCTGGCTTTCCAGCGAGGAGGCGTTTATCCAGCGCTTTAGTCAGCCCTGGAGCGTGCGGCTGCTCGGCCTTGAAGGACGCTGGCGAATCAAACATCATCTGTTCGATCGGCACCATGGCGCGCTCTTCCCGCTGTTTGAGGCCTTTCGCAGCCAAAGCGGGCCGGACGATGAGGACTATCGCTGGCTGATGCACAGAGCGCGTCCGGCGCTGCGCGTCAGTGAAGAGACGCCCGATAGCGACCGCTGGCAGCTTGTCGATTCCCTGGAGAGCAATGCGCTGGCGCTTTATGAATTCACGCCGCTCGGCGATTAAAAAGTGACAGCGTCACCGCCCTGCTTCTTTCTGCAGGCGGCCTGTGCCGTGAAAAATAGCTTTTGCTTGCGCGGCAGCCCGTTCGCATGCGGTTAAAAAATTGTAACTAGCAAGATATCCTCATGTGAACTATCATCAGCGCATCATGACTCAATGGACTGAAAATAAAGATGATTCCGGTTAATCCTTCAACGCTCGGCCGCTATGCGGCGCACGTCAGCCTGGTCCATACCATGAAAAGCCACCGCGCGCCGGCGCTCTCGGTCATGATGATCTTTTCGGACCTGCTTATCCGCTCAACCGAAGATGCATATCGTCAACAGGGCTGGACAATTACGCCGCAAAACAGCGGCCTGGTACTGCGTACTTATGTTGCCCACCATCACGATGGCGAAAAGCTGGAAATTAATCCCAAAGATTATATCGCCCGCTATAACCGACTCCTTCCCCTGTAGCGCCTCGACCCCAGCCAGCATTGCAGCCACGGCTGGCTGGAGAAACCGCCAATAAAAAGATACCATGTGGCGGATATCGGGGCTTCGACGCAAATAAGCGCCATGCTCAACACCCATAGCTTCCTCAAGCCGTGCGGCAGATGAATCGAAAATACGCTTTGCTCAACCCCTCGCTTGCCTGATGACAAACGTCGGATGATTTACGAGGTATACTCGAAGTTAATAAGCGGTATGAATTTGAATCAGTTGGTCAAATAACCGACGCAGCCCTCGCTTATATTATCTCCATGACCAAGAAGGTGGTGGTAAATGTTATTTAATATTAATAAGATAGAGCCTTGCTCTATAATCAAAAAGAAACTATGCGCCTGAAATTGTCTTCTCTCCTGGCAGCGGTATGTATGCTGTACGGGCAAGCTTTTGCCGCGCCAGCGCTGCCTGCGCATGCGGATATTCGCGATAGCGGCTTCGTTTATTGCGTGAGCGGTCAGGTCAACACTTTCAACCCGCAAAAGGTCAGCAGCGGCCTGATTGTCGATACCCTGGCCGCCCAGCTCTACGACCGGTTGCTTGACGTCGATCCCTATACTTATCGCCTGGTTCCCGAACTGGCAGAAAGCTGGGAGGTGCTGGACAACGGCGCAACCTACCGCTTCCACCTGCGCAACAACGTGCCTTTTCAGACCACCGCCTGGTTCAAACCGACCCGCAATTTTAATGCCGATGACGTCATTTTCACCTTTGGCCGAATATTTAATCGCGACCACCCGTGGCACAACGTTAACGGCAGCAGCTTTCCCTATTTCGATAGCTTACAGTTTGCCGACAGCGTGGAAAGCGTGCGTAAGCTGGATAGTCACACCGTCGAGTTTCGCCTCAAACGCCCGGACGCCTCGTTCCTGTGGCACCTGGCCACCCACTACGCCTCGGTGATGTCGGCAGAGTATGCCGCGAAGCTGGCGCAGAACGATCGCCAGGAACTGATAGACCGGCAACCGGTCGGCACCGGTCCGTTCCAGTTGGAGGAGTATCGCAGCGGTCAGTACATTCGCCTGCAGCGCCATCCGGCCTACTGGCGCGGTAAACCGCTGATGCCACAGGTGGTGGTCGATCTTGGCTCCGGCGGTACCGGCCGCTTGTCAAAACTGCTGACCGGCGAGTGCGACGTGCTGGCCTGGCCCGCCGCAAGCCAGCTCTCTATTCTGCGTGACGACCCGCGTCTGCGCCTGACCCTGCGCCCGGGAATGAACATCGCCTGGCTGGCGTTTAACACCGCTAAGCCGCCGCTCGATAATCCTGAGGTACGCCATGCGCTGGCGCTGGCCATCAATAATCAGCGCCTGATGCAGTCGATCTACTACGGCACGGCGGAAACCGCCGCGTCTATGCTACCTCGCGCCTCCTGGGCCTACGATAACGACGCCAGGATCACCGAATATAACCCCACGGAAGCCCGAGCCCGGCTGAAAGCCCTGGGGCTGGAAAATCTAACGCTTAAGCTGTGGGTGCCAACCAGCTCGCAGGCCTGGAATCCCAGCCCGCTGAAAACCGCCGAGCTTATTCAGGCGGATATGGCGCAAATTGGCGTGAAGGTGATTATTGTGCCGGTCGAAGGCCGGTTCCAGGAGGCCAGATTAATGGATATGAGTCATGACCTGACGCTGTCCGGCTGGGCAACGGACAGTAACGATCCGGACAGCTTTTTCCGTCCGCTTTTGAGCTGCGCGGCGATTACCTCGCAAACCAACTATGCTCACTGGTGTCATCGCGAATTCGACGAGGTGCTGCAAAAGGCGCTCACTTCGCAGCAGCTGGCCTCGCGCATTGAGGCCTATAAAGAGGCGCAGCGCATTCTAGCCAATGAACTGCCGGTGCTGCCGCTGGCCTCCTCCCTGCGTTTGCAGGCCTATCGTTACGACATGAAAGGCCTGGTGCTGAGCCCGTTTGGCAACGCCTCTTTCGCAGGCGTCTCGCGGGAAAAAGAAGACGAGGTGAAAAAACCATGATTATTTTTACTCTGCGTCGCCTGCTGCTGCTGCTGATTACCCTCTTCCTGCTGACCTTTGTCGGATTTAGCCTGAGCTATTTTACGCCCCACGCGCCGCTACAGGGCGCCTCGCTGTGGAACGCCTGGCTATTCTGGTTTGAGGGCGTGCTGCACTGGGATTTCGGCGTTTCCAGCATCAACGGTCAGTTGATTTCCGAGCAGCTTAAAGAGGTCTTTCCCGCCACCATGGAGCTCTGTATCCTCGCCTTCGGCTTCGCGCTGGTGGTCGGGATCCCCGTAGGTATGCTGGCGGGCATTATGCGCAACAAATGGCAAGATACCCTGATCAGCGCCCTGGCGCTGCTGGGCTTTTCGATTCCCGTCTTCTGGCTGGCGCTGCTGCTGACCCTGTTTTTCTCCCTTACCCTGGGCTGGTTTCCGGTCTCCGGGCGTTTCGATCTGCTGTATGAAGTGAAATCGGTCACCGGCTTTGCGCTGATCGACGCATGGCTATCCGACTCCCCGTGGCGCCATGAAATGATCGTCAGCGCGGCGCGTCACATGGTGCTGCCGGTGCTAACCCTGGCGGTAGCGCCGACGACGGAAGTGATCCGTTTGATGCGTATCAGCACCAGCGAAGTGTACGACACCAACTATGTCAAAGCCGCCGCCACCCGCGGCGTATCGCGGCGGACGATTTTACACCGCCACGTCCTGCACAACGCCCTGCCGCCGGTGATCCCGCGCCTGGGATTGCAGTTTTCCACCATGCTAACGCTGGCGATGATTACCGAAATGGTCTTTAGCTGGCCGGGGCTGGGCCGCTGGCTGATTAACGCGATTCGCCAACAGGACTACGCCGCGATCTCAGCCGGCGTGATGGTCATCGGCGCGCTGGTGATTATTGTGAACGTGATATCCGATATTCTGGGTGCTATGGCTAACCCACTGAAACATAAGGAATGGTATGCCCTACGATAACACTTATAAAAGTCAACTATAAACCATTTAAAATCATATTGTTAAATGGGAAAAGTTTCGGTTGTTAATTGGTTTTAATACACAAATTTGTACACATTGTTTTAGTTGTTCGCTCCGACAGTCGTTTGTTATGTGACTGTCGGAGCTATCCCCTCCATTTGAGCCATACCTTCTATACTTTCAGTCTGAAGACCGGAGGTAACCATGTGCGGACGCTTTGCTCAATCACAAATCCGTGAAGTATATCCGGGCTGCCTGGCCGAAGAGTCCGAGTGCGATCTCCCCTTTAACCCGTATCATGACAACGTGGCGCCGGGTACTAAAGTTTTGCTGCTGGGGTAGCGGCACCGGCTTAAATCGGCCGGAGAGCTGATATGAAATTTGATTGTATCAAACGACCGGCCAATCTTAATTTAATAGTGAAACATCAATATTCACGGCTTGATTCATCACTCCCCCCATGACTGACGTACAATATAAAGTCACAGGCAATCCTGAACTTTCAGCACCTGAGTAAATCATGGGAATGTTTTCCCGTAAATTTGTCGTTGCAGGTCCCGATACCCATCCGCCAGCACCGACAATGGCACGTGTTACTCGCACATCGTTAGTATTATCCGTTATGCTGAAACCATAGCTATGAGATTGATTACCCGTCGCATCCGTTACCATTATTGAGAATAAATGCTCACCAGCCTGCCTTCCTCCAATGGTGAAAGGAAATACAACAGTCTGGCCACTTAAAATGGCTTGAGAGTTCCACGTTCTTGAGTTTGAATTTTGAGCAACGTCTACCACGGCTACCCGATTGGTCAGATTTTGAAAACGAATATTCAGGCGAAGAGAGTGTGGAGCCGGAGCTCTATCTGCTATTGTTCCGGCAAGCGACAAAGTGCTACTTACAATCCCCATTGCGGCAGAAACAAGTGAAACTAGCGGCCCAATAATCATCGGATTTTTTTCTGCAGAAACTCTGGATTTATTCAAAAATCGCCATGCAGAGCGAGCGACCTCAGCCGTTCTATTCCTGTTATTTGCAGCAAAAAAAGTTTCAGGTTTCATTTTTAACTCCATTACATCGATTAACTTTACAGATTTTCATGAGCGGACATTTAACGGCGTAAAAACTATTTTTGTACTCATCGTTGTGGATGCCGCTGTTGCAATCTGCGTTTCCATTAGTGCGATACCAAATGATGGTAGATTGGTTCCCGCTGCCGCGCGAAAACCAACGTAATTCAATGAACGTCCTGACACGTTATTGACGCCAACGTTCAGTTCGAAAACCTCATGATTCGTTGAGATAAAACCATGGACTCTTTCCAGGAAAACGGTGTTAGCATTTCTGCCAACAAACACTTCGAAGTTAAAGACCCCGGCCTGTGAAGCGTTTGTAGTTACTGGCAGAATACTTTCATCAGTAGATATTGCGCTAAAGGAAAAACTCAGCCTTTGTGTACTATTTGCATTCGGTAAATGACTTTCACTAAATGAGCTGGACTCTCCGGGAAACATGATCTTTGGCACTTCATTATAATTGTAAGCGTTTGGAACGTTTACCTGCCCAGGTACAACTATCATATCCGCGTCATTTTTGAACATTATATTATGTTTAACGCGCCCAGGTACTGCAGTCGCAAAAGACAAAGCTGAGTCAGCTATATCGATGATCCCACCGATCAAATCTAAAACCCCAGAAACCCCCGCTATTGCTACTCCCGGTGGAATTTTATGAGTTTCAGCATCTTCTAAACTCATTGGTTCAATCATACCAATGGTATTTTGGCGAAGCGCATATCCCTGGCCAATCTCTCGCGCCGCGTCACTGGGAAAATGAAATCGATATAGCAGACCTGTATTAGGAATAATTCTTGAACCAATGAAATTATTATTTACATTAGCAAGGTTATTTTTCTTTTCACTCATTTAGATGAGGACCTCTCTGGTTAACAAAAAAAAGCCATCCGTCACTTTTCAAACGATGACATTAATAATAAAATTAGCCGACGCACCATGATTCATTCTTGCGTCAGGGTTGTTCAATAACTATAAATACCAGAACTTCAATAAATGCTTTTCAATAAAATACAAGTATCATCGCTTAGAAATCAAAAGTGAACTTAAAGTGCCATAAAAATAACGGGCAGTGCAATTGTTAGTTTCTATGGTAGTGAACATTTCAATAGGGTCGAGCTATGGCGCAATAATAACTGGCGGGCAAAATTGACTTTAGTCAAAGTTATTTTCAAAAGCGTTAAATCAAAATTAAACGCGGTATCAAAAATAATTAATACCACCAGAGATAAATATAGAGTTCCTTACAAAACAAAAGGTTTATTCTCGCGAAATATCCAACAAATAGTGGATGGCAACTAAATCAATAAACTCTCGACCTCTTACCAGTGGCCGCTCAGATAATCAAATTTCTATCAACCCGCAAAAGTCGTCTTAAAACGTACGCACCTGAAGCAGGGGGATATCAACCGGCCAGACATCTGAAGCGCCAACGAGCAGAACAGACTAAGTTGAAAAGTCCCGTAACCTCACCTCTTTTAAAATCAGGTTTACAATCCCTTCAGGGATGCAGTAAACGATGGCATCTTTGGCGGTGAAAGCATCGTTTTTTTCTGTTGCCTGAAGAGCGCCTGGCGTCCTGAGTCACCCCCTTCCGCCAGCCAGAGTCAACATTGCAGCCCCTGCTCTCTTGAGTAAGATAATGAAGCGAACGGATAATCGCCAATCGCCAGCTGTACGGCTTTGCCGTTCCATCTGTACCAATAAAAGAATGTTATACTGCCGTTTATGGATAGTCTGACGGCCCGTCCATGAGAATCTGAAATAACTTCAACTTTGTTTCTTTTCTCACCAAGAGCTTTCATACCTGGTGTCAGTCACCATGCGTACATTCCAGGGCGATATGCGCCTGAATGTACACATTTTGGTAAATTGGGTATCTTCAAGGCAAGTCGGATTAGACAGTTTGGCAGCTTGAATGAGCGGTAAACCCGCACAGTGAGCGGATACATTAAAAAGAAGTCAGCATGATTAACAAACATAAAACAGGTTCATATGCCCTACGATAGCGTCTATCTGGAGAAGCGCCCGCCGGGTGCGCTGCGCACCGTATGGCGAAAATTCTACGGCGATACGACCGCCATGATCGGCCTGTACGGCTGTGCGGCGCTGGCGCTGCTGTGCGTTTTCGGCGGCTGGTTCGCTCCTTACGGCATCGACCAGCAGTTTCTCGGCTACCAGCTGCTGCCGCCGTCCTGGTCGCGGTACGGCGAAGTGTCGTTCTTTCTCGGTACCGACGATCTCGGTCGCGACGTCCTGAGCCGCCTGCTGAGCGGCGCGGCGCCGACGGTCGGCGGCGCGTTTGTGGTGACGCTTGGCGCCGCCTTGCTGGGACTGGTGCTTGGCGTGATTGCCGGTTCTACCCACGGCCTGCGGTCGGCGGTGATGAACCATATTCTTGACACGCTGCTGTCGATCCCGTCCCTGCTGCTGGCCATTATCGTGGTCGCCTTCGCCGGGCCGCACCTCAGCCACGCGATGTTCGCCGTCTGGCTGGCGCTTCTGCCGCGGATGGTGCGTTCGGTCTACAGCATGGTGCATGACGAACTGGAAAAAGAGTACGTTATCGCCGCCCGCCTTGACGGGGCCTCGACGCTGAATATTTTATGGTTCGCGGTGCTGCCGAATATTACCTCAGGCCTGGTCACCGAGATCACCCGCGCGCTGTCGATGGCGATCCTGGATATTGCTGCGCTGGGCTTCCTCGATCTCGGCGCTCAACTGCCTTCCCCCGAATGGGGAGCGATGCTCGGCGACGCGCTGGAGCTGATTTACGTGGCGCCGTGGACGGTGATGCTGCCGGGTGCGGCTATCATGATAAGCGTCCTGCTGGTTAATCTGCTGGGCGACGGGATCCGCCGCGCCATCATCGCCGGGGTGGAATAATGCCGTTACTCGACATCCGTAATTTAACCATTGAATTCAAGACCAACGAAGGCTGGGTGAAAGCCGTCGATCGCATCAGCCTGACTCTCGCCGAGGGGGAAATACGCGGCCTCGTTGGGGAGTCCGGCTCCGGCAAAAGCTTAATAGCTAAAGCGATATGCGGCGTCACCAAGGACAACTGGCGGGTAACCGCCGACCGCATGCGCTTTGACGACATCGACCTGCTGCGTCTGTCGGTGCGCGAGCGGCGTAAGCTGGTGGGCCACAACGTCTCGATGATTTTTCAGGAGCCGCAATCCTGTCTCGATCCTTCCGAACGCATCGGCCAGCAATTAACGCAGAATATCCCCGGCTGGACCTTTAAAGGACGCTGGTGGCAGCGCCTGGGCTGGCGCAAGCGGCGCGCCATCGAGCTCCTGCACCGCGTGGGGATTAAAGACCATAAAGATGCGATGCGCAGCTTCCCCTACGAGCTGACGGACGGAGAGTGCCAGAAGGTCATGATCGCCATCGCGCTGGCTAACCAGCCGCGGCTGCTGATCGCCGATGAGCCGACCAACGCCATGGAGGCCACGACGCAGGCGCAAATCATCCGCCTGCTGACGCGGTTAAACCAAAACAATAACACCACCATTTTGCTGATCAGTCACGATATGCAGATGCTCAGTAAATGGGCGGACAAAATCAACGTGATGTACTGCGGGCAGACGGTGGAAACCGCGCCGAGCGAAGAGCTGGTGACGATTCCTCATCACCCTTACACGCAGGCGCTGATTCGGGCGATTCCCGATTTCGGCAGCGCCATGCCCCACAAGAGTCGGCTCAACACCTTGCCGGGGGCGATCCCCTTGCTCGAACAGCTGCCCATCGGCTGCCGGCTCGGGCCGCGCTGCCCCTATGCCCAGCGCGAATGTATCGAAACGCCCCGGCTGGTGGGCGCCCGTAACCACCTCTATGCCTGTCATTTCCCGCTGAACATGGAGAAAGAGTGAAATGGTCGAAACATTGCTTGAAGTGCGCAATCTGAGTAAGACCTTTCGCTACCGCACCGGCTGGTTTCATCGACAAACGGTGGAAGCGGTTAAGCCGTTAAGCTTTACCCTGCGCGAGCGCCAGACGCTGGCGATTATCGGCGAGAACGGCTCCGGCAAGTCAACGCTGGCAAAAATGCTCGCCGGAATGGTCGAACCCAGCACCGGCGAACTGCTGATTGACGATCGCCCGCTGGCGTTTGGCGATTACTCTTTCCGCAGCCAGAAGATTCGCATGATCTTTCAGGATCCGTCGACCTCGCTCAATCCGCGGCAGCGTATTTCGCAAATCCTCGATTTTCCGCTGCGCCTGAATACCGACCTTGAACCCGAGGCGCGGCAGAAGCAGATTATCGAAACGTTGCGAATGGTTGGCCTGCTGCCGGACCACGTTAGCTACTATCCGCATATGCTGGCACCGGGACAGAAACAGCGTCTGGGCCTGGCGCGCGCGCTGATCCTGCGTCCGAAGGTCATCGTCTGCGATGAAGCGCTGGCGTCGCTGGATATGTCAATGCGCTCGCAGCTTATAAACCTGATGCTGGAGCTGCAGGAAAAACAGGGTATCTCCTACATTTACGTGACTCAGCATCTGGGCATGATGAAGCACATCAGCGATCAGGTGCTGGTGATGCATCAGGGCGAGGTGGTCGAACGCGGCAGCACCGCCGACGTTCTGGCGTCTCCGCTGCACGAGCTGACAAAACGCCTGATTGCCGGCCATTTCGGCGAGGCGCTGACTGCCGATGCCTGGCGTAAAGACGGTAAATAAACGGAGGCGTAAATTGCACGGCGCTAGCGCCAGGTCGCCGTCATATCCGATGGTATACTCTTGTATACACGGTAGCCAAAGCGCGATATGACGTGGCGAATGGCAGAAAAATATCGTGACACAAGGGGTCGTCAGTGGGATATAATTCCCGGCTAAATTTGAGTTATTTTGAAATAACAATGCTAACCAAATGATTGTTAAAGTAAAAATACGCAATAACGATAAGGATTAAAAGCTATGGGTTTTCTTTCCGGTAAGCGCATTCTGTTGACTGGCCTTGCCAGCAAACTGTCCATCGCCTACGGCATCGCGCAAGCCATGCACCGTGAAGGGGCTGAACTGGCGTTCACCTATCAGAACGAAAAACTGAAAGGTCGTGTGGAAGAATTTGCCGCCGCGCTGGGCTCTAATATCGTCCTGCCGTGCGATGTCGCGGAAGATGAGAGCATCGAGTCTCTGTTCACCGAACTGGCAAAAGTGTGGCCGAAGTTCGACGGTTTCGTCCACTCTATCGGCTTTGCGCCGGCAGACCAGCTGGACGGCGACTACGTTAACGCGGTGACTCGCGAAGGTTTCAAAATTGCTCACGATATCAGCGCCTACAGCTTTGTGGCGATGGCGAAAGCCTGCCGCGGTATGCTGAACCCGGGCTCAGCCCTGCTGACGCTCTCCTACCTGGGCGCAGAGCGCGCCATCCCGAACTACAACGTGATGGGTCTGGCGAAAGCCTCTCTTGAAGCTAACGTGCGCTACATGGCGAACGCCATGGGCCCGGAAGGCGTTCGCGTTAACGCCATCTCTGCCGGTCCGATCCGTACCCTGGCGGCTTCCGGTATTAAAGATCTCCGTAAGATGCTGGCGCACTGCGAAGCGGTTACCCCGATTCGTCGCACCGTCACCACTGAAGACGTGGGCAACAGCGCAGCATTCCTGTGCTCCGACCTGTCTGCCGGCATCTCCGGCGAAGTCGTTCACGTTGACGGCGGCTTCAGCATCGCCGCCATGAACGAGCTGGAACTGAAATAAGTTCGTTACCCTCCTCGCGCCCGTGAGGAGGGGTATTTCCCCCGCGCTTTCCTTCTGTTATTCCAATCCGCTATTTGTTAGCACGGATCAATATTTTCTCCCACTCCAGGGTTAAGCCAGGATAGTTCCGCATAGCATGACCGCGAAACGGCGGTTTGCCACATACCGAACAAGGAACGCCCATGGAGCAACGCCGCGTTAACGGCAAAAACCACTGGTATCATGAGACCCAGTCAACAATCTGCCCGGTGGATGTATTGCCGCTCGTCCCTGAAGCCGCCCATGTCGAAGATCGTTTTCTACTCGATCTGACTCTCCCCCGGGAGCTGCTCGAGGCGCATGCGCGCTGGCTTACGCCCGCCCGTCGGCTGGCAGATGCCCTCTTTCCTGCGTCAGTGACGGTTAACCGTCTACAGACATTTAGCGCCTATGACCGGCTAAGTACGGCGCTGACCGTCGCCCAGGTTTATGGCGTACAGCGCCTGTGTAATCACTACGCCGCCCGCCTGGCGCCGCTTCCTGGCCCTGACTCCTCGCGTGAGAGCAACCGTCGTCTGGCGCAAATTACCCAGTATGCGCGTCAGCTCGCGAGCTCTCCTTCGCTGATCAACGCGCTCGCCCGCAGCCAGCTGGACGAAGTCGGCCTGACCAGTCGCGATATTATCCTTATCAATCAGATTATTGGCTTTGTCAGCTTCCAGGCCCGCGCTATCGCCGCCTTCCATGCCGCGCTGGGTTACCCGGTGCGCTGGATCCCCGGCATGCCGCAGCAGGAAGATGCCCCGGAAGCGCTTTTCGTCGCGAGGGAGAGTGACTGGCAGCCAGGGCTTGACGACGCGGACTTACGCTATGCCGACGATGAGCGCCAGTCTCTTATAGCGAACTGGCGAAAACATCCGGGTCTGTCTGAACTGGCCCCGCTGCTGGCGGCTCAGGAACCTCCGCTGGCTCTGCAGGAACAGCTCCTGACCCACCTCAGCGATCGGCAACCGTTTGCCGCGCAGGTGGCGCTGATCGCTGCGCGGATTAATGGCAGCATCAGCTGCTTTAACGCATGGGCCTCGCGATGTCCAGATTTAGCCGATCTCACGGACGCTTTGCGTGGTAATGAATCCGGCGTCCAGCCATGGGGAGACAACCCGTCAATGGAACGCCAGCTTTTACAATCCGTACAGCTTTTGACCCGCGCGCCCGACCGCTTTAGCGCCGCCCAGCTAACTCCCCTCACAGATTACGGGCTTTCCCGTAGCGCGGCTATCGATCTACTCGCCTGGTGCGGGCTGTGCGGTTGGATGAATCGGCTAAAAATCGCCCTCGGGAATGTACGTCAGGAGACGTAAAATGCTGAAACAGCGCTTGCTGCGGCAGGCATATTCGCGTAAAAATGTCAGCCGCTCTTTTAGCCACGAAAATACGAAATTATGTTTCAGGACAACCCGCTGCTAGCGCAGCTTAAACAGCAATTGCATTCCCAGACTCCGCGCGTTGAAGGGGTCGTTAAGGGGACGGAAAAAGGATTTGGCTTCCTCGAAGTCGACTCGCAGAAAAGCTATTTCATTCCGCCGCCGCAAATGAAAAAAGTGATGCATGGCGATCGTATTATCGCCGTGGTCAATACTGAAAAGGAACGCGAAAGCGCTGAGCCTGAAGAACTGGTTGAGCCGTTCCTGACGCGTTTTGTCGGCAAAGTTCATAAGAAAGACGATCGTCTTTCCATCGTTCCTGACCATCCGCTGCTGAAAGATGCCATTCCTTGCCGCGCCGCGCGCGGCGTAGAGCATGATTTTAAAGAGGGTGACTGGGCCGTTGCCGAAATGCGCCGTCATCCGCTGAAAGGCGACCGCGGTTTCTACGCTGAGCTCACCCAGTACATTACCTACGGCGACGATCATTTCGTTCCATGGTGGGTCACCCTGGCGCGTCATAATCTTGAGAAAGAAGCACCGGACGGCGTGGCGACCGAGATGCTTGATGAAGGTCTGGAACGCCGTGATTTAACGGCCCTGGCTTTCGTGACCATCGACAGCGCCAGCACCGAAGATATGGACGATGCGCTGTACGTTGAGCAAACCGCTGACGGCAAGCTGCATCTGACCGTCGCTATCGCCGATCCGACCGCGTGGATTGCCGAAGGCAGCAAGCTGGACAACACGGCGAAAATTCGCGCCTTTACCAACTATCTGCCGGGCTTCAACATTCCGATGCTGCCGCGCGAGCTCTCGGACGACCTCTGCTCTCTGCGCCCCAACGAGGTTCGCCCGGTTCTGGCCTGCCGCATGATCCTCGCGGATGACGGCACCATCGAAGATGATATTCAGTTCTTCGCGGCGACCATCGAGTCGAAAGCGAAGCTGGCCTATGAAGATGTTTCCGACTGGCTGGAAAATAACGGTGGCTGGCAGCCGGGAAGCGAGACTATCGCCCAGCAAATTAAGCTGCTGCAGGAGGCCTGCCTGCGTCGTAGCGAATGGCGTAAAAACCACGCGCTGGTATTCAAAGACCGCCCGGATTACCGCTTTGTGCTTGGCGACAAAGGTGAAGTGCTGGATATCGTCGCCGAACCGCGTCGTATCGCCAACCGCATCGTTGAAGAGTCAATGATTGCCGCCAATATCTGTGCCGCCCGCGTGCTGCGCGACAAACTCGGTTTCGGTGTTTATAACGTCCACACCGGTTTCGATCCGGCCAACACCGAGCAGCTCGCGGCCTTACTGAAGACTCACGATGTGCACGTCGACCCGGTGGAAGTGCTGACGCTGGAAGGCTTCTGCAAGCTACGTCGCGAGCTGGACGCCCAGCCGTCTGGTTTCCTCGATAGCCGTATTCGTCGCTTCCAGTCGTTTGCGGAAATCAGCACCGAGCCGGGCCCGCACTTCGGCCTGGGTCTTGAGGCCTATGCGACCTGGACGTCCCCGATCCGTAAGTACGGCGATATGATTAACCATCGTCTGCTGAAAGCGATTATCAAAGGGGAAGCGATCTCCCGTCCGCAGGATGACGTTGCGATCCAAATGGCTGAACGCCGTCGCCTCAACCGCATGGCGGAGCGCGATGTTGGAGACTGGCTGTACGCCCGCTATCTGAATCCGCAGGCCGGCACCACTACGCGTTTTGCAGCTGAGATTATCGATGTCAGCCGCGGCGGCATGCGCGTACGTCTTGTTGATAACGGCGCGGTTGCTTTTATCCCGGCGCCATTCCTTCACGCCGTGCGCGATGAACTGGTGTGCAGCCAGGAAAACGGCACCGTGCAGATCAAAGGCGAAGTCGTCTACAAAGTCACGGATGTTATCGACGTCACGATTGCCGAAGTGCGCATGGAGACCCGTAGCGTTATTGCGCGTCCAGCCGCCTGATAGTTCACCTGTGCGGCTCCCTTATATGGAGCCGCATTTTAGCCCTTCCCGTTGTTTTTCTGCGCGTTGCCCACGAATCATTATGGATGAGTTAGTTTGTGCGTTTTTTTCGCTTCTCTTTTTCATCCGTTTTTAGCATCATTGATTTTATTCACATTTGTAACCAGGATAACGCCATGTCAGATCTGAATGCCCGCCTGCTTGCCCAACGAATCGATACCGTGCTGGATATTCTGGTTGCCGGGGATTATCACTCCGCAATCCATAATCTGGAAATTCTGAAAGCTGAACTGCAGGCGCTTTCCAGCGACGAGCAGGAAAATAAACCCGGTCAGCCTAAAGCGCCGTGGGAAATTTGATAATCTTCATCGTCGCCATCGGCCATCCAGGGCCGATCGCGCCCAAATAGCCCTTAACTGCGAAGTTGCTATGAACGCCCGACAACAAAGTATTTTGCAAATGGTCATCGATAAAGGCCGTATGAGCGTGGCCGATCTCGCGAAGATGACCGGTGTCTCTGAAGTCACCATTCGCCAGGATCTGAATTCACTCGAGAAACAGAGCTACCTGCGGCGTACCCACGGCTTCGCCGTTCCGCTGGATAGTGAAGATGTGGAAACCCGCATGATGACCAACTTCGCGATTAAGCGAGAGCTGGCTGCGCGGGCCGCTACGCTCGTTTCGTCCGGGGAAACGGTGTTTATCGAAAACGGGAGCTGCAACGCCCTGCTCGCCCGTACGCTTGCCGAGCGCGGCGATATCACTATCATCACCGTCAGCAGCTATATTGCGCATCTCCTGAAAGAGACGCCCGGAGAAGTCATCCTGCTGGGCGGGATCTATCAAAAGCGCAGTGAAAGCATGGTGGGTCCGCTAACCCGCCAGTTTATTCAGCAGGTCCACTTCAGCAAGGCCTTTATTGGTATTGACGGCTGGCAGGCTGAAACCGGATTTACAGGACGGGATATGATGCGTGCTGACGTGGTCAACGCGGTGCTTGAAAAGAGCTGTGAAGCGATTGTGCTCAGCGATAGCTCGAAATTCAACGTGGTCCATCCCTATCCACTCGGCCCGATAGGGCGCTTCAACCGCATTATCACCGATGATAATCTTAATGATGCCGTGCACAACCAGTTAACCCAGTGCGGTTTAACCGTCGATATCGTTAATCATCCCTGATCCTTATTTCTGCCTTACCGCCGCTTTGCCGGGCTCTCCCCGGCATCGCCCTGGTCTGAGACTTTTCTGACACCTGAATTCAGACTTTTTACCTGCCTGAAAAATTTATAGAAAGTAGAATTAATGTTAGCGATATAACAGGAAGTAACTATCACCTGCGTGAATAGAGCAACACCTGCGCAACTAAAGCTTCATGGAATACCCCCCGGGCTGGCGTAACAAGCTATGCTTAAGGGAAGTTGTATCCATGAATAGATTATTCAGGAGAAAAAAAATGATGACTTCAATGAACAAAAAAATGGCCGCTGTGGTTCTGGCCGTCACTGTTGCAATGTCTCTGAGCGCTTGTTCTAACTGGTCTAAACGCGACCGTAACACCGCTATTGGCGCAGGTGCCGGTGCACTGGGCGGCGCAGTATTAACGGACGGCAGCACCCTGGGTACCCTCGGCGGCGCGGCAGTCGGCGGGATTATCGGCCACCAGGTGGGTAAATAATATTAACCACGAACAATAAAACGAAAGTTTATATTTGCTGACCAGTACACCAGCACAAAAATAAAGGCCACGATATTTATCGTGGCCTTATTATTAATCAACCGCCAGCCAGCTTAACCTTCATGCCTTTGGCTTCCAGAAGCGATTTGAGCAAGTCACGCTTATCGCCCTGAATCTCAATCACGCCATCCTTTACCGCCCCGCCGCAGCCGCATTTCTTTTTCAGCTCGGCAGCCAGCTTAGCCAGCGCGTCGTCACTTTCATCTATTCCGCTAATCAGACACACGCCCTTCCCCTTGCGCCCGCTGGTCTGGCGCTGGATACGTACGATACCGTCCCCTTTCGGACGCGCCTGTACCGCTTTGGGCTCATCAATACGACCGCTGTCCGTTGAATAAACCAGACGACTGTTGGAATCGTTCATCATACCCCCTTATTCAACGATGCGTTAATACCGCGCAGGGTGGCGGCCGGATCGGCAGACTGCGTTACCGGACGACCGATCACCATGTAATCTACCCCCGCCGCCTGCGCCTGTTCCGGCGTCATAATGCGCCGCTGGTCACCCGCGTCGCTACCTTGCGGACGAATGCCAGGCGTCACCAGCTTGAACGCCTCGCCCAGCTCTTGTTTAAAGCGAACCGCCTCCTGCGCCGAACAGACAACGCCATCCAGCCCGCAGCGCTGGGTCAGCGCCGCCAGCTTCGCGGCGTGGTCCGCCGGGGAAAGCGTGATGCCCAGATCCTGCAGATCGCTGGCTTCCATGCTGGTTAACACCGTTACCGCAATTAATAGCGGCGCATCTTTTCCGAAAGGTAGCAGGGCCTCACGTGCGGCGGTCATCATCCGCGCGCCGCCGGAGGCATGAACGTTAACCATCCAGACGCCAAGCTCTGCCGCTGCGGCGACCGCACGCGCCGTGGTATTCGGGATATCGTGAAACTTTAGATCGAGGAAAATCTCAAAACCGCGCTGGTGCAGGTCGCGAACAAACTGCGGCCCCAGCAGGGTAAACATCTCTTTACCAACCTTGAGCCGGCAGTCGCGCGGGTCGATACGGTCGACAAACGCCAGCGCTTTATCACGGTTATCATAATCGAGAGCAACGACGATGGGAGAGGATGTGACAACGCGAGAAGAAGATGTAGCAGTAGACGTCATGACCGGACCTTAATTGTTGATGAGCGCCGGTTCGGCGCAAAAAAGGTAAACGGGCAGCATTCTACCTGCGATAAGCCGAAAATAACAGGCTGCATTTCCCTCCCTGCCGGACGCCTTAATAGCCGTAGCCGGAGGAGACGGATATAATATATCCATAAGTATGTTGTAACTAAAGTGCGGCTTTTTTTTAAAATTACTGCCCGTCGAGTCCGCGAATGGGCTTAATAGTTGACCACGACCGGCAGGATGGACAGTGCCAGTACAGCGTATGGGCGGTAAAGCCGCATTTCTGGCAGCGGTAGCGCGGCTTGCTGCGGACCTGCTCGCCCACCATGTGGCGCAGCACGCCCAGGCTCTCCTTCGCACGCCCCTCTTCGGCTTCATTGATGTGGTAATCAATTAGCTTATGGAAAACGCGCATCGTCGGATGGCGCTCCAGCTGACGAGTCACATAGTTTTGCGCGGCGTCAACCCCTTCCCGCTGTTCGAGGATCTGCGCCAGCATCAGATCGGCCGTCGCGCCGGTATTTTCCTCCGCGCAGCGGCGCAAAAATGCTTCCCACTCGTCGGTTTTCCCTAACTGCTGGTAACAGGTTTGCAGCATCTCCAGGGTTTCACCCACCAGTTCTTTATCCTGCTCAATCACCCGCTCCAGGCTCTCTACCGCTTTGGCATAGTCGCCCTTCTCCATCCATACCCGACCCATCATGATGGAGACGCGAGCGCTGTTGCGATCCGCCGCGGCGCCTTTTTTCAGCAGCGCCATCGCCTTATCCAGATCGTTGCCCGCCATTTGCTGCAGCGCCAGTTCACACCAGAAATTGGCGATTTCGCCGCGATGTTTCTCTTTCCCCAGCTTAACCAGACGCTCGGCCACTTCTATCGCCGACTGCCAGTCGCTGGTTGCCTGATAAATTTGCAGCAGCTGCTGCAGGGCGCTCAGGCGGAAATCCGTTTCATCCACCAGCTGTTTGAACATCCCCTCCGCCCGATCGTAGAGCCCGGCGGCCATATAATCGCGCCCCAGTTGCTGAACCGCCAGCAGGCGCTGGTCGTAAGTCAGCGAGGCGCTTTCCATTAAGCTCTGGTGGATGCGGATAGCGCGGTCAACTTCACCGCGCGAGCGGAACAGGTTGCCCAGCGTCAGATGGGCTTCGACGGTTCCGGTATCCTCTTTCAGCATATCGAGGAACAGATCGACGGCTTTATCTTGCTGATTACTCAGCAGGAAGTTGACCCCTGTAACGTAGTCACGCGACAGACGGCTCGCATCGTCCTGTTTGGACTGTTGTGCACTTCTGCGCCCCATGTACCAGCCATACGCTGCGGCAACGGGCAAAAGCAGAAACAACAACTCCAGCATAAATGATTATTCCTTCACCGCAGGAACACCGGCTTCTGCAGGCGTAGCGCTGGCTGGCGCAATCTGTTGCTCCAGACGCTTAATTTTACGCTCAGCGCGCGCCAGAGAGACGCGAACGCGCAGCCAGAAAAGACCGCAGATCAGCCAGCCGATAGCAAAACCGGCAGCAAAAAGCACGGCCAGCAGCGTCGAAATACGGAACTGACCCTGCGCGAGGAGATAGTTGAACGTGACCACCTGGTCATTCTGCGCGCCCAGCGTCACTGAAATGACGAAGATGGCTAACACCAGTAAGAAAATAAGAAAATATTTCACATGACTTCCCGTTCTGTGGGTTGCGCGAAAAAATCCCGCGTTCAGCCCTATAAAGTACCATTTTCGCCGCAGCGGTGAAATGGAAATGCATGACACCAGTACAGGATATGCGGCCTGATAGGGGTAATATCAACATTATTCCGGCGCTGCCGCCCTTTTTTTGATATCCTGCGCCTCTTCTCCCGGCGGCGATAGCGGGCCGCAGAACCGCTGGGCAAGCCAGGTCGCCAGGGTCACCAGTAGCCAGGAAATCAGCGTTGCGACGATCAGATCCTGCGGCCAGTGCATGCCCAGCGCCAGGCGGCTGCCCATCACCGCCGTCGCCCACGTTAGCAGCAGCGCCAGGGTGACCCAGCGACGCCGCGGCCACAGCAAACCAACGCCGAGCAGCGCCCAGCTGGCAGCGAACATCGTATGGCCAGATGGGAAAGCGAAGCCGGTCTCTTTTTGCCAGTGCTTGCGCAAAAATCCTGGGATTTGCTGCTCTTGCGCCAGCTGCTCATGCACCAGTTTAGCGCGTTCTTTGCGTTTCAACGCGTAGAATTGCGTGACCGGCACCTGCTGCGTCTGCTCCAGCCAGATGACAAAGGGACGAGGCTCCTGAACGCGGCTTTTAATCCACGTCTTCATTCCCTGCCCAACCAGTATCGCTGCGGCCAGAATGAGAAACAGCATTATCGCAGCTCGCAGACGAAAACGCAGGCACCACAGAAACCAGGCGCATAAGATAACGTGCGTAATGATGCCCCATGGCTGCGTCACCGTTTCGGTCACCCAGTACAGCAGCTTCATCGTCCCTGCCGACAGCCCGGGATGCCATTTCCAGCCCGAAATCCAGATCGCAGCAGGCATGATTAATAACAGGGCCGCGCCAACGGCGGTTCGTCTGGCAATCAACAGCATCTCATCTCCTTATTCATTAACCTCAATATCATAACGGAAAGTAGTTCGTTTGTGCGCTTTGCGCGCAGGTAACCCTACGCAATTAGGAGAACGTCGCGCCATTGTGGCAAAATAGCGGCAAACAGAAGCACAGTCAGGTGCTGATAGAATCTGGAGAATCACATGCAGCTTAAACGTGTGGCAGAAGCCAAACTGCCAACCCCATGGGGCGATTTTCTCATGGTGGGTTTTGAAGAACTGGCAACCGGGCAGGATCACGTCGCGCTGGTATTTGGCGATATTTCGGGGCAATCCCCGGTTCTGGCTCGCGTACACTCTGAGTGTTTAACGGGCGACGCCCTTTTTAGCCTGCGCTGTGATTGCGGATTTCAACTGGAAGCGGCGTTGTCGCATATTGCCGAAGAGGGGCGCGGCATTCTGCTGTATCACCGCCAGGAAGGGCGCAATATCGGTCTGCTGAACAAAATCCGCGCCTACGCGTTACAGGATCAAGGCTATGACACCGTGGAAGCCAACCATCAGCTGGGTTTTGCCGCCGATGAACGCGACTTCACGCTGTGCGCTGATATGTTTAAGCTGCTCAACGTCGACCAGGTACGCCTGTTGACCAACAACCCGAAGAAGGTCGAAATTCTGACTGAAGCGGGAATTAACATTGTGGAACGCGTGCCGCTGATTGTGGGACGCAACCCGAAAAATGCCCACTATCTGGATACTAAGGCTGCCAAAATGGGGCACCTGCTGAGCAAGTAATTCCGACGAAAAATGAAGGGCCAGCCTGTGCTGGCCCTTTTTATATCAGACGCGGGTTTACAGCATATTGCGGATCACATAGTGCAAAATACCGTCGTTCTGATAGTAGGTCAGCTCAGTCGCGGTATCGATGCGGCAACGGCAATCAATCACTTCCTGTCGACCATCCGCGCGCGTCAGCGTGACCGGCACCGTCATACCGGGCTGCAGAGCCTGCAGGCTGCTGATATCTATCCGCTCCTCGCCGCTCAGTCCCAGCGTTTTACGCGTCACCCCCTGCGGGAATTCCAGCGGTAAAATCCCCATTCCAATCAGGTTGGAGCGGTGGATACGCTCGAAAGACTCGGCAATGACCACCCTGACGCCGAGCAAACGCGGCCCTTTAGCCGCCCAGTCGCGGCTGGAGCCGGAACCGTACTCTTTGCCTGCGATCACCGCCAGCGGCGTGCCCTCCGCTTTGTAGAGCATAGCGGCATCATAAATAGCGATAGGTTGACTATCCGGAAGATGACGGGTCATCCCCCCTTCCACGCCGGGGACCATTTCGTTACGAATACGAATATTGGCAAACGTCCCGCGCATCATCACCTCATGGTTGCCGCGACGGGAGCCGTAGGAGTTAAAATCAATGCGTTCGACGCCGTGATTTTGCAGATAACGGCCCGCGGGGCTGTCGGCTTTAATGCTGCCCGCCGGGGAGATATGGTCGGTGGTAACCGAGTCGCCCAACATGGCCAGAATGCGCGCGCCGTGAATATCCTCTACCGGTTTAGGCTCAACGCCCATCTCATCAAAGAACGGCGACAGGCGAATGTAGGTGGAATCATCCTGCCAGTCGTAGGTATCAGAGCGATCCACTTTAATCGCCTTCCACTCGGCTGTCCCTTCAAACACTTCGGCGTACTCTTTACGGAACATCTCCGTTGAGACTTGCTCAACCGCCTGCGCGACTTCGATTCCGCTCGGCCAGATATCCTTCAGATACACCGGCTGACCATCTTTACCCGTCCCTAACGGCTCACGGGTCAGGTCGAGATTCATATTCCCCGCCAGGGCGTAGGCGACCACCAGCGGCGGCGACGCCAGCCAGTTGGTTTTTACCAGCGGATGAATACGTCCTTCAAAGTTGCGGTTCCCGGAGAGCACAGCCCCGACGGTCAAATCGCCCTGCTTGATTGCGCGCTCGATAGGGTCCGGCAGCGGTCCGGAGTTACCGATACAGGTGGTACAGCCATAGCCGACCAGATTGAAGCCCAGTTCATCCAGATAGGGAGTCAGCTTTGCGTGGGCCAGATAGTCGGAAACCACCTTCGACCCGGGAGCCAGCGACGCTTTAACCCACGGCTGCGGTTTCAGCCCCCGCTCAACGGCTTTTTTGGCCAGCAAGCCGGCTGCCATCAGGACGCTGGGGTTCGACGTGTTAGTACAGGAGGTAATGGCGGCAATCACCACCGCGCCATCAGGCAGCGAATACTGCTGTCCGTTCAGCGTGTAGTCGATTGGCCGTTTATCTTTCTGCGCGTGATTAACTTCCAGCTCGGTGCTGGCGGCAAAGGCCTGGGGCACATCGCCGAGCGCTACGCGGTCCTGCGGGCGTTTCGGCCCGGCCAGGCTGGCTTCAACGGTTCCCATATCCAGCGCCAGCGTGCTGGTGAATACCGGTTCATCTCCGGGCTGACGCCACATGCCCTGCGCTTTCGCATAGGCTTCTACCAGCGCCACCTGCTCTTCGCTGCGGCCGGTCAGGCGCATATAGTCAAGCGTTACCGCATCGATCGGGAAAAAGCCGCAGGTCGCGCCATACTCCGGCGACATATTGGCAATCGTCGCGCGGTCCGCCAGCGGCAGAGAATCGAGGCCATCGCCGTAGAATTCAACAAACTTACCCACAACGCCGTGTTTACGCAGCATTTGGGTGACCGTCAGGACCAGGTCCGTCGCGGTAATGCCTTCACGTAGCTTGCCGCTTAGCTTGAAGCCAACAACGTCCGGGATCAGCATGGAAACCGGCTGACCGAGCATGGCAGCTTCCGCTTCGATACCGCCAACGCCCCAGCCCAGAACGCCTAAACCGTTAATCATCGTGGTATGGGAATCGGTGCCGACCAGGGTGTCGGGGAAAGCCACCCACTCGCCGTTTTGCTGTTCGCTCCACACCGCCCGGCCAAGGTATTCGAGGTTTACCTGGTGGCAAATACCGGTACCCGGCGGTACTACGCTGAAGCGGCTGAATGCCTGCTGCCCCCAGCGCAAAAAGACGTAGCGCTCATGGTTGCGCTCCATCTCAAGCCGGACGTTCTCTTCAAAAGCATCATCGTCACCAAAACGGTCTACGGTGACCGAGTGGTCAATCACCAGGTCGACGGGCGAAAGCGGGTTCACTTTGGCGGTATCGCCGCCAAGGCGTTTGACCGCTTCGCGCATCGCCGCCAGGTCCACCACGGCAGGAACCCCGGTAAAGTCCTGCATCAGGACGCGCGCCGGACGGTAGGCAATCTCCCTGTCGGCATGGGCATGCTTCAGCCATCCGGCCAGGGCATGAATATCTTCGGCGGTCACGGAATCGCCGTCCTGCCAGCGCAGCAGGTTTTCCAGTAGCACTTTGAGCGATTTGGGCAAGCGCGAGAGATCGCCCAGTTGTTTAGCGGCCAGCGGTAAGCTGTAGTAATGCCAGGTTTTATCTTTAACCTGGAGCGTATCCTTACTGGCTGCTCGTAGGGTTGACGACATAGCTCCTCCTTTACCTTAGGGATAGCATCCCCTGATCCTCCTCAGGGTCATTATTAAAGATAACACATCTTTGATGTAACATTTTGATAACAACCCAAATTGCTAAAATAGGCGTAACGCATTAAGACAGGAAATTTGAATAATGAGGGCGGATATATTGAGAAGGATTGAAGAAGTCAGATTTGCGTCGGCGAGCGCGTCGTATTAGTACACGAGTACAAAGAAAGACTAATCGCCATTATTCTGGCGATTAGTCCAATAGAGAAAATTTATCGAGCGAGTCTAAAAAGGGAAAAATTATATCCTCCTTATTACCGCTATTTTATCAGATAGAAATAATTCTCAATAATTCACTTGTCATAAAACTGACATAACCGCTGTGACTGGAAGGTGCTCTAGTTTAGTAACCAAACGTTGCAGACAACCAGAGCAATGACGCTCCAGAACATCGCAAGCCCAAGGATAA
This sequence comes from Klebsiella sp. OBRC7, assembly GCF_000293135.1. NCBI lineage: Bacteria > Pseudomonadati > Pseudomonadota > Gammaproteobacteria > Enterobacterales > Enterobacteriaceae > Klebsiella > Klebsiella sp. OBRC7. The sequence continues at coordinate 278,551 of NZ_ALNJ01000085.1, read as the reverse complement.
CGGCGCTCCAGGCCTTACTTCTCAAAACTGGATCTATCTCAGTCTTGTCACGTTCCTGTGACATCGCAAACTTCATATAATCGATATCACTAATCATTTTTTCACCACCAATCGCTAAGAATTACTAACCACAGATAAATCTTAATTATGGATTGACTATTAATCCAGTGAATTCGCTTTTCGGAAGATATCTTTCATCATTAATTTGATCGCGGCAGGTATATTTGCAAATGTGGTACGAGGAGTTAACGAAAATTGTGATTCAGACGAGGTTTAGATATTCCATTTCAGGCCATTATAGACTTTGGCATCCCCGAGAGGATGCCATTATTTTTTCTGTGGTTATTTTTCCGGTAATTTAATATCTTTGAACATCGCTTCAATATCTTCATTTGAACGCAAAGCAACGGCGGTATCGACCACATCCCGGGTCAGATGCGGCGCAAATCGCTGAATAAAATCATACATATAGCTTCGCAAGAAGGTACTGCGACGGAAACCTATTTTCGTGGTGCTGTGGCTGAAAATACCATTGGCGTCCAGCTTCACCAGGTCCGGGTCGGAAACCGGATCCACCGCCATACTGGCAATTACCCCTACCCCGAGGCCCAGACGCACGTAGGTTTTAATCACATCGGCGTCGGTGGCGGTGAAAACGATGCGCGGCGTTAAGCCGGCGCGATTAAAGGCGGTATCCAGCTCGGAGCGGCCGGTGAAGCCGAAGGTGTAAGTCACCAGCGGATACTGCGCCAGCTCCTCAATCGATACCGACTCTCGCGACGCCAGCGGATGCTCTGGCGTGACGACCACGGAGCGGTTCCAGTGGTAGCACGGCAGCATCACCAAATCATCATAAAGATGAAGCGCTTCGGTCGCGATGGCGAAGTCAGCATTGCCTTTCGACACCGCCTCGGCGATTTGCGTTGGCGACCCCTGATGCATGTGCAAGGAGACGCGGGGATAGCGTTCGATAAAGCCTTTGATAACGCCCGGTAGCGCGTAGCGGGCCTGGGTGTGGGTAGTTGCTACGTACAGCGACCCCTTATCAGGCCAGGTATGCTCACCCGCTACCGATTTGATCGCATCGACCTTCGACAGGACCTCGCGAGCGATGCGTATGATCTCCTGGCCTGCGGGCGTGACCTGAGTCAAATGTTTGCCGCTGCGGGCGAAAATCTGAATTCCCAGCTCATCCTCCAGCATGCGAACCTGCTTGCTGATGCCCGGCTGTGAAGTGTACAGGCCTTCGGCCGTGGAGGAGACGTTCAGATTATGGTTAACAACCTCAACGATATAGCGGAGCTGCTGTAGTTTCATGGCTGATATCCGATAGCACGTAAAATAAACCCGCTTAATACATTTTACGCTCAGGTCACTTGGCGGTGGACGGGCTAGCCCGAACCTCCCTGCGACTAGCCGTGTTGGCGCCACAACGTATCCTGATGACGGTGATGTATAAGACGATAAGATAATAAAAAAGGGATTAGCTATAACCACTATATCATTTATATCTACAGTGTATAGATACTAACAAAAAATAATAAGGCGGTTATAAGGAGAGAGGAGGAACAGCGTAATATCTTGGATATCAACAACATGTGATGTCAAAAAAGGGCCGCAGAGCGGCCCTTTTATCAGATGATAACAGTTACTTCTTTGCTTCAGTCCATTTGCCATCTATATAGAAAGCTGACCAGCCGGTGGCTTTGCCATCTTTCTCTGAGGCAACGTACTGCTGCTTAGTTTTGCGGCTAAAACGCACCATCGTTTTGTTACCTTCCGGATCCTGCTGCGGCGCATCGGCCAGATAGCGCAGCTTCTCCGCCAGGCGGTCGCGGAAGCGGTACAGCTCTTCCACGAGCGGCGCGCGGGTTTCGCGCGATTTCGGGAAGGTGTTGGCGGCCAGGAAGACGCCCGCCGCGCCATCGCGCAGAACAAAGTAAGCGTCCGATTTCTCGCACGGCAGCTCCGGCAGCGGCACCGGATCTTCTTTCGGCGGCGCCACTTCCCCGTTACGCAGGATCTTACGGGTATTTTTACACTCGTCGTTGGTGCAGGCCATATACTTACCAAAACGCCCCATCTTCAGGTGCATTTCGGAGCCACATTTTTCACACTCAACGATCGGGCCGTCATAACCCTTGATGCGGAACTCACCCTCTTCGATCTCGTAGCCATCGCAGGTCGGGTTATTACCGCAGACGTGCAGCTTGCGCTTCGGATCGATGAGGTAGCTGTCCATCGCCGTGCCGCATTTTTTACAGCGGCGTTTGGCTCGCAGCGCGTTGGTTTCAGCGTCATCGCCTTCCAGCACGTTGAGCACTTCGTTTTCTGGCACCAGGTTAATGGTGGTTTTACAGCGCTCTTTTGGCGACAGCGCGTAGCCCGAGCAGCCGAGGAATACGCCGGTGCTGGCGGTACGGATCCCCATCTTGCGCCCGCAGGTCGGGCAGTCGATGGTGGTCAGCACCATTGGGTTCGGCTGCATGCCGCCCTCTTCCGGATCTTTCTCTGCCGTCTGCAGCTGCGAGGTAAAGTCTCCGAAGAAGCTATCGAGGACCTGCTTCCACTCGGCCTGATGGTTAGCCACCTGGTCGAGGCGGTCTTCCATCTGCGCGGTGAAATCATAATTCATTAGATCGCGGAAGTTCTCTTCCAGACGATCGGTGACGATTTCACCCATCTTTTCCGCATAGAAGCGGCGGTTTTCCACCCGCACGTAGCCGCGATCCTGAATGGTCGAAATGATCGACGCATAGGTGGACGGACGGCCGATGCCGCGTTTTTCCAGTTCTTTAACCAGCGAAGCTTCGCTAAAACGCGCCGGCGGCTTGGTAAAGTGCTGCGCAGGGATCAGCTCGACAAGGCTCAGGCTATCGCCCTTATTGACCATCGGTAAAGTACGGTCTTCATCGCCTTTACGCAGAGCTGGCATGACTTTGGTCCAGCCGTCAAAGCGCAGCGTACGGCCGCGGGCTTTCAGTTTGAAATCGCCGGCTTTCACCGTCAGCGTGGTGGAGTCGTACTGCGCAGGCGTCATCTGACAGGCGACAAACTGGCGCCAGATCAGCTGATACAGTTTCTGCGCATCAGATTCCATATCTTTTAACGTTTCGGCCAGCACGTTGACGTCGGATGGACGAATCGCCTCGTGCGCTTCCTGCGAGTTTTCTTTGCTGGTGTACTGATTAGCGCTCTCCGGCAGATATTTCTTACCGAAGTTGTCGCCAATGTAGCCGCGCACCATGCTCAGCGCGTCCTGGCTCAGGTTCGTCGAGTCGGTACGCATATAGGTAATGTGGCCCGCTTCGTAGAGACGCTGCGCCATCATCATGGTTTTCTTCACGCCGAAGCCAAGACGCGTGCTGGCGGCCTGCTGCAGCGTGGAGGTGATAAACGGCGCGCCCGGCTTGCTGCTGGTCGGCTTATCTTCACGCTCCAGCACGCTGTAGCTGGCTTTCTCAAGCAGCGCGACCGCCGCCATGGTTTCATCACGGTTTACCGGACGGAACGGCTTATCGCCGTTATGCGTGACCTGCAGCGGTAACGCATCGCCGCCAGGGGTCGTGGTGCTGGCGTCAACTTCCCAGTACTCTTCCGGAACGAACGCTTTAATTTCGCGCTCGCGCTCGACCACCAGACGTACCGCAACCGACTGGACGCGGCCTGCTGACAGACCGCGGGCAATTTTTTTCCACAGCAGTGGAGAGACCATGTAGCCCACCACGCGATCCATAAAACGGCGCGCCTGCTGAGCGTTGACACGGTCAATATTCAGTTCGCCCGGCTTTTCGAAAGCCTGACGAATCGCATTCTTGGTGATCTCGTTGAACACCACGCGGCTATAGCGCTGTTCATCACCGCCGATAACTTCCCGCAGGTGCCATGCGATGGCTTCCCCTTCGCGGTCAAGGTCGGTTGCGAGATAGATGTGGTCAGCTTTTTCCGCCAACTGTTTGAGTTCAGAAACGACCTTTTCTTTACCCGGGAGTATTTCATAGTGCGCATTCCAGTCATGCCACGGGTCCACGCCCATACGGTTGACCAGAGCGCCGCGTTCATCCTTCTTAGGCTTTTTAGCCCCTTTGGTGGAGGTAGAGTCGGCGCTCTTTTTGGAAGCTGAGCCACTGGTCGGCAAATCGCGGATATGACCGACGCTGGACTTAACCACGTAGTCATTACCCAGATACTTATTGATCGTTTTGGCTTTTGCCGGGGACTCAACGATAACGAGAGCTTTACCCATATTCACCTTTACCTAATTTGATTCATCCAGGAATACATCGCACATTGATTCACCATCCACTGGCGACACGTCACAACCTATGTTGCGTCGTTATCGATGGATATCAACCCCTTGCACCGGTTTCGCATCCATAAAACCAGATAGCTGAGTTTGCTGGCTTTTTCTCGCCAGGCGACATAGCACGAATAATTTTTGGCCGAATGTCAAGCAAATCTATTGCCAGATCGCTGAAAGCGTCACACTGTACCTGATAAAATTCGTTACGCAACTTTATTAGCATGCAAAAGCAAATCCCGCCACTAAACTGATGTTTATTAGGCTGCTGCGATTACCCCTGCAAGATCAATGGAAAATTTGCCCCTCGCCGCCGCGCGGCGTAGACTAGCCGCGAAGAAACACAGGAGGCATTTATGCAAGGTACAACCCAACCCATCGATCGCCAGACGCTTCTGGAAAAAGCCAACAAACTCATTCGCGAACATGAAGATACGTTAGCCGGGATCGAGGCCACCGACGTCGTTCAGCGTAACGGCGTGCTGGTGTTCAGCGGCGAGTTCTATCTTGACGAGCAGGGTCTGCCAACGGCGAAGAGTACGGCGGTATTTAATATGTTTAAATATCTCGCACACGAGCTGTCTGATAAGTATCACCTGGCGGATTAACCGCTGCCTGCAGGGCCATGACAACAACGCGAGGCCGAAGCCTCGCGTTGTTTGTTTACATCAGCGGCTTTTGCCCGCGCTGCCACCAGCGCAGTAGAAGTTTATCGGCGCTTTCTGCCGCGCTGCCGGTAAACCGCTCGAGCATTTTCTTACGCTGCTGATAGCGCACGCTGATAACCTCGTGCTTATCCATCAGCCCCAGCAGAAGTTCATCGCTGGTTTCCACCGCGTCCACAAGGCCTTTTTCCAGCGCCTGAACGCCGTACCAGTGTTCACCCGTCGCTACCTGCTCGATATCCAGCCCGGGGCGCATCTGGTGGACAAAATCTTTGAACAGCCGATGAGTATCGTTGAGGTCTTCGCGAAATTTCTGCCGCCCTTCTTCGGTATTTTCACCCAGCATCGTCAGGGTGCGTTTGTACTGCCCGGCCGTATGCAGCTCAATGTCGATATCTTTATTTTTCAGGAAGCGATTGATGTTGGGAATTTGCGCCACAACGCCAATAGAGCCCAGGATAGCAAAGGGTGCACTGACGATTCTGTTCGCCACGCAGGCCATCATATAGCCGCCGCTGGCCGCGACTTTATCGACCGCGACCGTTAACGGGATCTGCTTGTCGCGCAGGCGCTGCAGCTGTGAAGCCGCCAGGCCGTAACCATGAACCACACCGCCTGGGCTTTCAAGGCGAATGACGACCTGGTCGCGCGCTTTTGCCGCCGCCAGAACGGCGGTGATTTCTTCACGCAGGCTGCTGACTTCATGGGCATCCATACTGCCTTTAAAATCCAGCACCCAAACGCGCGGTTTGACGTCCGGCTCTGGTGTGCCGAGCTTCGCCCGCGCCTTTGACGCCTTTGCTTCCTGCTTGAGCTTTTTCTTTTGCGCTTTATGCCAAAGCTTCTGCTGCGGCCCATCGAGCAACGAAACCGCCAGCTCTTCCTTCATCTCCTTATATTGCTCGCTAAGATTGGTGACCCGCAGCTCGCCGCGCTGTTTTTTGCGCTGAGTCAGGTTAACAATAATGGCGACGATAACCGCAATTGCGACAACGATGGTCGCGATTTTGGCCAAAAACAGGCCATATTGAGCAAGTAATTCCACGTTTTCACCTTGTGTAAACCGCTGACGTTGGCGCACAGTGTACATCAGCCGTCGGCGAGAAGTCTTTGTGCTTTGTGTCGCACGCGAGGCGCCTTCCTTTTTTTTCAGCGACGATGAAATCGTTGCAAGATATTAATTCCGCGAAGAGTTTCCGCTTCGCCGATTGCAATAGCGGGCGCTTTCAGGCATAAAGCGCAAAAGTCAGATACCGAACAGCAAGCGCGATCGTCAGCAGATCGCCCGAGGAGTCGCCGTGCACTATCAACCGCAACGTCACCTGTTACAGGACCGCATCATCCTGGTTACCGGCGCCAGCGACGGCATTGGCCGTGAAGCCGCCCTGACCTATTCCCGCTATAGCGCAAGCGTTATCCTGGTCGGCCGCAATGAAGAAAAGCTGCGTAGCGTCGCGCACGAAATACAGCAGGCGGGCGGCATTCCCGCCCGCAGGTTTACTCTCGACCTGTTAACCTGCACGCCGCAGGAGTGCCAGCAGCTGGCGCAGAAGATATCCATCCACTACCCACGCCTCGACGGGGTGCTGCACAACGCGGGTCTGTTGGGCGACGTGTGCCCGATAGATCAACAAAAGCCGGAAGTATGGCAGCAGGTGATGCAGGTGAACGTGAACGGCACCTTTATGCTCACCCAGGCGCTGCTTCCTTTATTACTTAAATCCGAATCGGGTTCGCTGGTCTTTACCTCTTCCAGCGTCGGCCGCCAGGGACGCGCGAACTGGGGCGCTTACGCCGCGTCGAAATTCGCCACCGAGGGCATGATGCAGGTGCTGGCCGAGGAGTATCAGAACCGTCATCTGCGGGTCAACTGCATTAACCCAGGCGGCACCCGCACCAAAATGCGCGCCAATGCGTTCCCGACGGAAGATCCGCAAAAATTGAAAACCCCCGCTGATATCATGCCGGTTTACCTGTGGCTGATGGGCGACGACAGTCGTCGCAAAACGGGAATGACCTTTGACGCCCAGCCGGGCCGCAAACCAGGAATCGCACAATGAGTGATGAACGCCACCGCGAACGCCAGCAGCGGGTAAAAGATAAAGTTGACGCTCGCGTCGCCGCCGCGCAGGAAGAGCGCGGCATCGTGATCGTCTTTACCGGCAACGGTAAAGGCAAAACCACCGCCGCTTTTGGCACCGTCACCCGCGCCGTCGGGCACGGTAAAAAAGCCGCCGTCGTGCAGTTTATTAAAGGTACCTGGCCAAACGGCGAGCGCAACCTGCTTGAGCCGCACGGCGTTGAATTTCAGGTGATGGCGACCGGTTTTACCTGGAATACGCAGGATCGCGAAAGCGACACCGCCGCCTGCCTCGCGGTCTGGGAGCACGGGCGCCGCATGCTGGCTGATGAAAGCCTCGACCTCGTTTTGCTGGACGAGCTAACCTACATGGTGGCTTATGATTACCTGCCGCTGGAAGAGGTGCTTACCGCGCTGCGCAACCGCCCGGCGCACCAGACGGTGATTATTACCGGCCGCGGCTGCCATCGTGAGATTACCGAACTGGCCGATACCGTCAGCGAGCTGCGCCCGGTGAAGCACGCCTTTGACGCCGGAATCAAAGCGCAGATGGGGATCGACTACTAGCCGCCAGCCGTTCGAGCAGCGCATGATTCAGCGGCAGGCACAGGCAATCCTCCCCCAGCGCCAGTTCGCTTTCGCGCATATTTTGCCGCGAGACGAAGCGCTTGCGGTATTCGGTTGGCGTGACGCCGCAGTATTTATTAAAGGCGGCGATCAGATACTTGTGTTCCTGAAAGCCGCAGCTGTGGCTAATCTCCGTGATCGGGGTACGGGTATCGCGCAGCAGGGTGCGGGCTTTATTTAGCCGCACCAGCGTCAGATACTCTTTAAAATTATACCGGCTCACCTTTTTGAACAGCCGCGAGAACCAGGAGTAGCTCATCCCGCTATGGCAGGCGACCTCGCTCAGCGTCAGCGGCTGATCAAAGTGTTGATTGATAAAATCAATGCCTTTTTTGATCATCGCCTCGTCGCGCAGCGATCTTTCGGCGCGCCGCGTCGGCTTTCCGGCGGAGACGACCGCATCCAGCAGCAGATAAATCGCCGCGATACGCTGAAACGGCGCGTGGTTATCGATCAGCTGTTCCAGTAGCTTCGCCAGCCGCTGGCGTACTTCGCTGTCTGCCGGAGAGTAAGGTCGTCCGCAGGTACTCCAGTCCAGCTGCGGCGAGGGATGAAGTTCATCAAACAGGCCGGGTGAAAACTGTACGGTGAGCAGCTGGCTGCCAGCCTCCTCGGCGCTCAGCGAATGGACCTCTTCGGCATTGATATACAGCATGTCTCCCTGCGCCAGCTCCAGGCTTTGCTGGCCGACGACGAGGGTAAATCGCCCCGCCAGCACGGTAATCAGCTCCGGAGCCGGATGCCAGTGAGGCTCGCAGTAGCGAACCTCCGCGGCAAACACGTTCAGCTTCTCCGCGTCAAAGGCAATCAGCTCGTAGCCGCTGTTCGCCGTTTGTCGTCCGCTCTGGGTGACCGAGCGAGGGTGAGTCACTGAAAATGGAAACATGCGCACTCTCCTGTCATTGGCAATGATGAGCGCCGGCCAGCACGGCGTTAAGCTCGTCGCGTTCGATATCCAGCGCCAGGAATTCGGTCAGCGCAATCAGCAGCCCGCAGAACAGATCCGGCGCCAGGCGAATCAGTTTTTCACGCACCTGCTCCGCCGGCATCTGGCTCTTATCGGCAATCAGCTTCACTACGCGGGCAAAGGCCTCCGGCTGCTGGATCAGCTGTTGTAGAGAGTTATCATCGCGCAGCGGGACGTACCGCTGCGGACAATCTACCTCAATCTCCGCGATCAACGGCAGATCCCGGGATGAGGCGCCGACGCGAACCTGCCAGATGCCCGGCGTCACGACCCAATCACCCAGGCCCGGATGATAGCAGGCCAGCTCGCCAATGGGCAGCTGCAGGCTCACGCGACGGGTCTCTCCGGCGGCCAGCGCCACTTTGCTGAACGCTTTTAATGACTGCACTTCGCGAATCAGCTCCCCCTTTGGCGCGCTAACGTACAGCTGGACGATCTCTTTGCCCGCATACTCTCCGCAGTTGGTCAGGTCGAACGACACGGTAAGCGTCTCGCCTGCGCCTGCACGGCGGGCTGACAGCACGATATTATCGTACGCAAACCGGGTATAGCTTAAGCCAAAGCCAAACGGAAACTGTGGCGTCATGCGACGTTTGTCATAATAGCGATAGCCGACAAAAAGCCCTTCTCCGTAATGATGACGCAGGTTTTCGCCCGGATAGTGCAGCCAGGCCGGCGTTTCCTCCAGGGAATTAGGTACCGTTACCGTCAGTTTGCCGCAGGGGTTACGCTGGCCGAAGAGGATTTCCGCCACCGCGCGCCCCATCCCTTGCCCGGCAAAGAACGTTTCCAGCAGCGCTTTGCACTCGCCGAGCCACGGCATCACCACCGCATCGCTATTCGCCAGCACCACCACGATATTCGGCTGGACCGTCGCCACTTCGCGAATTAACCGTTCGTGCACCGGCAGAATATGCAGATCCTGACGATCGCCGTTTTCGCCATCTTCGCCTACGGCGGTGCTGACGAAGATCACCGCCACGTCGGCTTCCTCCGCGACGCGGCAGGCCTGCGCCAGCGCCTGTTCATCCCAGCGCAGATCGTCCGGCGCGCCCACGGCCCAGGAGACGCTGAAGTCGTCGCCGGCGAGGTCGAAAATTTCATCCAGCGGCCGATCGAGCAGATACGGCACCGTGGTCGCGCATCCGGACCCCTGGATCACCGGCTCCTGAGCCGGTTTACCCAGCACCGCGACGCGCGGCGTTTTCTCCGGACGCAGCGGCAGCAGATTATCTTCATTTTTCAGCAAGACAATGGATTCACCGGCAAGGCGCTGCGCCAGCGCGTGGTGCGCTGTAAAATCGGCTCGCGTTTGCGGGCGGCGATGACGCTGGACCTTGTCGAGCAGTTCCAGCATGCGGAGACAGGCGCGGTCCACCATCGCCATCGGCACCTCTCCGGCTTCAATCGCCGCCAGCAGGGTTTGTTTATCGCGGCGGGTTTCAGGCATCGCCAGGTCGTTGCCCGCCATCAACGAAGCGGGACGATCTTTAATACCATACCAGTCGGACATCACCAGCCCTTCATATCCCCACTCATCGCGCAATACCTGAGTGAGTAAAAACGGATCCTGCGAAGTTTGTACGCCGTTAAGACGATTGTAGGAAGACATCACCGTCCACGGCCGGGATTTCGCAATCGCGCGCTGGAAACCCGCCAGATAGATTTCCCGCAGCGCCCGCTCTTCAATGATCGAATCCATTTCCGTGCGGCGATATTCCGAGTTATTGGCCGCAAAGTGTTTCAGGCTGGCGCCAACCCCCTCCTGCTGCAGGCCGTTGATCAGCGCAGCGGCAATATCGCCGCTGACCACCGGGTCTTCGGCGTAATATTCATAGCCTCGCCCGGCCAGCGGCGTACGGCGAATGTTAATCCCAGGCCCGAGCAGGATCCCGACGCCCATTTGCTGACACTCCCGCCCCAGCGCTTCCCCCATCTGATGCACCAGCTCCACGTCCCAGCTGCAGGCCAGGCTGGAACCATTAGGAAAGCAGGTGGCCGGTAGCGAAGTGCTGAATAGCGCCTCACTTCCCCCTTTCGCGGCGGGCTCTTCCGCGCTGGCCTGGTCTGCGGTTTGGGTGATGACCGAGATAAAATCATCCATGCTCCACTTTTCCCGGCCATCAATCTGCGCGCTGCTGTAGCGCACGCCGTAGGTGCCGTCGGTCATAATGATATCTTCGATACCGTGCTGCGGCAGCGAGGCCGTCCGCCACAGGCCGCTGCCGGTCAGCAGCGCCACTTTTTCTTCCGCGCTCATCGCGGCGAGGGTGGTGTTAAAATCGTTATTCATCTCTCTGGCTCCCTGAGGTTAAAGCGCGTTCTGTTTGCGCAGGCTGATTTTTTGCACAATATCGCGATAGGTTTTTTCATCCAGCGAATAGCAGGCGACAAACAGTGCGCTGAGCGCAAACATCGCGCCGGGAAATAGCGTCATCAGTACGTTAATACCGTTAATCGCGCTGGCGGTAATGTTGCCCGCGTCATAGTGGTAATAGTCCAGCATCCAGCCCGCGCAGCCGCCGCCGATGGCCATCGCTATTTTGGTGATGAAATTAAAGAAACCGTAAATTGCGCCTTCGGTGCGCACCCCATGGTGCCACTCGGCATATTCCACGGTATCGGCAATCATTGACCACATTGAAACAAAGCCCATCCCCAGCGTAATACTGTACAGACACACGCCGGTCATGATCAGCCAGATATTGTCGCCAGCGATAAAATATTGCATCAGTACGCCCGCAATGCCGATCGACAGCGCCACCAGCGTCATTTTCTTTTTACCTATCAAGGCAATGATTTTTTCCGAAATAACGGTCCCGACAATATAAGCCGCCGACTGAATCATAAAGAAGGTGGAGGTAAAGCCTTCGCTGCCAATTATATATTTGATAAAGTAAATAGCGATCGCCATCCACACGGTATAGGCAATATAAAAAAAGACGGTGAACATGGAGAGGTTAATTAGCGGCGCGTTGCCTGCCACCGCCTTCAACATTTCCCGCAGCGTTGGCGCCGGCGTCTCTTCCTCTTCTTCACCAACGCGCTCTTTGGTCATCCCGAAGCAGGCAAGGAACAAAAACGTCGCCAGCAGCGCAAAGCATGAGACGGCGAAGACGTACCCCAGCTGTTTATCGCTAAACGGGGAAATCAGCCTGTCCGCGGTAGTGGACACAATCAGATAGCCAACAATCGCCAGTACAAACCGGTATACCGACAGCGATGAGCGGGAGGCTTCATGCTGGGTTAAACGGTTGGTCAGCGCCGAATAAGGCGTATTTACAGCCGTATAGGCCAGGCAATAAATAGTATAGGACATCAGTGCGAAGTAGAATTTGGCCTCACCGCCGAAAGGCACAAAGCAGAGCACCGTTAAGAAGCCGAGCGGAATTGAACCATACAATAACCAGGGACGAAGCTTACCGTAGCGACTGTGGGTTTTATCGATGGCAAAACCAATAAGAATATTAAAGGCCGCATCAACCACGCGGGCAATAACAAAGATCAGGCTCGCCTGTACGGCGCTAATGCCGTAAATATTGGTATAGAAAAAAAGTAAAAACAGAGAAACGAAGCCGAAGGATAAATTAGAGGCGAAATCGCCAAAACCATACCCTATTTTTTCTTTAACGCCGATAACCACATAGCTTGCCGAAAGTTTTCCTGCTGTTTCCATTTTAGGCTACCTGTTAATGTAATCAGTGGCCTCAGTATATGGCGTCGCCTGGCGCACCGCTTTGCGTTATTTGTCCGGGCATTTCCTGTTTTTTGTCTTTATGCAGAAGTGTGAAAGGAATCACAGGAGGGAGAATTCCGGCGGTAACCGCCGGAACTGGAATAATTAACCGTTACCGTTATTACGGCTGCTGGAACGACGGTTGTTATTATTATTGCTCACCTGGCTGTGGCGCTTAACCGCGCGGCGAATCTGATTCGCCTTCATGCGACGGCGATCTTTTTCGACGGCGACCTTAGAGGTGGTTTCTGGCGTAAGCTCAACCAGTTCGCGCAGGTAGTTGGTTTGCGCCAGGTCCAGCTCGGTGTAGCCGCCGCGCGGCAGGCCTTTCGGCAGCAGAATATCGCCGTAGCGCACGCGGATCAGGCGGCTGACCTGTACGCCAACGGCTTCCCACAGGCGACGAACTTCGCGGTTACGGCCTTCGGTCAGCGTGACGTTGTACCACTGGTTAATCCCTTCGCCACCGGTAAACTTGATGGTTTTGAACGCCGCCGGGCCGTCTTCCAGCTGCACGCCGCGAGAGAGCTGGCGCAGCTTGTCATCATCTATCTGGCCAAATACGCGCACCGCGTATTCACGTTCCACTTCGCGGCTCGGGTGCATCAGGCGGTTCGCCAGTTCACCGTCGGTGGTAAACAGCAGCAGGCCGCAGGTGTTGACGTCAAGACGACCGACGGCAATCCAGCGCGCGCCGCGCAGCTTTGGCAGACGATCGAACACCGTTGGTCGCCCTTCCGGGTCGTTACGGGTACAGAGTTCGCCTTCCGGCTTGTAGTAAGCCAGCACGCGACAAATCTGTTCCGCAGACTCTTTCACCGAAATCAGATGACCGTCGATGCGAATTTTTAAACCCGGGACAATTTCAACGCGATCGCCAAGCGTGGCGATTTTGCCATCGACGCTGACGCGGCCAGCTTCGATTTTGGCTTCGATTTCACGGCGGGAGCCGTGGCCAGCGCGGGCCAGCACTTTTTGTAATTTCTCGCTCATTGAGCTTCCTTAAGGTGTCGCCTTCCCAGGCGTCTGGTATACTTCGAAAAACAGGGCGCGAGGCAAAATTAAACCTAACACCCTGTTCTGTAAAATTTTTTTGCATCAGCGCGTGCCGTTATCTATGTTGCTACAGCAGACATAACAGAGACACGCCTTCTCGCGTGGGCGAACATGGTACACGAACTTTAAGATGAATGCTTCTTTGCGTTACGAGCATAGCACAACTTACCGCGTACCTCCGTCCGGCCGCATGGCGCGCTGATGGAAGTCAGGTAGCACAATAGGGTCTTTTGCAGAGGATGATCCATCAAAAGGCGCGCGGCATTGCGCCGCGTTGAACGGCGGCAAATAAAAGCGGCGAGCGGGTATTCATTACATGACGATTCCTTCCATGGAAACAGGCGTCATTACAGGAACGGCGTGACGTCCCCCACGCCTTCACGCACCACAACCGGCGCATCTTCAGTGAGGTCGATAACCGTGGTCGGCTGCTGGCCCAGATAGCCGCCGTGAATAATCAGGTCAACCTGCTTCTCCAGACGATCTTTGATCTCTTCCGGGTCGGATTCGGTAAAGTCGCTTCCCGGCAGCATCAACGAAGTGGAGAGCATCGGCTCGCCCAACGTTTCCAGCAGCATTTGCGCAATCGGGTTGGACGGCACGCGCATACCGATGGTCTTACGCTTATCCTGCAGCAGACGGCGCGGAACTTCTTTGGTGCCCTTGAGGATAAACGTGTAGTTACCCGGGGTATTGTTTTTAATCAGACGAAAGGCCACGTTATCAACGAATGAGTAGGTCGACAGTTCGGACAAATCGCGGCACATCAGGGTGAAGTTGTGGCCGTTTGGCAGATTACGGATTCGGCAAATTCGCTCCATCGCGCCTTTATCTTCAATTTTGCAGCCTAACGCGTAGCCGGAGTCGGTCGGATAGACGATGACCCCGCCTTTACGCACAATGTCCACCGCCTGGTTAATTAACCGCGCCTGTGGATTTTCCGGATGGATATAAAAAAACTGGCTCATACTTCCCTCTCAATTTTGTTCTACGGCCACTTCCCAACTGCGCCAGATCCCTTCCACGCCCGCGGGCAGCCAAAGTTTGCGGCCCAGTTCGATCCACGGGCAGGGCTGATGAAAATCAGACCCCTGCGAGGCATCCAGGCCATACTGCACGGCGTAAGCGGCAAGCTGTGCGCGCTCGTGAGGCGCCTGCTGACACTGCGCCACCTCCATCGCATCGCCCCCCTGCTCGCTAAAATGGGCCAACAGCCGTTTTAACCACTTGGCGGAGAGATCGTAGCGCCCGGGATGGGCAATGACCGCTTTACCGCCAGAATGATGAATGACATCAATCGCTTGTTTTATTGTACACCACTGAGGCGGAACGTAACCGGTTTTCCCGCGCGCCAGATACTTCTTAAATACGTCAGCCATATTGTTGGCATAGCCGGCCTCCACCAGAAAACGGGCAAAATGGCCGCGCGTCACCGCACCGCCGTCCGCCAGCTTCAGCGCCCCTTCCCAGGCGCCCGGGATCCGCGCTTTTTCCAGCCGCTCGGCGATCTGCTGACCCCGCATCTGGCGACGCGCTTTCTGTTCATCGAGCAGAGCGGTCATCGCCGGATGGTCGATATCGATATTCAGCCCGACAATATGAATTTCATGATTTTCCCACAGCGTGGAAATTTCCACCCCGGTTATCAGCGCCAACGGTAAACCGGCACGTTCAATTTCACGCTGAGCCGCGGGAATTGCCGCCACGGTATCGTGATCGGTAATCGCCAGGGTGCCGACGCGCATCAGGTGGGCGCGATGGACAAGTTCTTCTGGAGTCAGACGCCCGTCAGAGGCGATGGTATGGCTGTGCAGGTCGTAAATCACTGCGTAATTGGTGTTGCTCAAGATGACTCCTGCTGGACATGAACCGGTACCCGTCATACTTTAAGTCACAGGCAGATTGACTGTGGTTCTGCAGCTTAAGTGATTAAGGATAGTAATAAGCGCATCATCATACCGACTGATAGAGAAAATCTGCAAACAGGGGTTGACTTTAATCCCTCGAACTAGTTAACTAGTACGCAAGTTCACATGAAGGGGTATCAACAATGAAAACGCAATTCATCACTCTGCACGGCTGGTGGCGCAACTCCTGTTATCGGGCGGCGTGATCGCGTTTTGCACTCAGCATACAGATACCCGGCCCGCCAATGAGCGGGCTTTTTATTGGACAAATTATTATAGCGAACAGGCGACAACAATAATGCAAACATCAAAACCGGCACTCGAGCTTCTCACCAGCGACGCCATCTATCGGGAAAACCCCACGGCGCTGTTCCACCAGCTATGCGGCTCGCGTCCAGCCACCCTGCTGCTGGAATCCGCGGATATCGACAGTAAGGATGATTTAAAGAGCCTGCTGCTGGTGGATAGCGCGCTGCGCATTACCGCGCTAGGTGACACTGTCACTATTCACGCATTTTCCGCCAACGGTACGGCGTTACTCGAACTGCTGGATAGCGCGCTGCCATCCGGCATCGATAACCAGCGTCAGCCAAATAGCAGGGTATTAACCTTCCCGCCGGTCAGCGCGCTGTTGGATGAAGATGCCCGCCTGTGTTCACTCTCGGTATTCGACGCTTTTCGCCTGCTGCAGGATCTGATAACCGTCCCGCAGGAGGAGCGCGAAGCGATGTTCTTCGGCGGCCTGTTCGCCTATGACCTGGTCGCTGGCTTTGAAGACCTGCCGCCGCTGGAGAGCGACACCGCCTGCCCGGATTACTGCTTCTATCTGGCGGAAACGCTGCTGGTTATCGACCATCAGACCAAAAATACCCGGATCCAGGCGAGCCTGTTCACGCCGCTGGAAAGCGAAAAACAGCGTCTGCTACAGCGGCTCGCTCAGCTTCGTCAGCAACTAAACGAGCCTCCGGCGCCGCTGCCGGTGACCACGGTTGCCGAAATGAGCTGCGACTGCGATCAGAGCGACGAAGAGTACGGCGCCGTCGTGCGTAAAATGCAGCGCGCCATCCGCGCGGGCGAGATTTTTCAGGTCGTGCCGTCACGCCGCTTCTCGCTGCCCTGCCCGTCGCCGCTGGCCGCTTATGATGTGCTGAAGAAAAGCAACCCGAGCCCGTACATGTTCTTTATGCAGGACAACGATTTCACCCTCTTCGGCGCGTCGCCGGAGAGTTCTCTCAAGTACGATGCCACTAATCGTCAGATTGAAATCTATCCCATTGCCGGCACCCGCCCGCGCGGCCGCCGCGCGGATGGTTCGCTGGATCGCGATCTCGACAGCCGCATTGAGCTGGAGATGCGCACCGACCATAAAGAGCTCTCCGAGCATCTGATGCTGGTCGACCTTGCGCGTAACGACCTCGCGCGCATCTGTACGCCGGGTAGCCGCTACGTCGCCGACCTGACCAAAGTCGACCGCTACTCCTTTGTGATGCACCTCGTCTCCCGCGTGGTTGGCGAGCTGCGCCGCGACCTTGACGTTCTGCATGCCTACCGTGCCTGTATGAACATGGGCACCCTCAGCGGGGCGCCGAAAGTGCGCGCTATGCAGCTTATCGCCGCCGCTGAAGGCAAACGCCGCGGCAGCTACGGCGGCGCGGTGGGCTACTTTACCGCCCACGGCGACCTCGATACCTGCATCGTGATCCGTTCCGCCTACGTGCAGGATGGCGTCGCCACGGTGCAGGCCGGCGCTGGTATCGTGCTCGACTCCGTTCCCCAGTCAGAAGCGGATGAAACCCGTAATAAAGCTCGCGCGGTGCTGCGCGCTATCGCCCAGGCCCACCACGCGAAGGAGATTTTCTAATGGCCGACATTCTGCTGCTCGATAATATCGACTCTTTTACCTATAACCTGGCAGACCAGCTGCGTTCGAACGGCCATAACGTGGTGATTTACCGCAACTCCGTCCCGGCGCAGGCGCTGATTGAGCGCATCGGCACCATGAAAAATCCGGTACTGATGCTTTCTCCGGGGCCGGGGACGCCGAGCGAGGCGGGCTGTATGCCGGAGCTGCTAACCCGCATGCGCGGCAAACTGCCGATTATCGGTATCTGCCTCGGCCACCAGGCGATTGTCGAAGCCTACGGCGGCTACGTCGGTCAGGCCGGTGAAATTCTTCACGGGAAGGCGTCAAGCATTGAGCACGATGGCCAGGCGATGTTTGCCGGACTGAGCAATCCGCTGCCGGTCGCCCGCTACCACTCGCTGGTGGGCAGCAATATCCCGGCCGGACTCACCATCAACGCCCACTTCAACGGTATGGTGATGGCGGTGCGCCACGACGCGGATCGCGTCTGCGGCTTCCAGTTCCACCCTGAGTCGATTCTGACCACCCAGGGGGCACGCCTGCTGGAGCAAACCCTGGCCTGGGCGCTGCAGAAGCTGGAGCAGACCAACACCCTCCAGCCGATTCTGGAAAAACTGTACCAGGCCGAAACCCTGAGCCAGCAGGAGAGCCATCAGCTGTTCTCTGCGGTGGTGCGCGGTGAAGTCAAACCCGAGCAGCTGGCCGCCGCGCTGGTGAGCATGAAAGTACGCGGTGAGCATCCGCAGGAAATCGCCGGCGCCGCCACCGCGCTGCTGGAAAACGCCGCGCCGTTCCCGCGTCCGGATTATCCATTTGCCGACATCGTCGGTACCGGCGGCGACGGCAGCAACAGTATCAATATTTCGACCGCCAGCGCGTTTGTAGCCGCCGCCTGCGGCCTGAAGGTCGCAAAGCACGGTAACCGCAGCGTATCGAGTAAATCCGGTTCCTCCGACCTGCTGGCGGCGTTCGGTATCAACCTGGATATGAATGCCGATAAATCTCGCCAGGCGCTGGATGAACTGGGCGTTTGCTTCCTGTTCGCACCGAAGTACCACACCGGTTTCCGCCACGCGATGCCGGTCCGTCAGCAGCTCAAAACCCGCACCCTGTTTAACGTGCTTGGGCCGCTGATCAACCCGGCTCATCCGCCGCTGGCGCTGATTGGCGTCTATAGCCCGGAACTGGTGCTGCCGATCGCGGAAACCCTGCGTGTGCTGGGCTACCAGCGCGCCGCGGTGGTGCATAGCGGCGGTATGGATGAAGTGTCGCTGCACGCGCCGACGGTGGTCGCGGAACTGAACCATGGCGAAATCAAGAGCTACCAGCTCACCGCCGCCGACTTTGGCCTGACGCCTTACCATCAGGAGCAGTTGGCAGGCGGCACGCCGGAAGAAAACCGTGACATTCTTACGCGCTTGCTACAAGGTAAAGGTGAAGCCGCTCACGAAGCCGCCGTTGCCGCCAACGTCGCCATGTTGATGCGTTTACATGGACACGAAGACCTGAAGGCCAACGCTCAGCAAGTCATCGATGTGCTGCATAGCGGAGCGGCCTATGACAGAGTGACCGCATTAGCGGCAAGAGGGTAAAAAATGCAGACCGTTTTAGCAAAAATCGTGGCCGACAAAGCGATTTGGGTAGAAGCCCGCAAACAACAACAACCGTTAACCAGTTTTCAAAATGAAGTGGTACCGACGCAGCGCAATTTTTACGATGCCCTCGCCGGAACCCGCACCGCGTTTATTCTCGAGTGCAAAAAGGCCTCGCCATCAAAAGGCCTGATTCGCGAAGATTTTGACCCGGCGGCCATCGCCGGCGTCTACAAGCACTACGCCTCGGCTATCTCGGTGCTGTGCGATGAGAAATATTTCCAGGGCAGCTTTGATTTCCTGCCGATGGTCAGCAAGGTCGCGCCGCAGCCGATTCTCTGTAAGGACTTCACCATCGATCCTTACCAGATTTACCTGGCGCGCTACTACCAGGCCGACGCCTGTCTGCTGATGCTTTCAGTGCTGGATGATGAGCAGTATCGCCAGCTATCCGCCGTCGCGCACAGCCTGAACATGGGCGTGCTGACCGAAGTGAGTAATGAAGAGGAGCTGGAGCGCGCGATTGCGCTGAAGGCGAAAGTGGTCGGCATCAACAACCGCGATCTGCGCGACATGTCGATTGATCTCAACCGTACCCGCACCCTGGCGCCTAAGCTCGGTCACGATGTCACGGTGATCAGCGAGTCCGGCATCCATACCTACGCGGAAGTGCGTGAACTGAGCCACTTCGCCAACGGTTTCCTGATTGGCTCGGCGCTGATGGAGCACGACGATCTGAACGCCGCCGTGAAGCGCGTGCTGCTCGGCGAGAATAAGGTCTGCGGCCTGACCCGCCCCCAGGATGCCCTGGTGGCGTATGAATCCGGCGCGGTTTACGGCGGCCTGATTTTTGTCCCGACGTCGCCACGCGCGGTGAACGAGGCGCAGGCGCAAGCGGTGATCGCCAGCGCGCCTCTGAACTATGTCGGCGTATTCCGCAATACCCCGGTGGCGGAAGTGATCGCCCGGGCGGAAAACCTCGACTTAGCCGCCGTACAGCTGCACGGCAGCGAAGACCAGACCTATATTGATACCCTGCGCGCCGAGCTTCCGCCGAAGGTGCAAATCTGGAAAGCCCTCAGCGTAGGTGAAACGCTACCGCCGCGCGATCTGCGCCATGTCGATAAATACGTTCTCGACAACGGTCAGGGCGGCACCGGCCAGCGTTTCGACTGGTCCCTGCTGCAGGGCCAGGACCTGCATAACGTCATGCTGGCAGGCGGCCTCGGCGCCGATAACTGCGTAGAAGCCGCCAAAAGCGGCTGTGCCGGACTCGATTTTAATTCAGGCGTAGAGTCGCAGCCGGGTATTAAAGATGCCGACAAGGTGTCCTCTGTGTTTCAAACGCTGCGCGCATATTAAGGAGCAACAATGAGTACTTTACTGAACCCCTACTTTGGCGAATTCGGCGGAATGTACGTTCCGCAGATCCTGATGCCCGCCCTGCGCCAGCTGGAAGACGCGTTCGTCAGCGCGCAAAAAGATCCGGCATTCCAGGCCGAATTTACCGACCTGCTGAAAAACTACGCCGGTCGTCCGACGGCGCTGACCAAATGCCGCAACCTCACTGAAGGCACCCGCACGACGCTGTATCTGAAACGTGAAGACCTGCTGCACGGTGGCGCGCATAAAACTAACCAGGTGCTCGGCCAGGCTCTGCTGGCGAAACGGATGGGCAAAACGGAAATTATCGCCGAAACCGGCGCCGGCCAGCACGGCGTGGCCTCTGCCCTCGCCAGCGCCCTGCTCGGCCTGAAGTGCCGCATCTATATGGGCGCGAAGGATATCGAACGCCAGTCGCCGAACGTTTTCCGCATGCGCCTGATGGGGGCGGAAGTGATCCCGGTTCATAGCGGCTCTTCTACGCTAAAAGATGCCTGCAACGAGGCCCTGCGCGACTGGTCCGGCAGCTACGAAAAAGCCCACTATATGCTCGGCACCGCCGCAGGTCCGCACCCGTTCCCGACGATCGTGCGTGAATTCCAGCGCATGATTGGCGAGGAGACCAAAGCGCAGATCCTCGAGAAAGAAGGTCGCCTGCCGGATGCGGTTATCGCCTGCGTTGGCGGCGGATCGAACGCCATCGGTATGTTCGCCGATTTTATCGACGAAACCGCCGTTGGCCTGATTGGCGTGGAGCCGGCAGGTCACGGTATTGAGTCCGGCGAGCATGGCGCGCCGCTTAAGCACGGTCGTGTAGGCATCTACTTCGGTATGAAATCGCCGATGATGCAAACCGAAGAAGGCCAGATTGAGGAGTCCTACTCCATCTCCGCCGGGCTGGATTTCCCATCAGTGGGCCCGCAGCATGCTTATTTAAACAGTATTGGCCGCGCCGATTACGTGTCGATTACCGATGACGAAGCGCTGGAGGCCTTTAAAGAGCTATCGCGCCATGAAGGGATTATCCCGGCGCTGGAATCCTCCCACGCTCTGGCGCACGCGCTGAAAATGATGCGTGAAAACCCGGAAAAAGAGCAGCTGCTGGTGGTTAACCTCTCCGGCCGCGGCGATAAAGACATCTTCACCGTACATGATATTTTAAAAGCGCGAGGGGAAATCTGATGGAACGTTATGAGACGCTGTTTGCACAACTGAAAGCTCGCCGGGAAGGCGCGTTTGTTCCCTTCGTCACCCTCGGCGATCCGAATCCGGAACAGTCGCTGAAAATTATCGATACGCTGATTGAAGCCGGTGCCGACGCGCTGGAACTGGGCATTCCTTTCTCCGACCCGCTGGCGGATGGCCCGACCATTCAGGACGCCACCCTGCGCGCTTTTGCCGCCGGGGTGACCCCCGCGCAGTGCTTCGAAATGCTGACGGCGATTCGCCAGAAACACCCTACCATTCCTATCGGCCTGCTGATGTACGCCAACCTGGTGTTCAGCCCCGGCATTGATGAATTCTACGCCGCGTGCGAACGCGCGGGCGTCGATTCCGTGCTGGTTGCCGATGTCCCCGTGGAAGAGTCCGCGCCGTTCCGCCAGGCCGCGCTGCGCCACAATATTGCGCCGATTTTCATCTGCCCGCCCAATGCCGATGACGATCTGCTGCGCCAGATCGCCTCTTACGGTCGCGGTTATACCTACCTGCTGTCGCGGGCGGGCGTGACCGGTGCGGAAAACCGCGCCGCGCTGCCGCTGCATCATCTGATTGAAAAGCTGGCCGAGTACCACGCCGCGCCGCCGCTGCAGGGTTTTGGCATCTCGGCGCCGGAGCAGGTGACCGCGGCGATTGACGCAGGCGCGGCCGGCGCGATTTCCGGCTCTGCCATTGTCAAAATCATCGAGCGTAACGTGAATGACCCGCAGGCTATGCTCGCCGAACTGAAAGCCTTTGCGCAAAGTCTGAAGGCCGCCACCAAAGCCGTGTAAGCTAGTCCGCCGCCCGGTCCCGCGCCGGGCGGCGGTTTCTGCTGCAAGCTGCCGGCATAGACGAAACAGCGCCAGCACATCATCTTGCGTCCACCCCGCCAGCACCTCATTCATCAGCCGCGTTCTTGCTTGCGCAATGCGTGTAATCATCTCCTGGCCCGCTTCGCTGAGCGTCACTTCGCTAATCCGCCGGTATTTCGCATTGGGCTGCTTTCGCGCCAGCCCCAGCGCTTCCAGCTTTTTCACCTGCCCTTTCCGTCGCCGATATTGCTCTGAGCGGTACTGCGCTCTGCGCCGCTGCAGCTGATGGGCAGCGGAATTGGCAGCCTTGCTGTGCCCCAGCTGCTGGCCGCCACCGGGGAAATGCTGCAGGCCGCCGTCGCCGGCGGGTTGACTATCGCCACGACTCCCCGGCCGCTTCGCGAGGTCGCCACGGCGTGGCCGCAGGACGACAGCCAGAAACGCACCGTCTTTGTCGTCGATTAAAAAAATCGCTTCTGCACAAAAGTTAGGGTTGATATCTTAAATGAGAAATATTATCTTTCTCATTACCGAATAATTGAGCAAATAGCTCAGGTATTCGGTACGACATTGCTCACATTGCTTCCAGTATTTTTGCCCGCACTTGTGCGGGCTTTTTTTATGGTTGTCGACACACTCTGCGCACCAGCTGCCTTAGCCAGCGATGTGCCGATTCATGCTCGTGGCGAGGATGCCACATTTGTGACACCGTTATCTCCGGCGTACTCACCGGGAGAGGAAAAGCGACCATCGCTTTTCCCGCCGCGCTCTGCAGGCAGGAGGCCGGGACAACGGCGATGAGCTGAGAATCCCGGGCCACGGCCAGCGCGGCGGAAAAAGCAGGCACCACCGCGGCAATCCTGCGGCGCATGCCACACGCCGCCAGCGCGTCATCAACCGGCCCGCGTATCAACCCGCGACGGGAGGTAATGACGTGCCCCACGGAAACAAATTGTTCCCGCGACATGTCGGCCAAGGCGGCCAGCGGATGGTTTTTGGCCAGCGCGACGACAAAACGATCGCGAAACAGCGCCTGCAGGCGGATCTCCGGCCCCATATTTTTCAGTACGCCAATTTCCAGGTCCACCCGCCCCTCGCGTAAAAATCGGGCATCTTTCTCCGGCTTAGCGACAAACTCCAGCGTCACGCCCGGAGCTTCCCGCGCGACGGCATTCACCAGCGCCGGGCCAAAAGCGTCTATAAATCCCTCATTGGTCCGCAAAGTAAATCGCTTCTCGAGGGTCGATAAACTCAGCGGCACAGGCGAAGCGTTGAGCACCGCGCGCATCTCGGAGACAACGTTTTTTGCCCGCGCCTGCAGACTTTCTGCGTGCGGAGTCAGCACCATGTTTCGCCCGGCTCTGACCAGTAGCGGGTCGCCGGTGACCTGCCGTAGGCGCGTCAGCGTGCGGCTCATCGCCGAAGCGCTGAGCTCAAGCCGTTTAGCCGCACCGGCAACGCTTTTCTCGCTCAACAGTACATCCAGCGCCGCCAGTAAATTGAAATCAGGATCGGTCATCTTTTCTCCACTCCAGGATAAGGCGTCTGATGCACTTTATTATTGCAAATGCTGCGCCTTCCGCCTGCTACAGCACCAGCCTATATTTACCCCATCATGTTTTTGCTCAGGAGTTATGCTCATGGTCACTTCCCCTAAAACAGTATTGATCGCAGGCGCGTCACGCGGGCTTGGGCACGCCATGGCTGAACAGTTTCTGCTGCATGGCTGGCAGGTCATCGGCACCGTACGCGATCTCTCACAAACGACGCCGCTGCACCATCTGGCCGAGGCTTATCCTGGACGGGTGCGCATTGAGGCGCTGGATATTTGTGATAGCGACGGGATCGCGGCGCTGCGCAATGCGCTTGCCGATAGCGTGCTGGATATGCTGTTCGTCAACGCGGGCACCACCAACCGCGATCCGACACAAACCATCGGCGAAATCGCGACGGAAGAGTTTATTCATGTCATGTTGACCAACGCGCTCGCGCCAATGCGGGTAATAGAAAGTCTGCAAGATGTCGTGTTGCCGCAGGGACTGATTGGCGTCATGTCCTCAGGGCAAGGCAGTTTGAGCAATAATACCGGCGGGCAGCGCGAGCTGTATCGCGGGAGCAAAGCCGCGCTGAATATGTTTATGCGCAGCTTTGCCGCCCGCCCTGCCAGCGTATCGCATCCGATGGTGGTCATGGCGCCGGGGTGGATCCGCACAGCCCTTGGCGGCGAGAGCGCCCCGCTTACCATTGCAGAGACCATCCCCTCGCTGGTGAACGTCCTGCTGGAAAAACAAAATCGTCCCGGATTAGAGTATCTGGATTATCGCGGATGTCGCGTGCCGTGGTGATAAGTCTATGCGTATTAATGGCGTGCAGACAGGTTCATGGCAGTCAATTTTCGCTTTTTACGCTATTACACCCCGATGATGGAGAGTTTCTGGACCCGTTGCGCATAGTGTGGGCTAGTCATACGTTTTTCCGGGCGTTCCTGAGCTAAAGCCAGGCAGGGGTGATATTATTCAAGCCAGAAAATGCAGGCACAACGTCAACCGGGAGCGATTTATGCACGAGGAAGTACCACTGAAATATTACGACATTGCGGATGAGTATTCGACGGAGTCCGCCGAGCCCGTCAGCGAGTCAGAACGTGAGCCCCTGGCGCGCTATTTTCAACTGCTGATTACGCGGCTGATGAATAACGAAGAAATCAGCGAGGAGGCGCAGGGAGAGATGGCCATACAAGCGGGCATCAATCGGCAGCGCATCGATGATATCGCGGTATTCCTGAATAAATGGGGTAATGAGTAGCGGTTGACGCGGACGTTCCGGGAGTGCTTGCGGCAAATGACGCATCGGCAATCGCAGCAACGGACTTCGCGTCGGGACGTGCAATAAAGCTGGTCATTGCGACCAGCTTTACCTGAGACTTTAGAACCGGTATCCCGCAGAGAACATAAACACCCACGGATCCAGACGGATGCTGTCGTGCTGCTGCGCGCCCGCCAGCTTATAGTTGGCGGTGGTGTCGATATCCATGTACCACACCGACATGTTAATCAGCCAGTCGCGGTTAATCAGATAGTCCATCCCCACCTGTCCTGCCGCCCCCCAGGAGTCTTTCAGGCTCAGATCGGATATGCCGGTCTTTTTACCCGTATCGTTCACGCTCTCATCGAAGAAGGTCGTGTAGTTGATACCCGCGCCAATGTATGGACGCAGCTTGCTGCTGGAGTCGCCAAAATACCACTGCGCCATTAGCGTCGGCGGTAAATGGTGAACGGTCGCAATATTGCCGGTTGCCGCGGTCCCGACTTTATGGCGGAACGGCGTGGCGGCCAGCAGTTCAACGCCGATGTTATCCGTTGCCATATAGGTGAACGTCAAACCCAGTTGCGTATTATTGCTGACGTTAAAGCCCCCCAGGCTGCCTAACGTGCCGCCCGCGCCTTCGGTCGGCCTGACCGTGGCCGAACCCGCGCGAATAAAAAATTCCCCGGCTTCATGCGCCCAGACGCTGCTGCCGGAAAGACTGCTCAGAATAACAACCGCCGCTGCTAACTTTTTCATACCCACTTCCTCGTTATGGTTATTCAGCGCAAGAATATACATACAAAGAGGTATGCTTGATCCAACATAGATCACATTAAGTGGGCAAATTTAACATTTATTGATCCAGATTAATTTTCACTTTCTCAATACAATCAGTGATAAGCGTGTGATATCAAGTTTCTTCATTTATGGTACTCCGAACAGCGCTTCGCTGATTTCCTCTTCTATTTACAAAGATATACTTAGCGTGCAGGAGCAGAGGCTGCTACCCAGCCGCGATTTGCGGTACAATCGCCGGCTAGTTAACACCTGCAATACTCAAGGAGAATGCATGTCTATCACGGCGAAGTCCGTCTACCGTGACACCGGGAACTTTTTCCGCAATCAGTTCGTTACTATCCTGCTGATTGCGCTGCTATGCGCGTTCATTACGGTAGTACTTGGCCATGCCTTTTCACCCAGTGAAGAGCAGCTGTCAATACTGAGCCAGGGCGATAGCCTGGCGGGTAGCGGCGGACTGTTTGAACTGGTCCAGAGCATGACGCCGGAGCAGCAGCAAATCCTGCTGCGCGCGTCTGCGGCCTCCACCTTCTCAGGGCTGGTAGGTAACGCCATTCTTGCCGGCGGCGTTCTGCTCATGATTCAGATGGTCTCCGCCGGCCAGCGAGTCAGCGCCCTGCGCGCGATCGGCGCTTCTGCGCCGGTGCTGCCAAAGCTGCTGCTGCTGATCCTGCTGACGACGTTTATCGTGCAGATGGGAATGATGCTGGTGGTGGTGCCGGGCGTCCTGCTGGCTATCGTGCTCTCTTTCGCACCGGTTATGCTGGTGCAGGATAAAATGGGGATTTTCAGCGCCATGCGTAGCAGTATGCGTCTGGCCTGGGCCAACGTACGTTTGGTGGCGCCGGCTATTATCGGCTGGCTGTTGGCGAAAACGCTGCTGCTGCTGTTTGCCTCCAGCTTCGCGGTCCTGACGCCAAACGTTGGCGCGGTGGTAATAAATACCCTCAGCAATCTTATCTCCGCATTGTTGCTGATCTATTTATTTCGCTTGTATATGCTCATTCGTAACTAACCTAATCCGGGGCGGGTGCTCCCTGCCCCAACCTGAACGACGGAATCGATGTATGAAGCAGTTTCTGGATTTTTTACCGCTGGTAGTCTTCTTCGCATTCTACAAGCTTTATGATATCTACGCCGCGACGACCGCGCTGATTATCGCTACCGCCATCGTGCTGATTTACAGCTGGGTGCGCTATCGTAAAGTCGAGAAAATGGCGCTGATTACCTTTGTGCTGGTGGCCGTATTTGGCGGCTTAACCATCTTCTTCCATAACGATGAGTTTATTAAATGGAAGGTGACGGTTATCTATGTGCTGTTTGCCAGCGCGCTGCTGTTTAGCCAGTGGGTGATGAAGAAGCCGCTGATCCAGCGCATGCTGGGTAAAGAGCTGACGCTGCCGCAGCAGGTGTGGTCGCGTCTGAATCTGGCCTGGGCGGTGTTTTTCATCCTTTGCGGACTGGCGAATATCTATATCGCTTTCTGGCTGCCGCAGAATATCTGGGTCAACTTCAAGGTCTTTGGTTTGACTGCCCTGACGCTGATCTTCACCCTGCTGAGCGGCGTGTATATCTATCGCCATATGCCGCAGGACGACAACCACTAAGCTGGCTTTCCCACGGCACGTCGGACGGCGTGCCGCGTTCTTCGCTTTTCCCCTCTCGCATAAATCGCTTCAGCTGAAACGATTCGTAATGTAAGCTGTTTCTCACAGGAGATGGCATTCCTCCTTGAACCGCCATTTGGCTAATGATGCCTGCTTTTTATTCCCGGACCGGGAATGGGCAGGCATACCTGAATTGCAGGCACCGCGTCCGGGAAGGTTAATCTTCTAAGGAACTGACGATGCGTGCAAACCGCTTTTCATCACTCTCTCTGCTTTTCTTCCTCGGAAAATGGCTGCTCCTCGCCTTTATCATCGCGGTACTGGCGGGTACGGCATCGGCGTTTTTTCTTTTCTCACTGCAGTGGGCCACGGCAACGCGTGAAGCTCACCGCTGGCTTATCGGGCTCCTGCCGTTGGCCGGTTTTGCCGTCGGCTGGATCTACCTGCGCTACGGCACCCGCGTGGAGGCCGGCAATAACCTGATTCTGGATGAGATTCACGACCCTCAGCGCGTCATTCCCTTGCGCATGGCGCCGCTGGTCTTTTTCGGCACCGTTGTTTCTCATCTGTTTGGCGCCTCCGTCGGGCGTGAAGGCACGGCGGTGCAGATGGGTGCCTCGATTGCCGACCGTTTTACGGTCCTTTTCCGCCTTAACGACGATGCCCGGCGAATGATACTGATGGCCGGGATCAGCGCCGGTTTCTCTTCGGTTTTCGGTACCCCTCTCGCCGGAGCGCTATTCGGGCTCGAGGTCCTGGCTATCGGACGGATGGACTACAGCGCCATTCTTCCCTGTCTGTTTGCCGCGATTATCGCCGATCGGGTCGGCATCATGTGGGGCGTGCAGCATACGCACTATTTTATTACCGGCTTTCCCACGCTGACGCTCTGGACGCTGCTGGCCATCATTATCGCCGGCTGTTGCTTTGGCCTCGCGGCGCGCATTTTCGCCGACAGCACGCATGCGGTCGGCGCCTTTATGAAAAAACGGATTCACTACGCGCCGCTGCGGCCGTTTATTGGCGGACTGGTGATTGCCGGCGCCGTCTGGCTGCTGCACGGAGAGCGCTATATTGGCCTGGGCATACCGGTGATAGTGGACGCTTTCCAGCATCCGCTGGCGCCGTGGGATTGCTTCGGCAAATTGATCTTCACCGTTGTCTCTTTAGGCAGCGGATTTAAAGGTGGCGAAGTCACCCCGCTGTTTTACGTCGGCGCGACGCTGGGCAATGCGCTGGCGCCTCTGCTGCATATGCCGCTAAGTTTTCTGGCCGGGATAGGTTTTGTCGCCGTCTTTGCCGGCGCGGCGAATACCCCCATCGCCTCGACGCTGATGGCAATTGAGCTGTTTGGCGCGGAAATCGGTGTTTACGCGGCGCTGGCCTGCGTGGTGGCATGGCTGGTCTCGGGCTATACCGGTATTTATCGTTCCCAGCGCATAGCCTGCCTGAAACAAAGCTATGTCCCGACCGACATCAGACTGGCTGAGCTCCCGGCGCGGTACCAATCGCAAACACGCCGTCAAAAAACCGACAACGAAACCCCCACCTCCTGACGAACGCGCCCGGAAACCGGAGGGTTCAGGCTCGCCGGTTTCTTCATGATATCTACCACATACCGCAAAGTTGCGGCAATTGTGAGGATTTAAATCGGCCTTGAGTTTAACCTGAACGGTTACAACGCCGGCGTCACCTGGTTCCGGTCATTGTCGATACGCTCAGCTGGCGCACCAATGCCACTTATATGATCAAATCGGAAAACAAAGATACCGGAAACCCGCTGTCCGTTATTCCGAAATACACCATCAATACCCTGCTCGACTGGCAGGTGACCAGCAAGTTTTCGGCGAACGTCAACTGGACCCTGTACGGTCGGCAGAAACCGCGGGAATATGCGGAAATTCGTACTGAAAACGGCGTACTGGCCACCAATGAAGTGGGCTCCTATTCCGTGGTTGGTATCGGCGGCAACTATCAGCTAATGAAAGACCTGCGCCTGAACGCCGGGATCAGTAACCTGTTCGATAAGCAAATTTTTCGTGAAAACGAAGGGGCTTCGACCTATAACGAACCGGGTCGCGCCTATTACGCTGGCGTCACGATCTCCTTCTAACCCCTCGCGCCCGCTATCGCGGGCGTATTCCCTATTCTCTCAGCGTCATTTTCATAGTAGCATCCGCCTGATCATCTTTGACTAGTACAGAGTATAGAATGACAACAACAGATCTTACGCCGAAGGGCGAATTGGTATTACGCACCCTGGCGATGCCGGCGGACACCAACGCTAACGGCGATATTTTCGGCGGCTGGCTGATGTCGCAGATGGATATTGGCGGGGCGATTATGGCCAAAGAGATTGCCCACGGTCGCGTCGTGACCGTGCGCGTCGACGGCATGACTTTTTTACGCCCGGTCGCGGTCGGCGACGTGGTGTGCTGCTACGCCAGCTGCGTGAAGCGCGGCAATACGTCGATAACCATCAATATGGAAGTGTGGGTCAAGAAGGTGTCGTCTGAACCCATCGGCCAGCGCTACAAAGCAACCGAAGCGCTGTTTATCTACGTCGCGGTAGATAATGAGGGTAAACCGCGCGCCCTTCCCGCCCAGTAATTCTGCCGGCCCGGCGCTTCCGGGCCGGTCTTTTACAGAAAGCCGAGTAAAGAGAAGAAGAAGTAGCCCAGCACAATAATAATAACCGGCAGGACGTATAGCGGAAAATACTGCACCAGAATGGTATGGCGCGGCACCACAACGCGTTCAGAGATTTGTTCGCGCGTCAGCCCTTCGGCCCCTTTCGCCTGCTCCAGAATCAGCTGATCCTCAACGCCCTCGCGCAGAAACTTCGCCTGGCGCCCCATCCGCGCTCCGGAGGCCTGTAGCGCCATGCCGACGAACACCAGAATATAGATAACCCAGAAGCCAATATTCATACCGTGCTTAAAGTCCGGCAGCGGCGAGTTGTACCAGAAGAAATTCAGGAACGGCGTATTGAAACGCATCATCTCAATCATCACATGAGCAAAGTCCATCATCACCGCGTCAATGCCCGGTTTTTTCTCACTGTGCTCGTACATAAACTTCAGCACGGAGATCAGCGTCGAGATAACCGCCGGGATAAATACCACCCACCCCAAAATACGTTTAAGTACTGCAACGCGTCCAGCTTGTTGATACGTCATGGGTTCCCCTTGTTAAGACGCCTGTCTACCCTAAGTCTACCTTCGTCGGCGAATTTCGCCCAATAATGCGCGGTATGATATACCATGAGTGCCGATTCGTTATCTACTTACGCTACAGGAGAGGGACTTATGTCAGCCAGGCGCCAGATTCACGCCGCGATTTTTGATATGGATGGTTTACTGATTGATTCTGAGCCGCTGTGGGATAAAGCGGAGCTGGAGGTGATGGCAAGCCTCGGGGTGGATATCAGCCGCCGCCATGAAATGCCCGATATCCTGGGGCTGCGCATCGATTTAGTCGTCGATCTGTGGTTTGCCCAGCAGCCATGGAAAGGCCCGGATCGTGCCGAAGTCACCGCGCGGATCATCAACCGCGCCATCCAGCTGGTGGAAGAAGCGCGTCCGCTCCTCCCCGGAGCGCGGGAAGCGGTGGCGATGTGCAAAGCCCAGGGGTTGAAAATCGGCCTGGCGTCGGCTTCGCCGCTGCGGATGCTGGAAAAAGTCCTCACCATGTTTGAACTGCGCGACCAGTTTGACGCCCTCGCTTCCGCCGAAGGGCTGCCGTTCAGCAAACCGCACCCGCAGGTCTATCTGGACTGCGCCGCCAGACTCGGCCTCAGCCCGATGCACTGCGTGGCGCTGGAAGACTCGGTTAACGGCATGATTGCCAGCAAAGCGGCCCGAATGCGATCTATCGTCGTACCGGAAGCGGAAAACAGCCGCGATCCGCGCTTCGTGTTAGCGGACGTGAAGCTTGCCACCCTTGAATCCCTCACCCTGAGCGACCTGCTCGGTTAATCCTGCCGCTGATGATGAGATAGCGGCACCGTCTCATCATCACAAAATTAAAACAGCGTTTCATTTTTATTTGTTTTTTCTTCTCCCGCCCTCTATGCTTGTCTCAACGGCGTTATTTAACGCGTGAAATCAGCATACAGAGGTGCATATGGTACTGAACGCCTTTGACCTTACGGGCAAGGTCGCTATCGTGACGGGTTGTGATACCGGGCTGGGCCAGGGAATGACGTTGGGCCTTGCGCAGGCCGGGTGCGATATCGTCGGCGTGAATCGCCGGATCCCCCATGAAACCGCAGAGAAGGTTCAGGCGCTGGGCCGGCGCTTTACCGCTATTCAGGCCGATCTGAGCCAGCAGGATGAGATTGAAACCATTGTCGATCGGGCCGTGGCCGCCATGGGCCGGGTAGATATTCTGGTCAACAATGCGGGAACCATCCGCCGCGCCGATGCGCTCTCCTTTAGCGAGAAGGACTGGGACGAGGTGATTAACCTGAATCTGAAGTCGGTGTTCTTTCTTTCACAGGCGGTCGCCAGGCAGTTTATTCAGCAGGGTGACGGCGGGAAAATCGTTAACATTGCCTCAATGCTCTCCTTTCAGGGGGGGATTCGGGTGCCCTCCTATACCGCGTCAAAAAGCGGCGTACTAGGCATTACCCGCCTGATGGCCAACGAATGGGCGGGGCATCGCATCAACGTTAACGCCATTGCTCCGGGATACATGGCCACCAACAATACCCAGCAGCTGCGTGAAGACGCCGAGCGCAGCAAAGCGATTCTCGATCGTATTCCGGCCGGGCGCTGGGGCGTGCCGGATGACCTTCAGGGGCCGGTCGTTTTTCTCGCCTCCCGGGCGGCGGATTACATTAGCGGCTTTACGCTGGCGGTAGATGGCGGCTGGCTGGCACGCTGATGTTTTTGTGACAAAGAGTTACACCGTCACCTCTTCCGCACACTGTATAAAAACCCTATACTGTATGAATTGACAGTTTAGGGTGTTTATCATGACGGCGGAAGGCCACCTCCTCTTCTCTATCGCCTGTGCGGTATTTGCGAAAAACGCGGAATTGACCCCCGTGCTGGCTCAGGGCGACTGGTGGCACATCGTTCCTTCCGCCATCCTGACCTGTCTGCTGCCGGATATCGATCACCCTAAGTCGTTTCTCGGTCAGCGATTAAGCTGGATATCAAAACCGATAGCGCGCGCCTTTGGCCATCGCGGCTTCACCCATAGCCTGCTGGTAGTCTTTGGCGCGGTCGCGATTTTCTCATTGAAAGTACCGGAAAGCTGGATAGTGCCGGCAGATGCGGTTCAGGGCCTGGTTCTTGGCTACCTCAGCCATATTCTCGCCGACATGCTCACCCCTGCCGGGGTTCCGCTGCTCTGGCCCTGCCGCTGGCGTTTTCGCCTGCCCCTCCTTGCACCGCGCAAGGGCAACCAGCTGGAGCGCGCGCTGTGTATGGCGCTGTTTATCTATGCCGTATGGATGCCGCAAAACGTTGCCGAAAACAGCGCCATTCGCTGGTCATCGGACATGATTAATTCTTTGCAAACCACCTTTAATCGCTTAATTAGCCACCAGGCTGGACGATAAACCAGCGAATTATTCAATTGGTTATAATCAATTCCATTTGAATATAAGTAACGAATAACGCCTTCTGCTACCCTTGCCGTCATAAGAGTTGGTTATTGACCAGCCCGGTAATAAAAGATATCAGGAGAACGGGGATGAACTTTCCATTAATAGCGAACGTAGTCGTGTTCGCGGTTTTACTGTTGGCGCTGGCCCAAACCCGCCATAAACAGTGGAGCCTCGCTAAAAAAGTGCTGGTCGGTCTGGTTATCGGCGTTGTCTTCGGCCTGGCGCTGCAGCTTATCTATGGTTCCGACAGCCCGGTGCTGAAGGATTCTATCCAGTGGTTCAATATCGTCGGTAACGGCTATGTTCAACTGCTGCAAATGATCGTCATGCCGCTGGTTTTCGCCTCCATTCTGAGCGCGGTCGCCCGTCTGCATAATGCCTCGCAGCTGGGTAAAATCAGCTTCCTCAGTATTGGAACCCTGCTGTTCACCACGCTGATTGCGGCGCTGGTCGGGGTGCTGGTCACTAATATGTTTGGCCTGACCGCCGAAGGGCTGGTTCAGGGCAGCGCGGAGACCGCCCGCCTCAACGCCATTCAGAGCAATTACGCCGGTAAAGTCGCGGACCTGAGCGTCCCGCAGCTGATCCTCTCTTTCGTACCGAAAAACCCGTTTGCCGATCTGACCGGCGCGAACCCAACGTCGATTATCAGCGTGGTTATCTTCGCCGCGTTCCTCGGCGTCGCGGCGCTGAAGCTGCTGAAAGATGACGTCGCCAAAGGCCAGCGCGTACTCACCGCCATCGACACGCTGCAGAGCTGGGTAATGAAGCTGGTGCGCCTGGTGATGCAGTTAACGCCGTACGGCGTGCTGGCGCTGATGACCAAGGTAGTCGCGGGCTCTAACCTGCAGGACATCATCAAGCTCGGCAGCTTCGTTATCGCCTCCTATATTGGTCTGGGCATCATGTTCGTGGTGCACGGTCTGCTGCTGGCGGTCAACGGCGTGAGTCCTCTGAAGTACTTCCGTAAAGTCTGGCCGGTATTGACCTTCGCCTTTACCAGCCGCTCCAGCGCGGCGTCTATTCCGCTGAACGTGGAAGCGCAAACGCGTCGCCTGGGCGTGCCGGAGTCTATCGCCAGCTTCTCCGCATCGTTCGGCGCCACCATCGGCCAGAACGGCTGCGCGGGCCTCTATCCGGCGATGCTCGCCGTGATGGTCGCCCCTACCGTCGGTATTAACCCGCTCGATCCGCTGTGGATTGCGACGCTGGTGGGCATCGTGACCGTCAGTTCCGCCGGGGTCGCGGGCGTGGGCGGCGGCGCGACCTTTGCCGCCCTGATCGTCCTGCCGGCGATGGGCCTGCCTGTCACGCTGGTGGCGCTGCTGATCTCGGTTGAGCCGCTGATTGATATGGGCCGTACCGCGCTGAACGTAAGCGGTTCCATGACCGCCGGTACCCTGACCAGCCAGTGGCTGCGTCAAACCGATAAAGCTATTCTCGATAGCGAAGAGGACGCGGAGCTGGCGCACCGCTAAGCGGGCCCGCACTTCAGGTTATTAAAAACAAAAAAACCGCTGATTTTCAGCGGTTTTTTTATTGTGCCCGGCACATTCAGGCGTCGATTTCACCTTCCTGCCTCATTTGCGTCGCCCAGCGCTGCGCCGCTTCCGGCACGTTAAACGGCGGGGAGCGACGAAAATGTTCGTCTATCAGCACAAAAGCAACGTATTTACCCCGCAAAACCCAAACGTCGCGAAAACCATCCATTTTGACGGCGTGTTCCGGCGGCGCAGGCTCGACTCGCGGCACGTAGCTAATGACCTGACGATTTTGTTGGCGAAGTGGTTTCATCACAAATAGATTCACTAAACACAGCGGGAAACAGAAACCCCTATCATAGCCGAAAAAACCCCCTTTCGTCGCCCCCAGCTTGCGGCCCTTTAGTAGTAAAACTCTTATAAAAATATATTCTTGAAATGATGTTCTACAATTAGAAGGGTTTTGGTTTAGCAACGACCATTTTCAGCAATGAAAGCAGGAGCGAGCAATGTCTGATAAACACCATAAACCGCAACCCCATCAATCACCGGTTCACGACGACCGCGAAGCAAAACCAGGTCTGGATGCCTTAGCCCCCGAAGACCAGAACTGGCGGCCCACGCCGCATCCCACCGCCCCAGGTGAAGAGCCGACCGCCCCGGGCAGTGTGAAGGCCCCGGATACGCACAGCGAAAAGCTCGATGCCCTTGAAAAACAGCGTAAAGGCGGCGAGGATTTTGCGCTCACCACCAATCAGGGCGTACGCATCGCAGACGACCAGAACTCGCTGCGCGCGGGCAAACGCGGCCCAACGCTGCTGGAAGATTTTATCCTGCGCGAAAAAATTACCCATTTTGACCACGAGCGCATTCCTGAGAGGATCGTCCATGCCCGCGGCTCCGCTGCGCACGGCTATTTCCAGGCGTACAGCGATTTAAGCAATATCACCAAAGCGGCTTTCCTCTGCGATCCGCAGAAAAAAACGCCGGTCTTCGTCCGGTTTTCCACCGTTCAGGGCGGCGCAGGCTCCGCCGATACGGTGCGCGACATCCGCGGCTTTGCCACCAAGTTTTATACCGACGAGGGCATCTTTGACCTGGTCGGCAACAACACGCCGATCTTTTTTATTCAGGACGCGATCAAGTTCCCTGATTTCGTCCATGCGGTTAAACCCGAGCCGCACTGGGCCGTCCCGCAGGGGCAAAGCGCGCACGACACGTTCTGGGATTACGTCTCACTGCAGCCCGAAACGCTGCATAACGTGATGTGGGCGATGTCCGACCGCGGATTGCCCCGCAGCTACCGCACGATGGAAGGGTTCGGCATCCACACCTTCCGCCTGATTAACGCGGAAGGTAAAGCCACCTTCGTACGTTTTCACTGGAAGCCGGTCGCGGGCAAAGCCTCCCTGGTATGGGACGAGTCGCAAAAGCTGACCGGTCGCGATCCCGATTTCCACCGCCGTGATTTATGGGAAGCGATTGAAGCCGGCGATTATCCTGAGTACGAGCTGGGCTTACAGCTGATCCCGGAAGAGGACGAGTTTGCTTTTGATTTCGATCTGCTGGATCCCACCAAGCTGATTCCGGAAGCGCTGGTCCCGGTGCAGCGCGTCGGTAAGATGGTCCTCAATCGCAACCCGGACAACTTCTTTGCCGAAAACGAACAGGCGGCCTTCCATCCAGGGCATATCGTTCCGGGAATAGACTTCAGCAACGATCCGCTGCTGCAGGGCCGACTCTTCTCCTATACCGATACGCAGATCAGCCGCCTCGGTGGGCCGAATTTCCATGAAATCCCGATCAATAAACCCACCTGCCCGTACCATAATTTCCAGCGCGACGGCATGCACCGGATGGATATTGATACCAACCCGGCAAACTATGAACCTAACTCTATCAACGATAACTGGCCGCGGGAAACGCCGCCGGCCGCTAAACGCGGCGGCTTTGAATCCTATGCCGAGCGGGTTGACGGGGAAAAGATTCGCCAGCGCAGTCCGTCGTTTGGCGAATATTACTCGCAGCCCCTGCTGTTCTGGCGTAGCCAGACGCCTATTGAGCAGCAGCATATTATCGATGGATTCAGCTTCGAGCTGAGCAAGGTCGTCAGGGAGTGGATCCGCGAGCGGGTGGTCGATCAGTTGGCGCATATCGACCTGCAGCTGGCTCAGGCGGTGGGTAAAAATCTGGGTATTGAGCTCACCGACGAACAGCGCAGCATCACACCGCCGCCGGATGTTAACGGTCTGAAAAAGGATCCTACGTTAAGCCTGTACGCCCTTCCCAGCGGTGACGTAAAAGGCCGGGTGGTGGCGGTACTGCTTAACGATCGTCCGGTCGCCAAAGAGCTCCTGACGCTGCTCAAGTCGCTGAAAGCGCACGGGGTGCATGCCAAATTACTCTATTCCCGAATGGGGAAAGTGCAGGCCGATGACGGTACCGAGCTGCCGGTGGCCGGGACCTTTGCCGGGTCGCCATCGCTTACCGTGGACGCGGTCATTGTTCCCGGCGGCGATCTGCAAAGCCTGAGCAACAACGGTGATTTCCACTACTATCTGCTGGAAGCCTATAAACACCTGAAGCCGATTCTGCTGGCAGGCGATGCCCGGCAGTGCAAAGCGCCGCTGCAGGTTGCCAGTCAGGGGGAAGAAGGCATCGTTGAGACGGACCCCATCGATAATTCGTCGGTGGATGCACTGATTACCCTTATGGCGGCGCATCGGGTGTGGTCGAGAAGCGCCAAAATTGCCGCGATCCCGGCATAACAAAAGCCCGGCATTTCTGCCGGGCTTCTCACTTCTCTTTACTTACACATCGCGATAGGTGCCGAGCCGGTAGCCGCGCTCGGCAATTGCATACCTCAGCGACTCGGCGGTGAGCACGTCCAGTTCGGTCAGGCGCGGATAGCAATAGGCGCTACCCATAATCGTGTTATCAACGAACGCCGGGTGGCACATCACCTCCAGCGATCGCTCATCACGCTGGATAGAGGCATCCAGGGTTTGCAGAAACAGCGCTTCCGAAACCCCTTCCCCGTAAAACTCGCTGGTAAACCCATCGCTGCTGCGCGCCGCATCCTGCGATAATCCTGACAGCGTCGCCAGCTGCCGGTCAATCCGCAGCGCCACCCCTTTCTCGCGCGCAAAGGCGGCAACGATGGGGTAAATCTGCGCAATCATATGCACATGGTGATGGCTGTCGATATGCGTCGGCTCATGGCCAAACAGCTCGACAAAGCGCCGGTACTGGCACTCCAGCTCGTGCGCGATCTCATCCAACGGCAGGCTATCCTCTTCCGCCATCTGCCAAATCCACTTACCGAGACGACCTTCGCGGGTTAAGCCCGGCATCGCCGACAGCGGTTCGCCCAGCGTCAGGACAAAGTGCATCCCCACCGCCAGCTCAGGGACGCAGCGGCTAAGCTGGGCAGCGTGGCCGATCGCCGCGCCGTTGACCAGCGCCGTCGTGGAGGTGACCAGACCGTTCTTGCAGGCTTCGATAATGCCGTAGTTTTGCCCTTTGCTGAGGCCAAAGTCATCGGCATTGACGATTAACACGCGTTCCATAAGCCGCTCCCGTTACTGTTTCAGTTTTTCGATAGTCGCCGCAAAGTTTGGCAGCCACTGCTCGTGCGCAAGGATCATCTCACGCGCCAGCTGTTCGGCGTCACGATCGGAGTGGATCAGCGGGCTCAGGTTAAGCGCCAGCAGCACATCATCCAGTTTACCGCTGATTGCCGCTTCGCTGGCCGCGACTTCAAAGCCTTTAATGGTGTAAATCAGTCCCAGCACTTTTTCGTCGAAATGCGTGATGCGCGGCGTCGGTTTCGCACCGTCGCGACCCAGCGTACAGGTCATCTCGACCGCCCAGTCGGCCGGGATGTTATCCACATGGCCGTGATGCGGCACGTTCACGTAATGTTCGGCCTGCTTATCATTGTAAATGGCGTTAATCACTTCACAGGCGGCGTCGGAGTAATACGCCCCGCCGCGCTGTTCCAGCTCTTTTGGTTTAACGTTCAGATCCGGATCTTTGTACAGCTCAAACAGCTGTTTCTCAACCTTCTGCACCACCTGCGCGCGGGCGCCGCCTTTGTAGTACTCGCCCATTTCAATCGCCAGCATCTCTTTTGGCTTAAAGTAGTAGAGCAGATAGGAACAAGGGATCAGGCGCAGCGAACGGAGCAGCCCTTCGCTAAACGGCAAATCAAAGATATTTTTCACCGAGTTTGCGCTCAATCGACCCGACGCCACGCCGTCAAGCAGCTCGTCAAAGCGCGAAACGCCGTTGACCAGCACATCCCGCACGAACACCAGATGGTTCAGACCAAACAGATCGATATTGAGCTCATCGCTTGGGCTCAGCTTCAGCACATCGGTGATAAACATCTTCATGCCGATAGGAATATTGCACACGCCAATAAAGCGCTTAAAGCCGGTATGACGATAAACCGCTTCGGTCACCATGCCCGCCGGGTTGGTAAAGTTAATCACCCAGGCGTTCGGACAGACTTCCTGCACATCTTTCACAATGTCAAAAATGACCGGAATGGTGCGCAGACCTTTAAACAGTCCGCCCGCGCCGTTGGTTTCCTGGCCTAAATAGCCGTGGCTCAGCGGAATACGCTCATCCTTTTCGCGCGCCTTAAGCTGGCCGACGCGCAGCTGGGTGGTGACGAAATCTGCGCCTTCCAGCGCCGCGCGGCGATCGAGGGTCTTGTAGACTTTCATCGGGACGCCGGCTTTTTCCACCATGCGTTGGCACAGCGCGTGGATAATATCGAGCTTTTCCTGCCCTTCCGCGACGTCCACCAGCCACAGTTCGCTAATCGGCAGTTCATGATAACGCTTCAGGAATCCTTCCAGTAATTCCGGGGTATAGCTGCTGCCGCCGCCGATAGTCACTACCTTCAATTTTTGGCTCATCTTTTTCTCCCTTGCGGATAGCGCGTATGCGGCACCCGCTCTCCGTTTAAATACGGACAGTTAATTTGAATATTTAGACCGCGCGGACTATTCCGCGCCCGGTTAATTAATACTGGTGAGGTGTTTCCGATAGCTGCTGGGGGTAAAGGAAGTCAGCTTCTTGAATGTTTTAATAAACAGACTTGGGCTACTGTACCCCGACTCATAGGCGATATCGGTCACCGAGTAGTTGGTTATCTCCAGCTGTTTTTTGGCGAAGTTGATGCGAATATCATTAATCATCTGCATCGGCGTTTTGGCGTAATAACGCTGGGTTGCCCGGGTTAAGTATTCCTGAGTTTTCCCGGAAAGCTCGACCATATTTTCCAGCGCCCCCTCGCCAAATTTAAGCTTATCGTGCATACCCTCAACGGTATTTTTTAACCATTGCGGAATAACGTCTTCCGTAGGTTCTTCACGATAGTGCCGCAAACGATTCAGGGTGTAAAAAGACACCAACTCGATAAATTCGTCGAATTCAGTTTCGCGAAAATTCAGTGATGCAATAACCGACTCAATATAACTGAGAAAAGTACTTTTAACGGCATAGACCTGTGAGGCGACCAGACCAAACGGCAGCAGCGGCAGATAATGTTTCTCAAAGAAACTTTTGCTGATGCCAACGTTAAGAATGCGCGTCGCGCCAAATTCATAAAAACTCTGGTGATGCGACCCCATTGGGATAAAGACAAAATCCCCGCGCTCCAGCAGCACCCGCTTACCATTAATCACCTGATAATAGCGCCCGGTTAAAACGATGGTGTACTCGTAGTAATCATGCTGGTGAAGCCCGCTTACGCTCTCCGTTTTGTTATAGATGACCACATGAAAGTTCTTGCCGTTAAAGAGTTGTTGCTCCCGGGCGGTACTGATTTCAGTGGTCATCATCTTTGGCTGCCTCATCGTGTCGATGACCTATTGTACCTTCTCGTGCAGCTCAATCAATTCGGCAACCAGCTCACGAGCCAGCATTGAGGTCATCAGATGATCCTGCGCATGAACCAGCACCAGGCTCACCTTCATTTTGCCTTCGCCCTCATCGCTCTCAATCAGCTGCGTCTGCACAAGATGCGCTTCGCTCAGCGCCATACGCGACTGTTCCATCATCGTTTTCGCCGCCTCGAAATCTCCCTGCTTTGCCTGCTTCAGCGCGGCATAAGCCAGGCTGCGCGCTTGACCGGAGTTGATAATCAGCCCCATCACCACCTCTTCGAGGTCGTTTACCGCGGTCTCTTCTGCTGCGATGTTATCCAGATCAAACATAATGACTCCCTTATTTCCAGGACGGTACGGGAAATCTCCCGTACCGCTCAATATTAGAATTTCAGTGCGTTAGCGATATCTTCTTCGCTCTCTTCCTGCTCAATGACGCCCTGCGCTTTGTTGGAAATCACCACAAACGGCAGGTAGACCAGGGTGGACACGGCAAGGTTGAACAGGGCCAGCAGCAGAGCGGCTACGCTACCGTTGGTGTTAAAGAAGGCGCCTAAACCGGTCGGCATGGTCCACGGCGCGATATTGGTAATCGGCGGAATGACGCCCAGGGTATAAGCCGTCATGGTGATAGCCGCCAGCAGAGGCTGAATCAGAATGAAGGGGATAAACATCACCGGGTTCATAATGATCGGCAGACCGAACAGGATTGGCTCGTTAATCTGGAAGATGCCTGACGGCAGCGCCAGTTTCGCCACCTGACGATGATCCTCACGACGTGAAGCGATAAAGATGGCGATGATTAAGCCCAGAGTCGCGCCGGTACCGCCAAGGAAGATGTAGGAATCCAGCATCGGCTTGGCCCACATATGGAAGCTCTTACCCGCGGCCAGCGCGGCCTCGACGGAACCGTACTGCTGGTAGGTTGCGATGTTTTCCAGCGCCCACGGCGTCATGATTCCGCTATCCAGCGCTGACAGCGCCAGCGACCCGTGTACGCCGAAGAACCACAGCAGCGAGGTGAAAATGACGTATGCCCAGCCTACGACGGCGCCCATTGAAGCCAGCGGCGTGGAGATAGTGTCCATGATGATCTGGTGGAAGTTAGTTCCCCAGTGGGTCAACGCCCAGGAGATAATCCCCATAATCGAGAGGATAATAAAGGCCGGAATAACCGCAGAGAATGAACGGGAAACCGAGGCCGGCACGCTGGACGGCAGCGTAATCACCCAGTTGCGATGAACGATAAAGGTGAACATCTCGGCAACGACCAGACCGATGACAATACCAGAAATGATATTGGCGCCGCCTAACCAGTTCGCGCCCACGGCGTAGGCTTCACCGACGCTATAAGGCGTGACGGTCATAAATGCCGCAACGGCCAGTAAACCGGCGGCCATCGGGTCTACTCTCCGCTCCTCAGCTAAAGCGGAGCCAATAAAGAAAGGTGCCATGAGCGACATAATGCCAAGCGTACCGTTATAAACGTTACCGCCGATAGCTTTAAAACCGTTAAGCGTTTCTATTGTAGAAGCATCCAGACGGATGCCCATTGAATAAAAGAATGAACCGTCGCCAAAGCTCAAAAATACGTTGTTAATTAAAACAAACATCGCCCCGGCTAGCGTCAATGGCATTAACTTAATAAAGCCGTTTTTAATTGCATTGACGTGGGGCTGCCTTCCTATTTTGACGGCAAAAGGCAGGAGTACCTTTTCAAGCGAGTCAATCACTTTACTCATAATAAATACCCTTTAAGGCCGCAATATAGTCATTGCGGCAATGATAGATGAAATTACTCTTTGACGGGAAAATAAACTCTGGGTATTTCGGACAGCGAGCAGCTAAAATACACCCTCACGAAATTCTAACCGCTGCCATCCGAAAGATGTCGAGTTTTAAAATAAAATTATTGTGCAGCAGCTTTCTTAATGGCCGCAACGGCCGCTTTCAGAACACCTAAACCATCGATCTTACCGTACAGAACAGAATCAATGACTTCTACGGGTTTATTTGGCAGTAAACGCTGAATGTCCGGCAGCATATAGGAAATTTGTGGGCCTAATAATACGACATCCGCATCAGGTCCTTTTTCACCGGCTAAGGTCTCCGGAAATGCTTCAATAATCACCGGCACTTCATACTTCTCGGCCTGGGCACGCATTTTCGATACCAGCAGTGATGTCGACATCCCAGCAGAACAGAACAGGTAGATATGTTTCTTTTCCATGAACGCTTCCTCAATGTGTGTGACCCGATCCTCTTTGCATCATTGATGCCCGAGAGGCGGTAAGAGATATTTCTTTGAATTAGTATTGTTTATGCATTGAGTATACGGCATCGATCGGCAGCAGGATAATTCCTCCTTGAACAGAATTGTCTCTCATTGACCTCGCGTTTTGACTGCCTTCACATTTCCCTCAAATAATTCGCGCAATTAAATAAGCATCAGAACTCATAAAAAAGCCCGACCACTGGTCAGGCTTTCGTAGGAATCAGCACTATGGCGGGGCGTTACTTGCTGTTGCGTGGGTCGGTATCGTACTCGGCGCAGGTCTGATAACCAGAATTCATCACGCGGCCGGTTTCATCCAGCGCAACGAAGTAGGTTTCAATTTTACCATCGCGTTGACCCAGGATATATGTCTGGCAGGTACCGCGCGCGTGGATCATGGTGACTTCTGATGAAGGTTTACCGGCAATTTGCGCAACCTGCGCGCGGGTCATGCCTTTCTTAACGTCTTTAACCACGGGTTGAGTGAACTGATCTTTCGTACGGTCGTAGGCCGTACACCCTGCCAGCAGGGTCAATACTGCTGCTGCGCCCAGAAATCCTGCAAAATGCTTGTTCATATACCATCCTCTTTTTTTTGGCGTGTTAATAAGCCTGGAATAAATATCGTTATTTTTCAAGCCGAAGGTGGAAATGAAGCGAAATTAAGAGCTTTCTAATAATAAATCCCCTCTTGTTGAGGTTGCCTGCTTTTGCTTCACTCAAAATTGTGATCCTTGTCGTTTTACCGGCAAAGAGGTAGGTTAAACCACTGCTGATTGGCAAACAGATTCACTTCCCGGAGGGCGCAATGACGCTACAACAAGAGATTATTCAGGCGCTGGGCGCAAAACCCCAGATCGATGTCGAAGCCGAGATACGCCGCAGCGTAGACTTTTTGAAGGCCTATCTTCAGAGATACCCTTTTATTAAATCACTGGTCCTCGGCATCAGCGGTGGCCAGGATTCAACGCTAACCGGTAAATTGTGTCAGTTAGCCATCAACGAACTGCGTGCCGAAACCGGTGACAGCAGCCTGCAGTTTATTGCCGTGCGTCTGCCTTACGGCGTGCAGGCGGATGAGCAGGACTGCCAGGACGCTATCGCTTTTATTCAGCCGGATCGCGTATTAACGGTCAATATCAAAGGCGCGGTGCTGGCCAGCGAACAGGCGCTGCGCGAGGCCGGGATTGAACTTAGCGACTTTGTTCGCGGTAACGAAAAAGCCCGCGAACGCATGAA
Source organism: Klebsiella sp. OBRC7 (assembly GCF_000293135.1). Classification (NCBI taxonomy): domain Bacteria; kingdom Pseudomonadati; phylum Pseudomonadota; class Gammaproteobacteria; order Enterobacterales; family Enterobacteriaceae; genus Klebsiella; species Klebsiella sp. OBRC7. Next base: position 234,637 of record NZ_ALNJ01000085.1, on the reverse strand, counting down.
GGCGCAGTACAGCATCGCCGGAATGACCCACGGCGTCGTGGTGGGTACCGACCATGCGGCGGAAGCCATTACCGGATTCTTCACCAAATACGGTGATGGCGGTACGGATATTAACCCTATCTTTCGCCTTAACAAACGCCAGGGCAAACAGCTGCTGGCCCAGCTAGGCTGCCCGGAACATCTCTATAAAAAACTGCCGACCGCCGATCTTGAGGACGACCGCCCCTCCCTGCCGGACGAAGTGGCGCTGGGCGTCACCTACGAAAATATTGATGATTATCTGGAAGGCAAAGCGCTGGATGAGAAAATTGCGAAAACGATTGAAGGCTGGTATTTGAAAACCGAGCATAAACGCAGACCGCCGATTACGGTCTTCGACGACTTCTGGAAAAAGTAATTCGCCTCTCCCCCTCCGCCCCGACCCGGTTCGGGGCGATTTTTTATCCTTTTCGCCTCTACCTTCAACTGCTATACTGGATAAATAACCAGCACCAGGAGCAAAAGTGGCAAGAAGGCAATCCGCCCCGCGTCTCGAATTTGAAGCGGCGGCAATTTATGAGTATCCCGAACATCTGCGTCCGTGGCTTGAGGCTTTGCCCAGGCAGCCGGGGGTGTATCTGTTCCACGGCGAAAGCGATACCCTACCGCTCTATATCGGGAAAAGCGTGAATATCCGCAGCCGGGTGTTGTCGCATCTACGCACGCCCGACGAAGCGGCGATGCTGCGCCAGTCCCGGCGCATTACCTGGCAACGAACGGCGGGAGAGCTGGGCGCACTCTTATTAGAAGCACAGCTCATTAAAGAACAGCAGCCGCTATTCAATAAGCGTCTGCGGCAAAACCGACAGCTATGTTCATTACGCCTGGCTGACGCCCGTCCACAGGTGGTGTACGCCAGCGAGCTGGATTTTTCCCTGCAAAGCGATCTCTATGGTCTTTTTGCCAACCGCCGCGCGGCGCTGCAGGCGCTGCAAAAAATCGCCGACGAGCATCGCCTGTGCTACGGATTAATGGGCCTCGAGCCGCTCAACCGCGGGCGGGCCTGCTTTCGTTCGGCGCTCGGCCGCTGCGCGGGCGCCTGTTGCGGAAAAGAGAGCGTTGAAGCACACCAGCAGCGTCTGGTCGACAATATGCAAAAGATGCAGCTGGTATGCTGGCCCTGGGCCGGGGCAATCGCACTGGAAGAGAGCAGCGAGGATATGACCCAATACCACATTATTCAAAACTGGCTTTGGCTCGGCGCGGTAGAGTCTCTGTCGCAGGCGTCATCACTCACGCGCCTGTCGGCCAAATTTGACCATGACGGTTATAAAATATTGTGTAAGCCGCTGCTCAGCGGCCGCTATAAGCTCCATCCTTTGTGAGGTGAATGTCAGCCCCGATACGCTATTGGGGCAATTACCAGCCGCCGCCGCCCGAGCCGCCTCCGGAGGAACCGGAGCCGCTGTAACCGGAGCCTGATGATGAACCGCTCCCTGAACCGCTATCCGGCGTTGACATAGAGGCGGTTCGGCAGGCTTCGCTGAAGTGGTGGACGCTTCCACAGTCGGTGCCGGCAAACGCATGCGACACGGCGCCTGTACTACTCAGGTAGTGGGCAAAGGTATTTGCCCATGTTTTCCCTACGCCAAGCGCCAGGGCAACCGGCAGCAGTGCTTCAAATAAGAAAAAACCGCCGGCCCTGCCCAAAGCCTGTTGGCGTTATTGGGCAAGACCGGCGGTCTTAAGTCAGCGCGCTGAGTTATTCAGCAGGTGCAGGCATTTTACCTTCCGGCGCTTTACGATCTGTCAGATGCTTCTCAAAATTGGCATTGAACTGCTTTTTCTGTTCCGGCGTCAGAATGTTGTAAATCTTGTTCTGGGTTTCCAGACGAGCCAGCGCCATCTCTTTATGCTGGGCTTCCATCTTATCAATCTGCGCTTCCGCTTTTGCCTTATCGAAGGTATCGCTGGCTACCAGCTCATGCATCGCGCGGCGCTCATCCAGGGACGGACGCTTCATGCTGTCGCGCTGGCTCTTCATAATGTCGCGGATTTGCGTTTTCTGCGCATCGGTCAGGTTCAGCCCTTTAAACATCATTTCATGTGGGCCCGCAGGTCCGCGCTTATGATGCATCATCGGCGCGTTATCGGTTGGGGTTGCAGTAGCGTCAGCCGCGTGGGCCAGGTTAGCCGCGCCCAGAGCCAGAGTAGAGGCAACAAACAGTGCTGTAATCTTCTTCATAGTTCAATCCTTACTTTGCGTTATTCTTACGGCGCGTTGCCGTGTTGACGAGATTAACTTTACGACGTTTATCGTCAATTAATCAGAGCAAGCGTAAAACATTGAAAGTGTAAAAAACATTTTCTCGCCAATTATGGAGAAAATAAGGAAAATGAGGGGGTAAATGCAATAAAAAATAAATAAGCAGCTGTTTTAATGGGAAATTATGAAGATTATAAATCAGCGGAGATTAAAAACAAAGCATTTCACCAGGAATAATCTGCAATCAATGGACAGAGCACGAAAAAATAAGATGGCTGCGGAAAAATAAACGCTAAAATAAATGCCGCCGCCCGGACGGGCGACGGATTCACCGGAAGCGCTCCAGCATGAGCCCGGCGCGCTGGCCGAAGGCAACGCTGGGGTTGGGAAACAAAACGTACTCTTGATCCCTTTCCACTATGTAGCGGGTATCGCCATCCTCAGCAAGCAGCGTCCCGGCGGCAAACGGCGTAAAGTTCAGCGTCTGCGCCGACATATGCAGCTGGAAACTGTCGCTGCTGCGGGTAATTTGCTGTACCACCCTGTAGCGCAGCGGCGCGTGCGCCTCTTCCGCCGTCACTTCTCCCGCCAGCAGCAGCGACAGCGCGCGTTGAGTCGCCGCGAACAAGCGCAGATCGTTTTCGCCAAATGGTAGCGCCTTGCCGAGCTCCAGCGTGCAGGAGCGCGCGCCAAAGCGTTCACAGCTGAAATGGGTAAAAGTCCCGCCAGGCTGCTGATGAAACACCAGCGCCTCCAGCCCTGCCGCCCCTAACCAGCGCAAAAACGCCTCATCCCACGGCGTATCCCGCGCCGGCAGGACACCAAAGCGGGTATGCAGCGAACCGCGTATGGCGGTATGTAAATCCAGGTGCCAGCGCTCGCCGGGCGTCCCGGCATAAAATCGCGCCAGCGCATGCTCCAGTTGCCGGGCGCGAACGGTTTCATCGCTGGCGCTAAAAGCGCGCCAACGCTCGCCGAACATCCGGTTGATATCGCTGTGCATATAGCGCTTGTTGGCCCGCAGCGCCGGAGGGTTACCAAAGATCGCCAGCAGCCGCCAGCGGAGCGGTATTTCCCCACGAAACAGCTGCCGCAGCAGTAAATCGGTGATTTCGACCGGTGCGGTTTCATTGCCGTGAAGCCCGGATGACAAAACCAATGACCGATCGCAGGGTTCATGAGGAATGAGCTGCAGAATACCGCAGTCAATCCAGTGCCAGCGGAAATGCGCGGTTTGACCATGGAAATGGTGGGGCAGACGCCCCGCCAGAGTAAGTGCCAGAAAGTCGTCCACGACGCCTCCTTATTGCTGAAACGGATACACTGAGCCCAGGCGCAGGATTTGCGTTAAGCGGTCGAGCGCCTCGCGGCCTTCTCGCAGCAGCTGCGGGTCCGCGAGATCGACCTGGGTCAGGCGATCGCGATAGTAGCGGTCTACCCAGTCATTCAGAGTGGCGAACAGCGTATCGTTCATCATGACCGCCGGATTCACCGCCTGCCGCTCGTCCTCCGTCAGCACCACCCGCAGCCGCAGGCAGGCCGGTCCGCCGCCGTTGGCCATGCTTTCACGCAGATCGTAAACCTGCAGCTCATCGATGGGGTTATCGCCCTCCACCAGCCGGTTCAGGTAGCGCCAGACGCCCGGGTGTTCCTGCGCTTCCAGCGGCAAAATCAGCCGCATCCCGCCTTCTTCTTTGCTTAGCAGCTGGCTGTTGAACAGATAGGTCGCCACCGCCTCTTCCACCGAAACCTGACTCGCCGGCACCACCAGCGGCGTAAAGCCGGAGACCTGCTGCGCCAGCTGCTGCAGGAGCTGCGGCTGGTCAACAAACGCCTGCTCGTGGCAAAACAGCACCTGCTGATTGCTTACCGCAATCACATCGTTATGAAACACGCCTTTATCAATCACCGCCGGATTTTGTCGGGCGAAAATCACCTGCCGGGGATTGACCTGATTCAGGCGGGCGACGGCCTGGCTGGCCTCGAGCGTCTGCCGCGCCGGGTAGCGCAGCGGATTATCTTCGCCCCCCTGCTGGCGGCCGTAAATAAACAGCTGCACGCCGGGCGCGCCGTAGTCGCCGCCGAGGCGGTTATGGTTTGCCGCCCCTTCATCACCGAACAGCGATACCTGGGGCAGCGCGCCGTGTACGGCAAACCGCTGCTCATCGGGGAAAATCGCCCGCAGCAGCGCTTCGGTGGTCGGCGCTTCGCTGGCGCGATGGAATTTATCGTTCAGGTTGGCGACGGTCAGATGCACCCGGCCATCCAGCGAATCGGCCGAGGGCGAGACCGTGGCGGCGTTAGCCACCCACATCGATGACGCGGAGCTGACCGCCGAGAGCAGTTCCGGCGCCTGGCGCGCCGCCTTTTCCAGCACCTGCTCATCGCTACCGCTAAAACCGATCTGCCGCAACAGCGGAATGTTTGGCCGCTCCTGCGGCGGGATCAGCGCCTGCGGATAGCCAGCATCCGCCAGCGCTTTCATTTTTTTCAGCCCCTGCTTTGCCGCCAGCTGCGGGTTCGACACCCGATAGCGGTGCTTCGTCGAGGCTTCGTTGCCGAAAGATAAACCCGCATAGTGGTGGGTCAGGCCCGGCAGCCCGTCAAAGTTCACTTCCCGGGCTTTCATTGTGATGTCTCCTTACGGAAATTCAGCCCGGGGCTGAGGATTGCCGGCAGCGCCAGCTCCGGTGATTCGAGACTGGCCATCGGCCAGGCGCAATAGTCTGCGGCGTACCACGCCCCCGGCCGGTGGTTACCGGAAGCGCCGGTACCGCCGAACGGCGCGGTGCTGGCGGCGCCGGTTAAGGGTTTGTTCCAGTTAACGATCCCGGCCCGCGCCTCCAGCAGCAGCTGGTCGAATTTGTCGCGTTCGGCGGAGATCAGCCCGCAGGAAAGCCCGAAACGGGTCGCGTTCGCGAGGGCAATCGCCTCATCGAAATGGTCATAGCGCCAGACGCAGAGCAGCGGCCCGAAGACCTCTTCGTCGGCCACCTGCGCCACCGCGCTCATCTCGATAATACCCGGCGTCAGCAGCGAAGTTCCGGCCTGCAGCAGGCGCGGCTCCAGCAGGGTTTTGCCGCCGCTGGCCACGTGGGCCAGCCAGGCCTGATGCACCTTTTGCGCGGCCTGCGCTGAAATTAACCCGCCGAGGAACGGCTGAGGTTCAGCGTCCCACGCGTCGGGAATCAGCGTTTGTGACACCGTCACAAGCCGCTGAAGAAACGCATCGCCGATCTCGCCGCGTTTTACCAGCAGCCGGCGCGCGCAGGTGCAGCGCTGTCCGGCAGTAATAAACGCCGACTGAATGGTCAGATGGACCGCGGCGTCGATATCCTGTGGGTCATCGACGATCAGCGGGTTGTTGCCGCCCATCTCAAGAGCGAGAATTTTTTCCGGCTGCCCGGCAAGCTGGCGATGAAGTTGAAAACCCGTCGTCGAGCTGCCGGTAAATAGCAGGCCGTCGATGTCAGACTGGCCGCTCAGCGCTTCGCCGGTTTCCCGCCCGCCCTGGAGTAGGTTAAGCACGCCCGGCGGCAGGCCGGCTTCGGCCCATAGTTTCACCACCGCCTCGCCGCTTTGAGGCGTCAGCTCGCTGGGTTTGAATACCACGGTATTCCCCGCCAGCAGCGCCGGAACGATATGCCCGTTAGGCAGATGTCCGGGAAAATTGTAGGGGCCAAAGACCGCCAGCACGCCGTGCGGCCGATGGCGCAGCGTCGCCTCTCCGTCCGCCATCGCGGTCTGCGCTTCCCCCGTACGGCTATGATACGCGTTCACCGAAATGGCGATTTTGTTGATCATCGCGGTAATTTCCGTTGCCGCTTCCCAGCGCGGTTTGCCGGTCTCCTGGGCGATAATCCGGGTTAATTCGCCTTTGTTCGCTTCCAGTAACGAAGCAAACTTTTCCGCTATCGCTTTCCGGGCGGCAAACGGCTGACGCGCCCACGCGGGAAACGCCGCGCGCGCCGCGGTGACCGCCAGCGCCACCTGCCCGGCATCGGCATCGTTGCCCTGCCACAGCAGCGCCTGGCTTACCGGGTTATGTTTACTACGGGCCGGGCCGCGACCGCTTTGCCAGTCGCCGTTAATCCATAAACTCATGATTTTTTCTCCTCAGGGCACAGACGAACCAGGCGAATCTGGTCGCCGGGGTGGCATTTCAGGGCATCCAGCTCGCGGGCGCTTAGTACCATGCGGTCGATCTCCGGGTCGGCGTGAACGAGCATGGCGCGAAACTGCTGGTACTGCTCATTAGCAACCAGACAGGCCGGCCACTCGCCCGGCACGGGCTGGCCTTCGACGACGGTGACCAGCCGGCTTTTGCGAATGGCCCGCACCCGGTCAATTTCGCACTCCAGCGTCGGGCCGCCGTCGAAGATATCGACATAGTTGAGATAGCGAAATCCCTCTTTCTCCAGCACCGCGCGTGCCGGCGCGGTTTGCGGATGGACCTCGCCGATGACCGCTCGCGCTTCGTCGCTTAAAAAGTCGATATACAGCGGGTGCTTCGGCATCAGCGCGGCGATAAACGCCTTCTGCCCGGTGCCGCACAGGTAGTCGGCGCGGGAGAACTCCATCGCGAAGAAGCGTTTCCCGAGACTCTCCCAGAACGGCGAGTAGCCGTGTTCGTCAATGACGCCGCGCATTTCCGCCACGACCTTATCGTTGAAACGTTCGCGAAAGGCGGCCATAAACAGAAAACGCGATTTCGACAGCAGATAGCCGTTGCCCTCTTTACGCCATTTTGGATCCAGGAACAGCGTGCACAGTTCGCTGCTGCCGGTATGGTCGTTACTGAGAAACAGCGTCGGCAGGGCGTTGTAGACGTTAAGCTCTTTCGATGCGTGCACCTGGGTACCGACGCGATAGTTGTACCAGGGGTCGTTAAGCCCGACGGCCACCTCAATGGCGCAAATTCCCGCTACCGCGCCGCTGGCGCAGTCCTCAAGAACGAACACATAACCCTGCTCGCTTTTCGGCAGCTCGCCGCGCCAGGTCATCTGCGAACGTTCAATGCGCGCGGCCAGCGTGGCTTCATCGGCCGGCAGCGACGTCAGGCCGCCGCCGGTCTCGCCCGCCAGGGTCATTAGCCCCGGCAGATCGCCTTTTTCTACAGGACGGATCACCATCATGATGAGACCCCCGCGAGAAAGCGTTTGCAGGCCAGTTCGAAGCGATCCAGCCCGGCGTTGATCTCTTCTTCGCTGATAATCAGCGCCGGAGCGAAACGCACCACGTTGGCGCCGGCGATCAGCATCATCAGCCCCTCTTCCGCCGCCTCATTACTGATGGTCTTCGCCTTGCCGGCATATTCATCCTTCAGCACGCAGCCGATAAGCAGCCCCAGGCCGCGAATCTCTTTAAACAGGCCGTAACGCGCGTTAATCGCGTTGAGCCGTTCGCAGAACCATTGATGGCGCTGCTTAACGCCGCTGAGCACTTCGCGGGTGTTGACGATGGCAAACACTTCTCCCGCCACCGCGCAGGCCAGCGGGTTGCCGCCGTAGGTCGTGCCGTGGGTGCCGACGGTCATCACGCTGGCGCAGCGCTCCGATGCCAGCAGCGCGCCGATCGGGAAACCGCCGCCCAGCGCTTTCGCGGTGGAAAGCACGTCCGGCGTCACGCCGTAGTGCATATAGGCGTACAGCTCCCCGGTACGGCCTACGCCGGTCTGGACTTCATCGAAAATCAGCAGCGCGTTGTGCGCATCGCAAAGTTCACGCAGGCCGCGCAGGAAGTCCGCATCCGCAGGCACGACGCCGCCTTCCCCCTGCATCGGTTCGACGATCACCGCGCAGGTGTTGTCGTCGATCAGCGCCTTTGCCGAGTCGAGGTCGTTATAGATGGCGTGCTGAATCTGCGGCGGCAGCGGCGCAAAATCCTGCGAATAGGCCGGCTGGCCGCCCGCGGAAACGGTAAACAGCGTGCGGCCGTGGAAGGCATTCTTGAACGCCACGATGCCGCTTTTCTCACTACCGAAACGATCGTGGGCATATTTGCGTGCCAGTTTTAGCGCCGCTTCGTTGGCTTCGGCCCCGGAATTACAGAAAAAGACCCGGTCGGCAAAAGTGGCGTCAATCAGCTGCTTAGCCAGACGCAATACCGGCTCATTGGTATAGCCGTTACCGGTATGCCAGAACTTTTCCGCCTGCCCGGTCAGCGCCTTAACCAGCCGAGGATGAGCGTGGCCGAGGGCGTTCACCGCGATGCCGCCGGCAAAATCGATATACTCTTTTCCCTGCTGATCCCACAGGCGTGACCCCTCGCCGCGTACCGGAATAAAAGCCGCTGGCGCGTATACAGGCATCATCCATTCATCAAAGTTGCTACGCGTAATTGACTGAGACATATCGACCTCTTCCGGTAAATAAAAAGTTTAAATAATGTTAATGAATATGGTTATTACGCTGTAAATGTAGATTGCACGGTTCGTGCCAGCCAGAGGTAAAAATGCATAAATCGAAGTCGTCAACGAAATATCAATAAGTTACGAAAGATCGCTATTCACATAAAATGCATAAAAAGTGAATAAAAATACAAGAAGAGGCTTTTGTAGTGGAATAAATAGAAAGATTATGCAGGGGTAAGATATAATTCTGTAATTGTGATCCTTGACGAAATTTATCGGCAATAATCGCCCTTTTTTGGCGCAGCGCGTTCCAGAATGGTGCACAGTTTGTGCAAACAGGCTACCAACCGCTGCAATCGGCAGAATAAAGCGCCTTTGCGCAGCCAGCCCGGCGAATTTCTGCTACCATCCCTGCACTATTCACCTTGCACAGTGGCAGCGACTATGAAATTTGTCTCTTTTAATATCAACGGCCTGCGTGCCCGCCCGCATCAGCTGGCCGCCATCATCGATAAACACCAGCCCGACGTCATCGGCCTACAGGAAACCAAAGTTCACGACGATATGTTTCCTCTCGAAGAGGTGGCAAAGTTGGGCTATAACGTCTTTTATCACGGGCAGAAAGGCCATTACGGCGTCGCGCTGCTGACCAAAGAGACGCCTATCTCCGTGCGTCGCGGTTTCCCAAACGATGGTGAAGAGGCCCAGCGCCGCATCATCATGGCGGAGATCCCTTCCCCGTTTGGCAACGTGACGGTGATTAACGGCTATTTCCCGCAGGGCGAAAGTCGCGATCATGAAACCAAATTCCCGGCGAAGGCGGCGTTTTATCAGAACCTGCAAAACTACCTTGATACCGAACTGAATAAAGAGAATCCGGTACTGATCATGGGCGACATGAATATCAGCCCGACCGATCTCGATATCGGCATCGGTGAAGAGAACCGCAAGCGCTGGCTGCGTACCGGCAAGTGTTCCTTCCTGCCGGAAGAGCGCGAATGGATGGAGCGCCTGCTGGGCTGGGGCCTGGTGGATACTTACCGCCATGCGAATCCGCAGGACAACGAACACTTCTCGTGGTTCGACTATCGCTCTAAGGGCTTTGACGATAACCGCGGGCTGCGTATCGATCTGCTGCTGGCAAGCACCCCGCTGGCGCAGCGCTGCATCGAAACCGGCATCGACTACGAAATTCGCGCAATGGAAAAGCCGTCCGACCACGCGCCGGTATGGGCGACCTTTAAAGTCTAAATATTCCCTCTGTCAGGCTCTCCCGCCCGGAGAGCCTGAGCCATATCAAAAAAGCCGCCGTCAGAGATTGTGAACGGCGGCAAACTATTATACTGTCGCGCGCACTTCAGACCGCCCTCGCCATACAGGAGAACCCAATGCAAAAGAAGCCGTCATAAAGCAGAATATAAGCTGCTTTTTGTTGTGGTGATATTGAGCATTGTCGCCTGTATTATTCAGCAGTCGGGTTTTGCCGGGCTGGTTACCCATTTTGATCGTCTGCGCGAAATGATCCGCCAGAGCGGCGCCTTCGGCTATACGCTCTATATTCTGCTGTTTATCGTCGCCACCCTGTTTTTGCTACCGGGCTCTCTATTAGTGATTGCCGGCGGGGTGATTTTCGGTCCGCTGGCGGGAACCTTGCTATCGCTGCTGGCGGCGACGCTCGCCTCCTCCGCGTCGTTTCTGTTCGCCCGCTGGCTGGGCCGCGAGCTGCTGCTTAAATACGTCGGGCAGACGGCGATTTTTCAGGCCATTGAAAAAGGCATCGCCCGTAGCGGCACCGATTTTTTAATTCTGACCCGGCTCATCCCGCTGTTTCCCTATAATGTGCAGAACTACGCCTATGGCCTGACGGCGATTCCGTTCTGGACGTTTACCTTTATTTCCGCCCTCACCACCTTGCCCGGCATATTTATCTATACGCTGATGGCCAGCGAGCTTATCCGCGAGGGTATCACCCCCCTGTTTATACTGAAGCTAACCCTCGCGGGGCTGGCCTTATTTGCCCTGATTCAGGCGGCGAAAAGATATGCCCGCTATCGGCGAATCGAGACATCACGGATACAGGCTAACGATGAAAAATAGCAACGCGCGCTACCGGATAGCCATCGGCATGACGCTGTTTGCGCTTCTGCTGGCATGGTGGCTGATACCCGGCGTCAATGCGTTTATGCAGCGCAGCCTCGCCGCTTTTGCCACGCTCGATCAGCAGGCTATTGAACGCTTTATCGACTCCTGGGGCCCGCAGGCGGCGCTGGTCTCCTTCGCCCTGATGATTTTGCAGGCGATTATCGCCCCGCTTCCCGCCTTCCTGATCACCTTCGCTAACGCTTCCCTGTTCGGCGCCTTCTGGGGCGGCGCGCTGTCGTGGGTGAGCGCGATGGCCGGCGCGGCGCTGTGCTTTTTTATCGCCAGAGCGCTCGGCCGCGACGCGGTGGAAAAGCTCACCGGCAAGAGCGTACTGCAGAGTATGGACGGCTTTTTTACCCGCTACGGCAAACACACCATATTAATCTGCCGTCTGCTCCCTTTCGTTCCCTTCGACCCGGTGAGCTACGCCGCCGGGCTGACGTCAATGCGCTTTCGCCACTTTATGCTGGCCACCGGTCTCGGCCAGTTGCCCGCGACGATAGTCTATTCGTGGACCGGCAGCCTGCTGACCGGCGGCACATTCTGGCTGGTGACCGGTTTATCGATCCTGTTTGCGCTGGCGATTGTGGTGGTCGTCGCGAAAGCGCTCTATCTTGAACAACAAAAGAGGCGTTCACGATGAGCTTACCCCCTCTGAAGTCTATTCCGCTGATTCTTCGCCCGCAGGCCTGGCTGCATCGCCGCCACTACGGCGAGGTACTCAGCCCTATCCGCTGGTGGGGCCGTATTCCGCTGGTGTTTTACCTGGTGTCGATGTTCGTCGGCTATCTGGAACGCAAGCGTTCGCCCCTCGATCCGGTGCTGAGATCGCTGGTCAGCGCCCGCGTCGCGCAGCTGTGCCTGTGCGAGTTTTGCATTGATATCACCAATATGAAGCTGGCGGAACGCAGCGGCGGCAACGCTAAGCTGCTGGCGGTCGCCGAATGGCGGGACAGCGCGCTATTCAGCGACCGCGAGCGGCTGGCGCTGGAGTATGCCGAGGCGGCCAGCATGACGCCGCCGGTGGTCGACGATGCGCTGCGCGACAGGCTGGCAGGCCAGTTTGACGCCCGCGCGCTCACCGAACTCACCGCGCTGATCGGTTTACAAAACCTGTCGGCGCGCTTTAATTCGGCCATGGCGATCCCCGCCCAGGGATTGTGCCGGATCCCAACCGATTCAAAACCATAAGGAGTGGTTATGCGCAGTGTGCTGGTCTTCGCTTTGCTATTGCTCTCCCCGCTGGCCGCCAGCGCCGGCTGGCAATCCCTACAACAAGAAGCCCGCGGCCAGACGGTGTGGTTTAACGCCTGGGGCGGCGATCCGGCGGTGAACCGCTATCTCGACTGGGTCAGCGGTGAGGTAAAGCGCGACTACGCTATTGACCTGCGCATCGTGCATATTGCGGATGCCGCCGACGCGGTAAAGCGCATCCAGACCGAAGCCCGCGCCGGACGCAGTAAAGGCGGTTCCATCGATCTGCTGTGGGTCAACGGCGAAAACTTCAGCACCCTGAAAAACGCCAGGCTGCTGCAAACCCGGTGGGCGGAAACCCTGCCCAACTGGCGCTTTGTCGATACGCAAAAGCCGGTGCGCGAGGATTTCTCCATTCCCACCGACGGCGCCGAGTCGCCGTGGGGCGGCGCGCAGCTCACTTTTATCGCCCGCCGCTCACAAACGCCCGACGGGCCCACCACTCCGCAGGCGCTGCTGGCTTTCGCCGCCGCGCATCCCGGCAGCGTCACCTACCCGCGGCCGCCGGATTTTACCGGTACCGCGTTTCTTGAACAGCTGCTGCTGACGCTGACTCCGCGGCCCGACGCGCTACGCCAGCCGCCTGAGGAGACCACCTTCGCCGCCGTGACCGCGCCGCTGTGGCACTATCTCGATCGGCTTCACCCTCTGCTGTGGCGCCAGGGCCGCGACTTCCCGGCTTCGCCCGCCCGCATGGATGCCATGCTTAAAAATGGGACCCTCAGGCTGTCCATCACCTTTAACCCGCTGCACGCGCAGCAAAAAGCGGTCAGCGGCGAGCTACCGAAAGACAGCTACGGTTTCGGCTTCCGCGAGGGGATGCTTGGCAACGTCCACTTTGTGGCGATCCCGGCCAATGCCCGGGCGACGGCGGGGGCGAAAGTGGTCGCGAATTTCCTGCTCTCGCCGCAGGCCCAGCTGCGCAAGGCCGACCCGACGGTGTGGGGCGACCCCAGCGTGCTGGATCCGGCGAAATTAACCGAGACTGAGCGGCAGGCCATTAACGCCGTTGTGCCGCAGAATATGCCGCCTATGCTGGGTGAACCGCACGCGGCCTGGGTTGACGCGCTGGAGCAGGAATGGCTGCGCCGCTACGGCACGCACTAAGGCTGCTGGCCTGGGCCGCCGTCGCGCTGATCTATCTGCCGCTGCTGCCGGCCGCTGCGCTGATGGCGCTTCCGGCGCTCCGCCGCGCGCGCTGGCTGTCGCTGTTTGCCGACCCGCAATTCAGCCAGGCGCTGGCGGCGACTCTCGTCTCAACCCTGCTATCGGTTGGCGGCGCACTGATCATCACGCTCACCGTCGTGGCCGCACTTTGGCCGTCGGGCGGCTGGCGGCGGCTGGCCGCAAGGCTCCCTCTGCTGCTGGCGGTGCCCCACGTGGCCTTCGCCACCGCAGCCCTGCTGTTCTTCGCCGATGGCGGCTGGCTCTCGCGCCTGTTGCCCTTTTTTACCCCGCAGGTTGACCGCTACGGCATTGGACTGGGCCTGGCGATGGCCCTCAAAGAGAGCGCGTTCCTGCTGTGGGTGGTTTATGGCCTGTTAGGCGAGAAACGCCTGGCCGGACAGGCGACGGTATTAAAAAGCCTCGGCTACGGACGCTGGCAGTGCCTGAAATGGTTAGTCTTGCCCACGCTGCTTCCGGCGCTGTCGATAGCGCTGCTGGCCACCGCCGCCTGGAGCCTTTCGGCGGTCGACGTCGCGCTGGTGATTGGCCCGGGTAACCCGCCGACGCTGGCGGTGCTGGCCTGGCAATGGTTAAGCCAGGGCGATGAGATCCAGCAGGCGAAAGGCGCCCTCGCCAGCCTGGTACTGCTGCTGACGCTCGGCATCATGGCGCTGGCGGCGTGGGGAGTCTGGCGTCTCTGGCGACGGCGGATCCCGCAGGTTCAGGGGATCCGCCACCCGCAGCCGCGGGCGCTCGCCGGGAAAAGCTTCGCCCTTCTTCTGCCGCTGTGCGGCGTGGCCTGCGCCCTGCTGCTTGCCGCGGCGGCGCAGAATAGCCAGCCGGTCAGCGATAGCGTCGGCAACAGCCTGTGGCTTGGACTCTGCTCAGCGTCGCTCGGCGCGGTTATCTGCCTGCTGTGGCTGGCGTCTGGCCCCTCCCGTTTCGACAGATGGATCTGGCTGCCGCTGATTTTACCAGCGCTGCCGCTGGTAGACGGCCAATATCAGCTGGCGCTGTATACGTGGCTGGACGGCGAGTGGGTCGCCGTTTTATGGGGGCACCTGCTGTGGGTCGTGCCGTGGATGCTGTTTATTCTGCGTCCCGCGTGGCGCGCTCGCGACCCGCGCATGGAGCTGCTCGCCCGCACCCTCGGCTGGCAACGAGGCCGCATCTTCTGGCTGGTTACCTTACCCGCCCTGACGCGTCCTCTGCTGACCGCGCTGGCGGTGGGCTTTTCGGTAAGCATCGCGCAATATCTGCCGACGTTATGGCTGGGAGGCGGACGGTTCCCGACGCTCACCAGCGAAGCCGTCGCGCTGAGCAGCGGCGGCGAAACGTCCACTCTGGCCGCGCAGGCGCTATGGCAGCTACTGCTGCCGGCGCTGTTTTTTGCCGCCACCGCGCTGCTGGCCTGGCTGACCGGCCGCTATCGACAAGGATTACGCTAATGTTGATCGTCAAAAACCTGACTCTCAGCCTCAACGGAGAGCCGCTGCTGCGCAACGTCGACTTTTCCGTTGCTCCCGGCGAGGTCCTGACCTTGATGGGGCCATCCGGTAGCGGCAAATCAACGCTCTTCTCCTGGATGATCGGCGCGTTGGAAGAGAGCTTCCGCGCCGCGGGCGAACTGTGGCTGGATAACCAGCGCTGCGACAGTTTACCCACCGAGCGACGGCGCATCGGCATCCTGTTCCAGGACGCGCTGCTGTTCGACCACTTCAGCGTCGGGCAAAATTTACTGCTGGCGCTTGCCGCTGACGTTCGCGGCCCCCAGCGCAAAGCCCAGGTCGAACAGGCGCTGGAGCGCTCCGGTCTGGCGGGGTTTTATACGCGCGATCCGGCCACCCTTTCCGGCGGCCAGCGGGCGCGGGTCAGCCTGCTGCGCGCCCTGCTGGCCCGACCGCGGGCGCTACTGCTGGATGAGCCGTTTAATCGCCTCGACGTTGCGCTGCGCGCCGATTTTCGCCGCTGGGTGTTCAACGAACTGGCGCGGCAGGCGATCCCCGCGGTGCTGGTCACGCATGATGACCAGGATACGCCCGCCGGCGGGCGCTGTTTGCATATGGGGCTCTGGCAATGAAAGCCTGCGCTATCGCAAAGAATTCTCCGCGAATAACGCGGAGAATTGCCGCTCAATTTTCTACTGCCGGGCATTTCGATGAAACGTGTTTCTCAATTGACCGCACTCGCCCTGCTGATGGGGCTTGCTGCTGCTTCCACCTCCGCCGCTGACACCATGCCAACGCTAACGCTTTCCACGCTGCAACAGCACAACGGCGTCGCTATTGATACGCGCCTTAGCGCTTTCTATAACGGTTGGCCGCAAGGCGCCAACGGCCCTCAGGGCCATGAACCGCAGGCGCTCAACCTCGCCGCCAGCTGGCTTGGCGCGCTGAACGATGAACAGCTGAGCGCCTGGGCTAAGCTGCACAATCTGCAGGCCTCTACGCCGATTGCGCTGTACGGCAACGCCGACGACAACGCGAAAGTCGCGGCGCGCCTTAAGGCCGCAGGTTTCACTCACCTCAGCTCGCTCGGCGACGCCCTGAGCCAGGCGGACCGCCTGCAGAAGCTGCCGCATTTTGAACAGCTGGTGTATCCGCAGTGGCTGCACGACCTCCAGCAGGGTAAACCGGTCACCGCCGCGCCTGCCGGGCACTGGAAGGTGTTCGAGGCCGCGTGGGGCGCGCCGAAGTTTTATCTGCTGAGCCATATTCCGGGCGCCGGGTATATCGATACCAACGAGGTGGAGAGCGAGCCGCTATGGAATAAAGTCTCCGACGCGCAGCTTAAAGCAATGCTGGCAAAACACGGTATTCGCCATGACACCACGGTGATTTTGTACGGTCGCGACGTGTATGCTGCCGCCCGCGTGGCGCAGATCATGCTCTACGCCGGGGTTAAGGATGTACGCCTGCTCGACGGCGGCTGGAAAACCTGGTCCGACGCCGGGCTGCCGGTCGAGCGCGGAACGCCACCGAAGCAGAAGCCCGAGCCGGAATTCGGCGCGCCGATCCCGGGTCAGCCGCAGCTGATGCTCAATACCGAGCAGGCTCGCGCCCTGCTGCACCGTCAGGACGCCTCGCTGGTAAGCATTCGTTCCTGGCCGGAGTTTATCGGCACCACCAGCGGCTACAGCTATATCAAGCCGATGGGGGAGATTGCCGGTGCCCGCTGGGGCCATGCCGGAAGCGACTCCACCCATATGGAGGATTTCCATAATCCGGACGGCACCATGCGTAGCGCTGATGATATCGCCGCGATGTGGAAATCATGGAATATTCTGCCGAACCAGCAGGTCTCTTTTTACTGCGGTACCGGCTGGCGCGCCTCAGAAACCTTTATGTACGCCCGGGCGATGGGCTGGAACAACGTCTCGGTCTACGACGGCGGCTGGTACGAGTGGAGCAGCAACCCGAAAAACCCGGTCTCGCGAGGGGAACGCGGCCCGGAAAGCAGTAGGTAATTCGCCTGTTGGCTATATGAACCGCCGGGAAGCATCCTTCCCGGCGCATTTCCCGAAGACGGCGCTGGCGCACCGGACCGCTGACGACTGTGGCCCCGTAGCCCGGCTAAGCGCAGCGCAAGCCGGGAAAAACCCGCCCATCAATCTCTTACCTGCTTCAGGGTAAGGTATCCGCTCCACACCCGCGTAAAGGTCGTCAGCCAGCACAGTGCGCCAAACATCCACGCCAGCCACGCGAACGACGCCGGGAACAGGCAGCTCAGCACAAACAGCGCGATAGTTTCCGTCCCTTCCGTCAGCCCGCCGAGATAATAAAACGATTTGTGGGCGTAGCCCGGATTATCGATTTGATGCTTAGCCGCCAGCGCGGCAAAGGCGAGAAAGCTACTGCCGGTGCCGATAAACGCGAACAGCAGCCAGCTGCCCGCCAGCGCGTTGTGCGCCGGATCGGCAAGAATAAAGCCAAACGGCACCAGGGCGTAAAACAGGAAATCGAGCGAAATATCGAGAAAACCGCCCGCATCGGTTAATCCGCGTCGCCGGGCCAGCGCGCCGTCAAGGCCATCCAGCAGGCGATTGAGCACGATCGCCGCCAGCGCCGCCGGATACCAGCCCAGGGCTAAAAACGGCAGCGCCAGCACGCCAATCGCAAAGCCAAATAGCGTCAGGCCATCTGGAGAGATAGCCGGACGATCCAGCAGGGCGGCGGCGGCGTTGAGGACAGGTTTCAGGCGGGGATGCAAATGACGGTCAAGCACAAAGTCTCTCCAGCGAATTCAGGGTTGTTTGACGGGGACAAGGACGGTGATAATAGGCCATTATCCCGTACAGAACGATGATTCACATGCTAAAAACCCTTGATGTTGTTGCCGCCATTATCGAACGCAACGGGCAAATTCTGCTGGCGCAGCGGCCGCCCCACGCGGATCAGCCGGGGATGTGGGAGCTGGCCGGCGGTAAAGTCGAACCCGGCGAAACCCAGGCCCAGGCGCTGGCGCGCGAGCTCCAGGAGGAGCTGGCGATCGACGCCCGGCCGGAATGCTACATCGCCAGCCACCAGCGCGAAGTGTCCGCCCGCCTGATACATCTTCACGCCTGGTGGGTTCCGCATTTTAACGGCGAACCCATCGCCCGCTACCACAGCCAGCTGCGCTGGTGTTCACCGCAGGAGGCGTTAACCTTCCCTCTTGCGCCAGCCGATATTCCCCTGCTCGAAGCCTTTATCGCCCAGCGCGCCGCTCTCCATTCCCGCTAATTTTGTCGGGTGGTTGTCATCGCTTTTGATTATGACCACCGCCTGATTATAAATTTTGCTTTCTGAACAATTTTTCCTTGCTTAACTAACGATTTCCGATGGTATAGTCGGAAAATCGGCTTTTTCAAGGGCCGAATCATAATAAATAGACGCAACCACAACCATAAGGGGAACTTATATCTATGGATCAGACGTGCACTCTGGAAGGTTTTCTCGCCCGCGTTCAACAGCGCGATCCAAATCAAACTGAATTTGCTCAGGCGGTCCGCGAGGTGATGACCACCCTGTGGCCATTCCTTGAGGAAAATCCGCGCTATCGTCAGATGAATTTGCTGGAACGTCTGGTTGAACCGGAGCGTGCTATCCAGTTCCGCGTCGTTTGGGTTGATGACCGCAATCAGGTTCAGGTTAACCGCGCCTGGCGCGTGCAGTTCAACTCCGCCATCGGCCCGTATAAGGGCGGTATGCGTTTCCATCCCTCTGTAAACCTGTCGATTCTGAAATTCCTCGGCTTTGAACAAACCTTCAAAAACGCCCTCACCACCCTGCCTATGGGCGGCGGTAAAGGCGGCAGCGACTTCGATCCTAAAGGAAAAAGCGATGGCGAAGTGATGCGTTTCTGCCAGTCGCTGATGACTGAGCTGTATCGCCACCTCGGTCCGGATACCGACGTGCCGGCCGGTGATATCGGCGTGGGCGGTCGTGAAGTGGGCTTTATGGCCGGAATGATGCGTAAGCTCTCCAACAACAGCGCCTGCGTCTTCACCGGTAAAGGCCTCTCCTTCGGCGGCAGCCTGATTCGTCCGGAAGCCACCGGTTACGGACTGATTTACTTCACCGAAGCGATGCTTAAGCGCCACGGTTTGGGCTTTGAAGGGGCTCGCGTCGCGGTGTCCGGGTCAGGCAACGTGGCGCAGTACGCGATTGAGAAAGCCATGGAGCTCGGGGCGCGGGTGATTACGGCCTCCGACTCCAACGGTACCGTGGTTGACGAATCTGGCTTCACCAAAGAAAAACTGGCGCGCCTGATCGACATTAAAGAGCGCTGCCACGGCCGCGTGGCGGATTACGCGCGCGAGTTCGGCCTGACCTACCTTGAAGGCAAACAGCCGTGGTCCGTGCCGGTGGATATCGCTCTGCCGTGCGCCACGCAGAACGAGCTGGACGTCGACGCTGCCCGCCAGCTGATTGCCAACGGCGTGAAGGCCGTCGCGGAAGGCGCCAACATGCCAACCACTATTGCGGCGACCGATCTGTTCCTCGAAGCGGGCGTGCTGTTCGCACCGGGTAAAGCGGCCAACGCCGGCGGCGTCGCCACTTCAGGTCTGGAAATGGCGCAGAACGCCGCGCGCATGGGCTGGAAAGCGGAGAAAGTGGATGCCCGTCTGCACCATATCATGCTGGATATCCACCACGCCTGCGTTGAGTATGGTGGTGAAGCGAAGCAGACCAACTACGTACGCGGCGCGAATATCGCCGGTTTCGTGAAGGTCGCCGACGCAATGCTGGCGCAGGGTGTTATTTAAGTCCACTCGCTGAATGCCCCCCTGTATATGGGTTCGGAGCATAATTGAAAAACCCCGGTTTCCCGGGGTTTTTTATTGCGGGCTTTCCGCCGCAGGGCCGGCGGCGCTTTTTTTATCTTTCGCTTTGGCCCTGCCTTTCCCCTTGCTAAAGCTCTTCTTGCCATCGCCCGGGGCCACAATTCCGCGGAAGCGGCGTACCGGCGTGCTCCTGGCCTGGTCGATAAGCTGGAACAGGGTACCGACCAGCGGCTGCATAAAGTCTTGATAGCGGCACTGTTTCTCGCTGATTTGCGTCAGAATCGATTCCCAGTGGGCGGTCATATCCGGGCGCGTCGCCATTTCAGGTAAAGAGTGGAACAGCGCCTTCCCGGCGTCGGTGGAGTGGATATAGCGCCCTTTCTTGGTTAAGAAGCCGCGTTTGAACAACAGTTCGATAATCCCGGCGCGGGTTGCCTCCGTACCGAGGCCGTCCGTTGCGCGCAGGATTTTCTTCAGGTCTTTATCCTGCACAAAGCGGGCAATACCGGTCATCGCCGATAGCAGCGTCGCATCGGTAAAATGACGCGGCGGCTGGGTCTGCCGCTCCACCACTTCGCCTTTTTCGCACAGCAGCTCGTCATCCTTTGCCACCACCGGCAGCGGCATGCCGTCGTTCTCTTCATCGCGCTCTTTATTGCCCAGCAGGGTTCGCCAGCCCGCTTCCGCCAGAAAACGCGCTTTGGCAACGAACTTGCCGTTGGCGATATCGAGATCGATCTGACATTTGCGGAATACCGCATCCGGGCAGAACTGCATCAGATACTGGCGGGCAATCAGGCCGTAAACCTTTTCTTCGTTGTCGCTGAGTTTTACCTGCGAACTGCGGGCGGTCGGAATAATCGCGTGGTGGGCATCGACCTTTTTATCGTCCCAGCAGCGGTTACGGATCTCCGGATCCACCACCGGCTGCGGCAGCAGATCCGCCGCGTGCACGCTGATGGCGTTCAGCACCGCATGGCGCCCGGCAAAATGCTCCTCCGGCAGGTAGCGGCTATCCGAACGCGGATAGGTAATCAGCTTATGGGTTTCGTACAGCTTCTGGCAGATATCCAGCACGTTCTGCGCGCTAAAGCCGAAGCGCTTCGCGGCTTCAATCTGCAGCGCCGAGAGGGAGAACGGCAGCGGCGCTGGCTCAGAGTCCCGCTTATCGTTATAAGCGGTGACCGTCGCCGGCTGGCCCTCAATGCGCTTGACGACGTGCTCGGCAAGCGAGCGATGCAGCAGTCGTCCCTCTTCATCCTGGTACGGTTCACAGGCCTCGCTGGGCACCCAGGTGGCGACAAAACGCTCATCCTTGGGGGTAACGATATGCGCCTTGACGTCGAAGAAGTCTTTAGCGACGAAGTTTTCAATCTCTTCATCGCGGCGTACCACCAGGCCAAGCACCGGCGTTTGTACGCGCCCGACCGAGAGCACCCCCTGGTAACCCGCGTTACGGCCAAGAATGGTGTACGCGCGGGTCATATTGATCCCGTACAGCCAGTCGGCGCGGGCGCGGGCCAGCGCGGAGACGCACAGCGGAACAAATTCGCTGTTGGCGCGCAGGCGGTTAATCGCCCGCTCCACCGCCTGCGGGTTAAGATCGTTAATCAGACAGCGCTGCACCTGCTGACGCTTTTCCGGCGCCAGCTGCAGGTAGTCAAGTACCTCATCCACCAGCAGCTGCCCCTCTCTGTCCGGGTCACCCGCATGAATGACTTCCTGCGCATCGCCGAGCAGACGCTTAATCACGTTAAGCTGTTTGGTCACCGACGGTTTAGGCTGGAGCTGCCACTTTTCCGGCACGATAGGCAAGTCGAGCAGGTTCCAGCGCGCATAGCGCGCATCGTAGACGTCGGGCTGGGCCTGCTCCAGCAGGTGGCCGATGCACCACGTGACCACCTGCCCGTTACCGCACTCAATATAGCCGTCACCTTTGCGATGCGGTTTTGGCAACACATCGGCGATGGCGCGACCGAGACTCGGTTTTTCTGCAATAAACAGCCGCATGAAATCAACGGATCTCGATCATGGGGCGTCCGCCGCGGGCGGTAACCAGCTCGCCGATAGCGGTAAGCGTGATTCCAAACTCAGCGGCGGCAGCCTGCACCTCAGCCTCGGCTTCCGGCATTACCGCCAGCAGCAGACCGCCGGAGGTTTGTGGATCGCACAGCAGATCGCGCCACGCTGGCGGCATGTCGCCCATCAAATGGCCGTAGCTGGCAAAGTTACGCCCGGTACCGCCTGGCACCGCGCCCGCCGCGATGTAGGCTTCGACGCCGGGCAATTTCGGGATATCCGCATAGGTAAGCTGCGCCTGTACGCCCGCGCCGCGGCACACTTCGCTCAGGTGGCCCAGAAGCCCGAAGCCGGTAACGTCGGTCATCGCTTTCACGCCGTCGATATTAGCAAACGCCGAGCCAACGAGATTCATCTGGCACATGGTTTCCGTCGCCAGCCCCTGGTGCTCAGGCTTCAGCAGCGACTTTTTCTCCGCGGTGGTCAGCACGCCAATACCCAGCGGTTTAGTGAGATACAGCTTGCAGCCTGCCTGCGCGGTGCTGTTTTTCTTCACCCGCTCGGTCGGGACGACGCCGGTCACGGCAAGCCCGAAGATGGGTTCCGGAGCGTCAATGGAGTGGCCGCCGGCAAGCGCGATCCCCGCCTGCTGGCAGGCAAAGCGCCCGCCCTCAACCACCTGACGGGCAATTTCCGGCGCCAGGGTATTGATGGGCCAGCCGAGAATAGCGATCGCCATAATCGGCTTACCGCCCATGGCGAAAATATCGCTGATGGCGTTGGTCGCCGCAATGCGCCCAAAGTCGAACGGGTTGTCGACGATCGGCATAAAAAAATCGGTAGTACTGACGATCGACGTGCCGTTACCGAGATCGTAGACGGCGGCATCATCGCTGGTTTCGTTGCCCACCAGCAGATTCGGGTCGATAAATTTGGCCTGGTCGCTTTGCAGGATAGTTTCCAGCACCTTAGGGGAAATTTTACACCCGCAACCGGCTCCGTGGCTGTATTGCGTTAAACGAATGGCTTGCTCGCTCATGGACATCTCCTGTCATTGCAATCCCGATATGGTAGCGCCCAAATGGCGGAGTGGTAAGTGCGACAGTCCGAAATCGCGTATGGTTGCTCATTAAGCAGACAAAAAACCGATTTTGCGATGCGGCCCCGCTTTTTCAACGTGATTTTACCCTTTACTAAAAAATGACAGAAATATGACAAGCATAAATTCTGTTTTCTCTGGACATATAACAACGTAAGGAAGTTTTCATGAAAAAGCGTGTTCTCGCCGTTTGCCTGGCCAGTCTCTTCTCCCTTAACGCTTTCGCCCTGGTTCCCGCCGGCAACGACGTCACCACAAAACCCGATCTCTACTACCTGACCAACGCCCAGGCCATCGACAGCCTGACGCTGCTGCCGCCGCCGCCGGAAGTGGGCAGTATCGCGTTTTTAAACGATCAGGCGATGTATGAGAAAGGCCGTCTGCTGCGCAGCACCGAGCGCGGTAAGCTGGCGGTTGAAGACGCCAACCTGAGCGGCGGCGGCGTCGCCAACGCCTTCTCCGGCGCCTTCGGTTCGCCCATTACCGCCAAAGATGCGCCGGAGCTGCACAAGCTGCTCACCAACATGATTGAAGATGCCGGCGACCTGGCGACGCGAGGAGCGAAGGAGAAGTACATGCGCATTCGCCCATTTGCGTTTTATGGCGTCGCCACCTGTAACACCAAGGAACAGGATACGCTGTCGAAAAACGGATCCTACCCCTCCGGCCACACCTCTATCGGCTGGGCCACCGCGCTGGTGCTGGCTGAGATTAATCCCCAGAGGCAAAATGAAATCCTTAAGCGCGGATTTGAGCTCGGCGAGAGCCGGGTGATCTGCGGCTATCACTGGCAGAGCGACGTAGACGCGGCGCGTATCGTCGGTTCGGCGGTCGTCGCCACGCTGCATACCAATCCGGCCTTCCAGCAGCAGCTGCAGAAAGCGAAAGACGAATTCGCGAAACGACAGAAGTAACATCGTCGCCGTTGAATGCCCGGAGGCGGCGTCTGAAACGCCTTGTCTGGGCGACGGGTTCCCAGCCGTCCGCGGTTTGATAGCCCGGACAGGTGCGCCAGCACCGCCTCCGGGAAAGGTGTCAAGTCTGATAGACTGGCACTGCTTCCACCCGGCTCGCGCTGCCCTTAGCCGGGCTACTCCCCCGGAGGAGCCGGTGAGCCGGGCCCGCCCGGCATAACGAGAACGGACTCAGAAGCGCGTCACGAACGGCGCGGTATCCGGCAAAGCGATGGTGGTTGACGCTTTAAGCTGCGGGGTCCCCAGATAGAGAAATCCCACGATCTTATCCTGTTCGCGGCAGGCAAACCCTTCGCGTACAACCGGGCTTTCGGTTAACGCGCCGCTGCGCCAGATGCCGTTAAAACCCTGCGCCACGGCCGCCATCTGCATGGCCATCACCGCACAGCCCGCCGACATCTCTTGCTCCCACTTTGGCACCTTCGGATGATCTTCACAGCGCGCCACCACCGCAATGATCAGCGGCGCGCGAAACGGCGCGCTGCGCGCTTTTTCAATCGCTTTTTCATCTCCCCCTGCCGCCACCGCGCCTTTTTCCAGCAGCTGGCTGAAGCGCTCGCGCCCTTCATCGGCAATAATGAAGAAGCGCCACGGCTGCAGCGTCCCGTGGTCGGGCGCGCGCAGGCCAGCGCGAAGGATGTTTTCCAGCTGTTCGCCCGCCGGAGCCGGGTCGGTCAGACGTGAAGCGCTGCGGCGATTAACCAGTAGTTCGAGAGCATCCATCTGTATAACTCCTGTGATGTGATTTTTCATAAAATTAACATGCGCAAGGATTTTGTTACAGCCCAACGGGTGATTCCTGCTGACAACCGACGGCACTCTCATTAGGATAGCCAGACGCGGCAGCCCCTGCGGCTCGCCCATTTTTGATTATGGTTAGGGAGAATACATGCGAACTCTTTGGCGACTGCTCGCCGGATTTTTTAAATGGACATGGCGCGTGCTCAATTTCATTCGCCAGCTCGCACTGAACGTGGTTTTCCTGGTGCTGGTGCTGGCCTGCGTCGGCATCTGGGCCCAGTTCAGCAGTACAACGACAGAGCACGCTACCCGCGGCGCGCTGCTGCTGGATATCACCGGCGTGGTGGTCGATAAACCCTCGGCCAGCAGCAAGCTTGGCGTGATTGGCCGCCAGCTGTTTGGCGCCAGTTCCGATCGCCTGCAGGAAAACTCGCTGTTCGACATTGTGCAGACAATTCGCCAGGCGAAAGACGACCGCAATATCACCGGTATCGTGCTGGATCTGAAGGACTTTGCCGGCGGCGATCAGCCGTCGATGCAGTATATCGGTAAAGCGCTGCGCGAATTCCGCGATAGCGGCAAGCCGGTATATGCCATCGGCAGCAGCTACAGCCAGGGTCAGTACTATCTGGCCAGCTTCGCCAATAAGATCTGGCTCTCGCCGCAGGGCGAAGTGGACCTGCACGGCTTCGCGACCAACGGCCTGTACTATAAATCGCTGCTCGACAAGCTCAAGGTATCGACCCATGTTTTCCGCGTCGGCACCTATAAGTCAGCGGTAGAGCCGTTTATCCGCGATGACATGTCCCCGGCGGCGCGCGAAGCAGATAGCCGCTGGATCGGCGAACTGTGGCAAAACTACCTCAATACCATTGCCGCCAACCGCCAGATCACCGCACAGCAGCTGTTCCCCGGCGCTCAGGGCGTGATTGACGGCCTGCGTAAAGTCGATGGCGACACGGCAAAATACGCGCTGGATAACAAGCTGGTTGATGCGCTGGGCACCTCTACCGAGGTGGAAAAAGCGCTGACTAAGCAGTTTGGCTGGAGTAAAGCGGATAACAACTACAGCGCGATCAGCTATTACGATTACAGCGTCAAAACGCCTGCCGACCAGGGTTCCGCGATTGCGGTTATCTTTGCTAACGGCGCGATAATGGATGGCGAAGAAACGCCGGGTAACGTCGGCGGCGACACCACCGCCGCGCAGATTCGTGACGCGCGCCTGGATCCGAAAGTGAAAGCGATCGTACTGCGGGTTAACAGCCCGGGCGGCAGCGTCAGCGCCTCTGAGATGATTCGCGAAGAGCTGGCGGCGGCAAAAGCGGCCGGTAAACCGGTGGTGGTCTCAATGGGTGGCATGGCAGCCTCCGGCGGCTACTGGATCTCCACCCCGGCGGATTATATCGTCGCTAACCCCAGCACCCTTACCGGCTCTATCGGTATCTTTGGGGTGATCAATACCGTCGAAGATACCCTCGGCTCAATTGGCGTCCATACTGACGGCGTGGCCACCTCGCCGCTGGCTGATGTCTCCACCACCAAAGCGCTGCCGCCGGAAGTGCAACAGCTGATGCAGCTCAGCATCGAAAACGGCTACAAGCGTTTTATTACCCTGGTGGCGAACGCGCGTAAGAGCACGCCGGAGAAAATCGACCAAATCGCTCAGGGCCACGTCTGGACCGGTGAAGATGCAAAAGCGAACGGACTGGTCGATAGCCTTGGCGACTTTGACGACGCGGTGGCAAAAGCCGCCGAGCTGGCGAAGCTGAAACAGTGGCATATCAACTACTATCAGGAAGAACCGACCTTCTTTTCGATGGTGGTGGATAGCCTGACGGGTTCCGTTCGCGCGGCGCTGCCGGCAGCGGTCCAGGCGTATCTGCCCGCACCGGTCGCCGCGGCGGCCAATGCGGTGAAAACCGAGAGCGATAAGCTGGCGGCATTCAACGATCCGCAGAACCGCTACGCGTTCTGCTTAACCTGCGCCAATATTCGTTAATCCTCTGCCGCCCCATCCCGTGGGGCGGCATTTACTTTATTTTTTCTTCCGCCCCTCTATACTGCGCCTGTCTACGTTTAACCTAAGCGATGCTATGCAGAAGAAATCTATTTACGTTGCCTATACCGGCGGCACCATTGGTATGCAGCGTTCTGAACACGGCTATATCCCCATTTCCGGCCATTTACAGCGCCAGCTGGCGTTGATGCCCGAGTTTCACCGCCCGGAGATGCCGGACTTCACCATTCATGAATACGCCCCGTTAATGGACTCTTCCGATATGACGCCGGAAGACTGGCAGCATATCGCCGACGATATTCGTGACCATTATGACCAGTACGATGGTTTCGTGATCCTCCACGGCACGGACACCATGGCGTTTACCGCCTCGGCGCTCTCCTTCATGCTGGAGAATCTGGGAAAACCGGTCATTGTGACAGGGTCACAAATCCCGCTTGCCGAACTGCGCTCTGATGGCCAGATTAACCTGCTCAACGCGCTGTACGTCGCCGCCAACTACCCGATTAACGAAGTGTCGCTGTTCTTCAATAATCGCCTCTACCGCGGCAACCGCACGACGAAGGCCCATGCCGACGGTTTTAACGCCTTCGCCTCGCCCAACCTGGCGCCGCTGCTGGAAGCCGGTATCCATATTCGCCGGCTCGGCACGCCTCCCGCGCCGCACGGCAGCGGCGAGCTGGTGGTGCACCCTATCACGCCGCAGCCGATTGGCGTGGTGACGATTTATCCCGGTATTTCCGCCGACGTGGTGCGCAACTTCCTGCGCCAGCCGGTCAAAGCGCTGATCCTGCGCTCCTATGGCGTCGGTAACGCGCCGCAGAACGGCGAGTTTATTCAGGTCCTGGCCGAAGCCAGCCAGCGCGGTATCGTGGTGATTAATTTGACCCAGTGTATGTCCGGCAAGGTCAACATGGGCGGCTACGCCACCGGCAACGCGCTGGCGCAGGCTGGCGTGATTAGCGGATTTGATATGACCGTCGAGGCCACGCTGACCAAGCTACACTATTTGCTGAGCCAGGATCTGGACGTGGCGGCTATCCGTCACGCCATGCAGGAGAATCTCCGCGGCGAACTGACACCCGATGAGTAAGGAGAAGCACATGACCCAGCGCGCGCTGCTACTGGTCGATTTACAAAATGATTTCTGCGCCGGCGGGGCGCTAGCCGTCCCGCAGGGCGACAGCACGGTGGACGTCGCCAACCAGCTTATCGCCTGGAGCCTGGAACGAGGCGAAACGGTGGTTGCCAGCCAGGACTGGCACCCGGCGAACCACGGCAGCTTTGCCAGCCAGCATCAGATTGAGCCCTATACCCAGGGCGAGCTTGACGGCCTGGGGCAAACGTTCTGGCCGGATCA
Source organism: Klebsiella sp. OBRC7 (assembly GCF_000293135.1). Taxonomy (NCBI): domain Bacteria; kingdom Pseudomonadati; phylum Pseudomonadota; class Gammaproteobacteria; order Enterobacterales; family Enterobacteriaceae; genus Klebsiella; species Klebsiella sp. OBRC7. Next base: position 206,999 of record NZ_ALNJ01000085.1, on the reverse strand, counting down.
CTGTGTACAAAATAGCGAAGGCGCGGCGCTGCATCCGCTGCTCAAACAGCAGCATATTGCCGCCGTATTCCACAAAGGCGAAAATCCGACCATTGATAGCTACAGCGCCTTTTTCGACAACGGCCACCGGCAGAAAACGCAGCTCGATGCATGGCTGCGCGAGCGCGGCATCAGTGAGCTAACGGTGCTGGGGCTCGCCACCGACTACTGCGTCAAGTTTACCGTGCTTGACGCCCTCAATCTGGGCTACACCGTCAACGTGATTACCGACGGCTGCCGCGGGGTAAATATTCAGCCGCAGGATAGCAATCTGGCGTTTATGGAGATGGCCGCCGCGGGCGCAACTCTCTATACCCTTGACGACTGGCTGGAAACCCACGCATAAAATACGCCGACAGGCATTGTCCTGTCGGCGCGTTATCTCAGACCAGAGTGGAAATCTCCTCCAGCGACGCGTTGTGCCAAAACAAAACAGAATCAGCGCGCAATGCACCGCATCACGCCTGGGATGATAAAGCCCCTAATCGGGTCATTGTTAGTCTCATTTTACGTCATGGTCTGCATCCTGGCGTTTACTCCGAAGTGAACCTCATCGCACTACCGCTCCGCTAATGCAGCCGTGAACCGCTTCGCATTTTTGCGCAGCGGAAGATGCTAGGCTGCACGAGCTGTTTTTTTCGCCACGCTATTTCCGTGGCGTGTTTACTTTTCAATGTCACTTTTAAGTCAAAGAGGATCCGCTATGAAACTTTTGCCTTTACTGGCAGCTTTACCCCTGCTCTGCGCGAGCGTTGTTTCCGCTAACTCACTGATGTCCGTCGGCTACTTTAACGGCGGCGGCGACGTCACTGCCGGTCCAGGCGGCGATATTGATAAACTGGACGTACGCCAGATTACCCATCTCAACTACTCGTTTGGTCTGGTTTACAACGATGAAAAAGACGAAACCAACGCCGCCCTGAAAGATCCGAGCAAGCTGCATCAAATTTGGCTGTCGCCGAAAGTGCAGGCTGATTTACAGAAAATCCCCAGCTTGCGCCAGCAGAACCCGAACCTGAAAGTCTTGCTTTCCGTCGGCGGCTGGGGAGCCCGCGGATTCTCCGGCGCGGCGGCGACGAAGGAAACCCGGGCGGTGTTTATTCAGTCCGCTCAGGCGATTATTGAAAAATACGGTCTCGATGGGATCGATCTGGACTGGGAGTATCCGGTCAACGGCGCGTGGGGGCTGGTCGCCAGCCAACCGGCCGATCGCGATAATTTTACCGCCCTACTAAAAGAGCTGCGCGCTGCGGTCGGTAATAAAAAACTGGTGACCATAGCCGTAGGCGCCAACGCGGAAAGCCCAAAAAGCTGGGTGGACGTCAAAGCCATTGCGCCATCGCTCGACTACATCAACCTGATGACCTACGACCTGGCCTACGGTACCCAATACTTTAATTCCAACCTGTATGATTCAACCCGCTGGCCGACGGTTGCCGAAGCGGATAAGTACAGCGCGGACTTTATAGTGAACAACTACCTTGCCGCCGGTCTAAAGCCGAGCCAGATGAACCTGGGGATTGGTTTCTATGGCCGGATACCCAAACGCGCCGTCGAGCCGGGTATTGACTGGAGCAAGCCGGACGCGCAGAAAAACCCGGCCACCCGCCCCTACTTTGCGGCTCAACAGATTGAGCTGTTCGAATCGCTGGGCGTCGATCTGACCAAAGATACCTATGTGAAATATAACGATATCGTGGCGAAGTTAATCAACGATCCGCAGAAGCGCTTTACTCAGCATTGGGATGATGAAGCGAAGGTACCGTGGCTGTCGGTACAGTCCGCCGACGGTCAAGCCCTCTTTGCGCTTTCTTATGAGAACCCGCGCTCGGTGGCCATTAAGGCTGACTACATCAAGAGCAAGGGGCTGGGTGGCGCGATGTTCTGGGAGTACGGCGCCGATGACCAGAATCAGTTAGCGAAACAACTGGCCGAGTCATTGGGGATCAAACGCTGATCTGCGCGGTGTCAGCGCCCGCACAATAGGTTATGATAACCCCATTCCGCTGCGCCGGCTCCGGCGCAGCTTTTCATTTGCAACAAAAGGCATGGGTATTATGGCTTATATCCCGAAAAACTACGCCCGTCTGGAAGTCGGTTACCGCGAAAAAGCGCTGAAGCTCTTCCCCTGGGTCTGCGGACGCTGCTCGCGAGAGTTTGTCTATTCAAACCTGCGTGAACTGACGGTACACCATATTGACCACGACCACTCCAATAACCCGGAAGATGGTAGCAACTGGGAGATGCTGTGCCTGTACTGTCACGATCATGAGCACTCAAAATACACCGAAGCCGATCTGTATGGCTCGACGGTGGTCGCTGGCGAAGATGCGCAGAAAAGCGTCGGCGAAGCGAAATATAACCCCTTCGCCGATCTTAAAGCGATGATGAACAAGAAGTAACGTTATGACGCCTCAGAGCCCGGCACGCAGTTAGCCGGGCTGACGCAGGCCTTTTTAGCCTCAGGATTTAAAGGTCGCGATAGGCTGCGGCGTAATGCCAAAGTCAACTTTCAGCTGCTGTTTACTCTTCATCACCATCTGCCCGTTGGTATCGATGGTCATATGCTGTGCGTCAACGTTGTATCGCGCCTGCCAGAGCATCACCAGCTGCAGACAGTTCTCTTTCTGTTCGTCAGTCAACGCCACGCCGTCCGGCCATTTACCCAGCTCAACCGCCGTCGCCAGGCGCTGATAAACTTCCGGCGTCATACCGTCAATAATCCGCTCAATTTCCATCTTCCGCCAACCCCGTTTGGAATAATTTGCTGAATCGTTTTTTCAACCCTTAATTTGCTCACCGTTTTCATCATTGGTGAAGCTTAATGAGGCCGAATTAACACAAAAACGCTCTCCGGTGGGCTGTGGACCATCCGGGAATACGTGCCCAAGGTGAGCATCGCAGTTTCCGCAGCGAATTTCCGTGCGCTGCATACCGTGGGAGTAATCATTAAGGTAGCGGATAGCGTCATCGCTGACGGGCTCATAAAAGCTTGGCCAGCCGCAGCCGGAATCATACTTGGTTTGCGAGTGAAACAGCGCGGCATCGCACACCAGGCAGTGGTAGACGCCATCGCGTTTGTTGTGGAGCAACCGCCCGGTGAACGGCGGTTCAGTACCGTGATTCTGGGTCACGTAAAACTGCATCTCGCTCAAATTTTTTTTGAGCTCGTCCGAAGAGGGTTTATTCGACATTAGCTTGCTTCTCGCTGTGAAAGGACAACTTTTCACGTCAATTCTAACAAAATATTAACAATGAAGCGTGCACTTTTGTTCTAAACTTAGGCGACGCCAAAAGGCAGCCACACAATTGTGATGAATATCACATTTTTATCTTCAATGACCTTTAAAATTCCGGGCGCAGCCCCCATATGGAATTGGGCTCAAAGGGAAAGTGGGATAAATCGACCGCGCAAAGGCATGCTCTGGATTGATTTGTCGCAATGATTGACACGATTCCGCTTGACGCTGCGTAAGGTTTTTGTAATTTTACAGGCAACCTTTTATTCACTAACAAATAGCTGGTGGAATATATGACTATCAAAGTAGGTATCAACGGTTTTGGCCGTATCGGTCGCATTGTTTTCCGTGCTGCTCAGGAACGTTCTGACATCGAGATCGTTGCAATCAACGACCTGTTAGACGCTGACTACATGGCTTACATGCTGAAGTATGACTCCACTCACGGCCGTTTCAACGGTACCGTTGAAGTGAAAGACGGTCATCTGATCGTTAACGGTAAAAAAATCCGTGTTACCGCTGAGCGTGACCCGGCTAACCTGAAGTGGGACGAAGTGGGTGTTGACGTTGTTGCTGAAGCAACCGGTATCTTCCTGACCGACGAAACCGCTCGTAAACACATCACCGCTGGCGCGAAAAAAGTCGTACTGACTGGCCCGTCCAAAGACAACACTCCGATGTTTGTTAAAGGCGCTAACTTTGACAAATACGAAGGCCAGGACATCGTTTCCAACGCATCCTGCACCACCAACTGCCTGGCTCCGCTGGCAAAAGTTATCAACGACAACTTCGGCATCATCGAAGGTCTGATGACTACCGTTCACGCAACCACCGCGACTCAGAAAACCGTTGATGGCCCGTCTCACAAAGACTGGCGCGGCGGCCGCGGCGCAGCTCAGAACATCATCCCGTCCTCTACCGGCGCTGCTAAAGCTGTAGGTAAAGTTCTGCCAGAACTGAATGGTAAACTGACCGGTATGGCGTTCCGCGTTCCGACTCCGAACGTATCCGTTGTTGACCTGACCGTTCGTCTGGAAAAAGCTGCTTCTTATGAAGAAATTAAGAAAGCAATCAAAGCTGCTTCCGAAGGCGCAATGAAAGGCGTTCTGGGCTACACCGAAGACGACGTGGTATCCACCGATTTCAACGGTGAAATCTGCACTTCCGTATTCGACGCCAAAGCGGGTATCGCTCTGAACGACAACTTTGTGAAACTGGTTTCCTGGTACGATAACGAAACTGGTTACTCCAACAAGGTTCTGGACCTGATTGCTCACATCTCCAAATAAGTTGAGATGAAACAGTAATCTGTAAGAGCGACTTCGGTCGCTCTTTTTTTTGTCTGAAGATAAAGGATTGCGTAATGATTAATAAAATTTTTGCCCTCCCGGTTATCGAACAGCTTACCCCTGTACTTTCCCGCCGCCAGCTTGATGACCTGGAGCTGATCGTCGTTGACCATCCGCAGGTGAAAGCGTCCGTGGCTTTGCAGGGCGCTCACCTGCTCTCCTGGAAGCCCGCTGGCGAAGAAGAAGTCCTGTGGCTCAGCGGCAACACCCCATTTAAAAACGGCGTTGCCCTGCGCGGCGGTGTGCCGATTTGCTGGCCATGGTTTGGTCCTTCTGCTCAGCAGGGCCTGCCCTCCCACGGCTTCGCCCGCAACCTGCCGTGGGCCCTGAAAGGGCACGATGAAGACGACAACGGCGTAGTACTGACCTTTGCACTGAAAAGCAGCGACGCCACCCGCCAGTACTGGCCGCACGAGTTCACCCTGCTGGCGCGCTTTAAGCTGGGCAAAACCTGCGAAATTGAGCTGGAAGCGCACGGCGAATTTGAAACCACGTCAGCCCTGCATACCTATTTCAACGTCGGCGACATTGCGGCAGTGAAGGTCAGCGGTCTGGGCGACCGTTATATTGATAAAGTGAAAAACGCGGAAGAAGGCGTATTAAGCAACGGCACAGAGACTTTTCCCGATCGTACCGACCGCGTCTATCTGAATGCCGAAACCTGCAGCGTGATTCATGACGATGCGCTGAACCGCAACATCGACGTTACGCATCATCACAACAGCAACGTAGTGGCCTGGAACCCGGGCCCGGCGCTTTCCGTCAGCATGGGCGACATGCCGGATGATGGTTACAAGACCTTCGTTTGTGTAGAAACCTGCTGTGTGACCGAAACCCAGAAGGCCAGCGAAGAGAAACCTTCGCGCCTGACGCAAACCCTTCGCGTGGTGAAACGCTAACGCCAGGAGGGTTGGCCCACGGGTTAACCGCGTGTGCGCCATATCTGCCGGATGACGGCTGGAGCCCCGCGAAGTCGGGGCTTTTCTTTAACGCTTGTTCAGACCATATCCAGCGGCGTTTTTCTGGCCGGCGCCGGGTAGGCGTTATCCAGAAGCGCAAGCTCCTCATCGTTCAGCACAATATCCAGCACCGCGGCATTTTGCCTGACATGCTCAATGCTTGACGCTTTCGGGATCGCCATTACGCCCCGGTGGCTAATCACCCACGCCAGCAGAATCTGCGCCGCGGTTACGCCCCGCTCCTGCGCAATATTTTTCACAACGGTATGATTTAAAAGTCCATTGCGCAGTCGACCGGCCTGAGCCAGCGGACAATATGCCATCACCGGCAGCCGCTGCTGCTGGCACCACGGCAGCAGGTCATATTCAATACCGCGGGAGGCCAGATGGTAGAGCACCTGATTGGTCGCGCACTGTTCGCCACCGTCCGCCTGCCAGAGTTCCTGCATATCATCGTAATCGAGGTTTGATACGCCCCAGCGGCGAATTTTACCCTGCGCAACCAGCGCGTCCATGCCGGCAACCGTCTCCTGTAGCGAATAATCTCCGCACCAGTGCAGCAGATAAACATCCAGATAGTCGGTATTGAGGCGGCGCAGGCTGGCCTCGCAGGCACTGGCTATTTTGCGACCGCCAGCGTTCCACGGATAGACTTTAGACACCAGCACCACGCGCTCGCGCTGCCCGCGAATGGCTTCGCCGACAACCTCTTCGGCGCCGCCGTCGGCGTACATTTCCGCCGTATCGATCACCGTCAGGCCAAGATCGATGCCCGCGCGCAGTGCAGCCGCCTCCTGCGCGCGCAGAGCCGGATTTTCGCCCATGAACCAGGTCCCCTGCCCTATGAGCGGAACCGCTGAATGCTCGCCAAAACGGATGGTCCTTTCTGCCATGACATGCTCCTGTGTTTGATTGCACCACCGTAATGCAAAACAGGGCTTTACGCCCTGTTTTGATGCACAAATTGCACTGTAATAATGCACTATCAGAAGGAGTAAGTGATCCCGGTTGAAATCAGCCCGCTCCAGGATTTGTCCACCATCGGGCTATCGGTAATTTCGTCAGACAGGCGGGTATAGCGCGCCACGCCGTATACGCTCCAGTCACCGAGGAAACGGTAGTTAGCCGACAGCTCGAGGTACGGGTTCCAGCTGCTGTCCGGATCGTAGCTGCGCATGCCGCTGCGATTCGACTCATGCTTCGAAACACCGTAGTAGTACTCGTTCTGGTTGTCGCTGTTCCACTCCACGCCAATACCCGGCGTAAGCGTCAAGTTGCCGTTGGTATAGCGATACAGCCAGGCCAGATCCCACACGATACCGTTGCTGTTATCGAGGGTGTCCCCTGACAGCGCGGTGCGCAGGAAGCCGTACTGCGTATAGTGTTCGTAGGAAAGCCCTGCCATCACCGTGGATTTACGTTTATCCAGACGACGCATCTGCTCGCTATCGCTGTCGCCTGGCTTAAAGTACATCGGCGACCAGTAGGCGGTCACGGAGAGCTTATCGTTGGTATCATTCCACAGGTAGAGGCCACCGCCCAGGCCGCGGAACCAGAAGTTATCGCTCTCGTAATTAATCACCGGCACCGGGTAAACATCAGCATCATATTGCTTGTACGGATGTTCAACGACGCCTACACCCGCCCCTAAAGTGAACTTCCCTTCAGCGTGTACGGCGGATGCTGAAGTCGCAATCAACACACCAAGTGCCAGAAGTTTGATTTTAGTCACGATCCATATTCCTGTTGTCAAATTATTAGCGCAGGCAGTTTAACGTTGTATACGTCATGCCTCAAATTCTTTACCAGTCATTACACTGAATTCACCAGATTCTCATCATCAGATGACCACCCGCTGACAGCTGAATGACAGCGTCATGACGCGGCGAGACCCGAAGTTCGAATGAGACGCCGCTTTTCCGGATGAGTTATTGATAAGTCATTGAAATTGATTTTCTGCGCCATGCAAGTTTTCCAAATGCATCTACGCTTTAATTTAGAAGAAGTAAATGCGGGGCACGTTATCCCGAGACTTCGCCAACCTGGCATAAGGGTTGCTGGAGATTCAGAGAGCGCTGTGCAGCTTACCTCTTCCGGGGGCTCCCACTATTCATATGAACGGCTCTCAACCTGTGCTAAAAACGAAAGGACGGCATGCCATGAATATATTCGATCACTATCGCCAGCGCTATGAAGCTGCCAAGGACGAAGAGTTCACACTGCAGGAGTTTCTTACCATCTGTCGGCAAGATCGCAGTGCTTATGCTAACGCAGCAGAAAGATTGCTGATGGCCATCGGTGAGCCGGTCATGGTCGATACGGCCCTCGAACCCAGGCTATCCCGTCTCTTTTCAAACCGGGTCGTCGCGCGCTACCCGGCCTTTGAAGAGTTTTACGGTATGGAAGATGCCATCGAGCAAATTGTTTCTTACTTAAAACACGCCGCTCAGGGGCTGGAAGAGAAGAAACAAATTCTGTATCTGCTGGGCCCCGTGGGCGGCGGTAAATCATCGCTTGCCGAACGCCTGAAGTCCTTGATGCAGCGCGTCCCTATCTATGTGCTCAGCGCAAACGGTGAGCGCAGCCCGGTCAACGACCATCCGCTGTGTCTGTTTAACCCGCAGGAGGATGCGCAAATCCTCGAAAAAGAGTACGGCATTCCAAACCGCTATCTGGGGACGATTATGTCGCCGTGGGCGGCCAAGCGCCTGCATGAATTCGGCGGCGACATCACGAAATTCCGCGTGGTGAAAGTGTGGCCGTCAATCCTGGCTCAGATTGCCATCGCCAAAACCGAGCCCGGTGACGAAAACAACCAGGACATCTCGGCGCTGGTCGGTAAAGTCGATATCCGTAAACTGGAGCACTACGCGCAGAATGACCCGGATGCCTACGGCTACTCAGGCGCTCTGTGCCGCGCCAACCAGGGGCTGATGGAGTTCGTCGAGATGTTTAAAGCGCCTATCAAGGTGCTGCATCCGCTGCTGACCGCGACGCAGGAAGGCAACTATAACGGTACCGAAGGGATCTCCGCCCTGCCGTTCAACGGGATTATCCTCGCCCACTCCAACGAATCGGAATGGGTGACCTTCCGGAATAACAAAAACAATGAGGCCTTCCTCGACCGCGTGTATATCGTCAAGGTGCCTTATTGCCTGCGTATCTCGGAAGAGATCCGTATCTATGAAAAACTGCTTAACAACAGCGAGCTGACCCATGCGCCGTGCGCGCCGGGCACGCTGGAAACGCTGTCGCGCTTCTCCATTCTGTCGCGCCTGAAAGAGCCGGAAAACTCGAGCATTTATTCAAAAATGCGCGTCTATGACGGCGAAAGCCTGAAAGACACCGATCCGAAAGCGAAATCCTATCAGGAGTATCGCGATTATGCCGGCGTTGATGAAGGGATGAACGGCCTGTCTACCCGCTTCGCGTTCAAAATCCTGTCACGGGTATTTAACTTTGACCATGCCGAAGTCGCCGCCAACCCGGTGCATCTGTTTTACGTCCTCGAGCAGCAGATCGAGCGCGAGCAGTTCCCGCAGGAGCAGTCAGAGCGTTACCTTGAGTTTCTCAAAGGCTATCTGATCCCGAAATACGCCGAGTTTATCGGGAAAGAGATCCAGACCGCCTACCTTGAGTCCTACTCGGAGTACGGGCAGAACATTTTTGACCGTTATGTCACCTACGCTGACTTCTGGATTCAGGATCAGGAGTATCGCGACCCGGATACCGGCCAGCTGTTTGACCGCGAGTCGCTGAATGCGGAACTGGAGAAAATCGAGAAGCCCGCCGGGATCAGCAACCCGAAAGACTTCCGTAACGAAATAGTTAACTTCGTGCTGCGCGCCAGAGCGCACAACAGCGGGCGTAATCCAAACTGGACCAGCTACGAGAAACTGCGCACGGTTATCGAGAAGAAAATGTTCTCCAATACCGAAGAGCTGTTGCCGGTGATTTCCTTCAACACCAAAACGTCAACCGATGAGCAGAAAAAGCACGATGACTTTGTCGACCGCATGATGGAGAAAGGCTATACCCGCAAGCAGGTTCGCCTGCTGTGCGAATGGTATCTGCGGGTACGTAAATCATCCTGATAGACCAGCCCGGCAGGCAGCGGCTGCCGGGCTAATAATAACTGCGAAGACCCAATGACCTTCAGCGCCAGGCATATTTCGGCGCCTGAATGGCCGGGGCATAAGTTGGCAAATGCAGTACAGGAGGGCATATGACCTGGTTCATAGACCGACGCCTGAACGGGAAAAATAAAAGCGCCGTCAACCGGCAGCGCTTTCTGCGCCGCTATAAAGCGCAGATAAAACAGTCGATCTCCGAGGCCATAAACAAGCGCTCGGTGACCGATATTCAGAGCGGAGAGTCCGTCTCCATCCCAACGGACGATATTAACGAACCGATGTTTCATCAGGGGCGCGGCGGCCTGCGCAATCGCGTACACCCGGGTAACGATCACTTCGTACAGAATGACCGCATTGAGCGCCCTCAGGGCGGCGGAGGCGGTGGAGGCAGCGGTCAGGGCCAGGCCAGCGCCGACGGCGAAGGCCAGGATGAGTTTGTTTTTCAGATTTCGAAAGACGAATATCTCGATCTGCTCTTTGAAGATCTCGCCCTGCCGAACCTGAAAAAAAACCAGCAGCGTCAGCTGACGGAATATAAAACCCATCGCGCGGGCTATACCGCTAACGGTGTGCCCGCTAACATCAGCGTCGTTCGCTCGCTGCAAAACTCGCTGGCGCGCCGTACGGCAATGACCGCCGGTAAACGCCGGGAACTGCACGCGCTGGAAGAAGACCTGGACACCATTAGCAAAAGCGAACCGGCACAGCTGCTGGAAGAGGAGCGGCTACGCAAAGAGATAGCCGAACTGCGGGCGAAAATTGACCGCGTGCCGTTCATTGACACTTTCGACCTGCGTTACAAGAACTACGAAAAACGGCCAGAACCGTCAAGTCAGGCGGTGATGTTCTGCCTGATGGACGTTTCCGGCTCCATGGACCAGGCGACAAAGGACATGGCAAAACGCTTTTACATCCTGCTGTATCTGTTCCTCAGCCGGACCTATAAAAACGTTGATGTCGTTTATATCCGCCACCATACGCAGGCGAAAGAGGTCGATGAACACGAATTCTTCTATTCGCAGGAAACCGGCGGCACCATTGTCTCCAGCGCCCTGAAGCTGATGGATGAAGTGGTCAAAGAGCGCTATGACCCGGCGCAGTGGAATATCTACGCCGCCCAGGCTTCGGATGGCGATAACTGGGCGGACGATTCACCGCTGTGTCACGAACTGCTGGCGAAGAAAATCCTGCCCGTGGTGCGCTACTATAGCTATATTGAGATAACCCGGCGCGCGCACCAGACGCTGTGGCGGGAATATGAACACCTGCAGTCAACCTTCGAAAACTTTGCTATGCAGCATATTCGCGACCCGGAAGATATTTATCCGGTGTTCCGTGAACTTTTTCACAAGCAAACCTCAAAAGCGGACGGTTAAGTTTTTCCGGACAGCCAGCACAGACGCTGGCTGTTTTTTTACCCCACCTTACCCGGCTCGCGCCTGTTGCAGGGTGACGGGATCAATCTCCGACATTATCAGGTCGGGCAAGCTCTCCAGCTGGTATACCTTGCCGCATTTAACGATAATCTGCCGCGCGTTGTCGTAACCCGGTGCCCAGAGTCGATTATTCATCCGCACATCTTTGTAGACCGCGATAAGCGGTTTTTTCCACGCCGCCGCCATATGGACCACCGAGGTATCCGGCGAGATAACTAAGTCGGCCTCGGCGATAAGCGCCATGCAGTGGTGCAGCGTTTTAAACGGATTCACACAGACCTTCTCCGGCAGGGGGATCCGGATTTCATTGCGATGGTCGAGCAATATGATATTGACGTCCGGATAATCCTCGCACAGCCTGGCGAGAAGCGTTGCCAGCTGCGCCTGCGACATACTGCGGTCCTGATGCCCGGCAAAAATATTAATCACCACGTTACGCCCGTTGAGCGCCGCCAGATAATCACGAACCTGCTGGCAGATATCCTGTGGAATATGCAGATCATAAGATTGCAGAGATTTTTTATCCAGCTGCAGATAATCAGCGATAAAAGAAAATGTCTTACTGACGTGCCAGTTTTCACAGTCAAAATCAAAAGACTTGCTGTAGTGTTTAATAGAAGGCCACTTATTGAAACCCAGTACCGCTCTGGGCTTTATCTGTCGTAAGAGCAGCATCCTGTGTACCGGAATATCAAACAACGACGGGTCGATTACAATATCGTACTTATTATTCGCAAGCTCAGTAATAACTGACTGAGGAACGTTATGGGTAAATTTGTGCAAATAATCCGCCGAGTCGACATTCTCGGCCTCATAGATATGGCGAATACGAGGATTATACCGCATGACCTGACTATTGGATTTGGTCAACAGAAAGTCAACGGTCATTCCCGCCTCATGAAGGCATTTAACCAGCGCTGAATCAACAACTACATCGCCGATCGCACCTTCATTACGCATTAACAGCACCGTTTTCGCGGAGGTTAAATCAGCTTCGCGGCGCGCGCGACTATCCCAGAACGCTTTAGCGATATAGACCCGCAGGTCATTGCGTATTTTCTTAAAAAAATAATTTCGACGCCTGTTTAGCGCCCTTATTTTTTTAAACTTTCGAGGGGTTCCCTGCACCGCTGCGTTTTCCATCATGATAACCTCATTGCGCTTTCAATAGTACTGCCTGTAACCCTGCTAAGGACTGGTAAAAATAAGAAAAGTTCGCTTGATAATTAACATTATTTCATTTTTAGCTGCACCAGGATAGCCATAGCAGCGCCATTGCAGCATATTTCATTGAGGATAAAATGAGTGAAAAATGGATTTTGCAGGATATTTACGACAGCAACATTAATTAGCGCCCTCATATTTAATAAACTATTTATTTCTATTGCCGCGCGGTGGTGACCGAGCCCGGAACTGGATAGATAAACAGTCCTCCTGCCACCGAACGTGGCGTCCCTGCGCCGCACATGGTAGAATCATCTTAATTGTGCTGGCGAAATTATCATCATGAAATTACAGAATAAATTACTCCGTCATTTCATTTCTGCGGGGGTGGTTGTCCTGACATCTTCATTTCTGGTGTATGAATTAGTCGCCAGCCATCGGGATATGTCGGAATACATGCGCTACATCGTCGAGAAGGGCGAATCCGCCTTTCTGTACGATAAATATCAAAACCAGCTCGTGATCTCCCAGTTCTCGCGAAAGCTGGATACGCAGCCCACTGCCGAAAAGGCCCAACAGGCCTGCGCTGGCGTGCATACCAATGGCAACGTATACGGGCTCAATATCGCCGGGCATACCTTCCCCGGGCTTCACGGTACGCTCAGCACCACCCAGCCTTCGTGCGAGCCGTGGATTAACGATCTGCCGGCGCTGCAAGCATTGGATGCAGCTATCGCCCAAAGTAATATGAACTCAGCGTTGAATGCGGCAACATTCAAATCAGACAAACGTTTCCGCTACTATCTTGATTTAGACAATAAGTACGCGTATTTCTATTCGCCGATTGAGATAAATAGCAGCCCCGTTGATAACTGGAACTTTCTTCACGACAGTAAACTGGGCATCACTCAGAACAGCCTTAACGGTTTACTTCGCGGCCGCACGCTGATTTCCAGCATCTATGCTGACGCGTTAACCGGGCAGAATATTTTGTCATTTTTAACCCCGGTTTATCATCGGGATCGGCTAAAGGGCATCGTGATGGTGGATGTCACTCGCCATGATATTGAGAAACTTCTTTATACCGCCGACCGCCCTTTGGTCTGGCGCTATCTCGATATCACGTTAACGGACTCCGACTCAACATCTGAAATCCGCGTACACCGCAGCAATACGCATTTTTTCAGCTACGCCCACCATAGCCAGAAGGTCGCAGAAAACCTGCACATTTCGCTGTCGCTGGATATGTCCTATTTTCTGCTTAGCTCCTGGAAGCTATTTTTGTTTTACCTGATATCTACCGGCGTTCTGCTGCACCTGGTACGCATGCACTTTCGCCTGTATACCGACGTTTTTAAAGAAAACATCAGTGATTCTTTAACCGGTCTGTACAACCGGAAAATTCTCTCCGCGCTGCTGGAATCGCGTATGCAAAAGCTCACCGAGCAAGGCGTGAATATCGTGTTTATGGCGCTGGACTGCGACCGGCTAAAATACCTTAATGACACTTGGGGGCACGATGAAGGCGACCGCGCCATCGTGCTGCTCGCCCAGTCCATTTCCGCCGCAATACGTAAAAGCGATTACGGCATCCGGCTGGGCGGCGATGAGTTCTTCCTGATACTGATCGATTATGAGGAACAGGAGGCGAAAAATATACCCGGGCGCATTCGCCAGCACCTGAAGGAAATTGACATTAACCAGCGCGTTAATTTTTCATGGGGGGCCTGCAGCATGGCTCCGGGGGATAGCCTGGCCGACGTCATGAAAATCGCGGATGCCCGGCTGTACGAAAATAAAAAACAAAAAAAACACGCTTACCCGGGGCGAGAGGATTAATCTTGAGGTTTTATTTTTAAGGAAAAAAACGACATGAACGCGCCAGTAAAAGTGAGTATTCATCAGCAGCTGTTGGCGCTGCTTAACCGCGACCACGCCCGTTACCGGGTCGTGGAACATGAAGCCGTCGGAAAGTGTGAAGCCGTGTCGAAGATCCGCGGCACCGCGCTGGGTCAGGGAGCGAAAGCGCTGGTATGTAAAATTAAAGGACATGGGGTTAATCAGCACGTTCTGGCTATCCTTGCCGCCGATCTGCAGGCGGATTTAGCCCGTCTGGCCGAATTCGTCGGCGGCAGCAAAGCCTCTCTGGCCAGCCCGGCGGAAGTTGACGCCCTGACCGCCTGCGTCTTTGGCGCCATTCCCCCTTTCAGCTTCCACCCCTCTTTACGCCTGGTCGCCGACCCGCTGCTGTTTGAGCGCTTCCCGGAAATCGCCTTCAACGCCGGGCAGCTTGATAAGTCAATCATCCTTGATACCGCCGACTATCTGCGTATTGCCCGTCCGGAACTGATCGCGTTTCATCGCGAAGCCTGATTGTTCCCTCTCCTGCGCCAGGGCGCGGATTGTGCCGCGGGTGAAAATCGATCGTGCAGATGCCTCAAATCGCGAGTCTGCGATAAAAAACCTGTTTACTTACGCGATTATGCGTAGAGTAAACGGGCTGTTCTTTTTTATATTCTGGCAAGGACCTCTGCACATGCTCGACACCACCCTGTTAATACTGCTGGGCCTGGCGGCGCTCGGCTTTATTAGCCATAACACCACCGTAGCTATTTCAATCCTGGTATTAATTATCGTCCGCGTCACCCCGCTCAACGCCTTCTTTCCGTGGATTGAAAAGCAAGGGCTGACCATCGGTATTATTATTCTCACCATCGGCGTGATGGCGCCCATTGCCAGCGGCACGCTACCGCCCTCTACGCTGCTGCACTCCTTCGTGAACTGGAAATCGTTGCTGGCGATTGCCGTGGGGGTTTTCGTTTCCTGGCTCGGCGGGCGCGGCGTGGCGCTGATGGGCTCGCAGCCGCAGCTGGTGGCCGGACTGCTGGTCGGCACCGTGCTCGGCGTCGCCCTCTTCCGCGGCGTCCCGGTCGGCCCGCTGATCGCCGCCGGGATCATTTCGCTGTTTATTGGGAAGTCGTAGCCAGGCTGGCAAGATAGCGCCCCGGGGTTTGCCCGAGGCCCTTTTTAAACATGGTAATAAAGGCGGTGGTCGAGTCATAACCCAGGCTCTGCGCCGTCTGTTGTACCGTCTGCCCGCGGATCAGCATCTGCAGGGAGAGGATCAGCTGCAGCTGATGTCGCCAGCGGCGAAAGCTTAAGCCCGTCTCACGCACCACCAGCCGCGCCAGATTGCGTTCACTCATGGCAAACTCCGCCGCCCACTGCGCCAGCGTTTGCCAGCGGGCCGGGTCGACGGCCATCATGTCCACCATCTGACGAATTTTTGGATGTCCGGAGACCGGGAGCTGCAGGTGCTGCTGCGGCTGCTGCGGGAGTTCATCGAACAGCACCTGCACCAGGCGGTTCATTGCCGGTTTAGCGAGTTCGGCCCTGCCGCGCTCGGCCATAACGAGGATAAGCTCGCGCACCAGCGGCGAAATCTTTAGCGTGCAGCAGAAATCCGGCATCGGCGCCGCGTGGGGTTCAATAAATAAAAAGCAGACCTGCGCCTCCGGCGTCGCGCGATTGCTATGCGGCACCTGTCCCGGTACCCACACCGCGTACTGCGGAGGCACCATCCACATCGCGTTCTCCACTTCGCAGGTCAGCGCCCCGTGCAGCGCCAGGATGAGCTGACCTTTACGATGCTGATGGCGCGGAATGTACTGCTCGTCCGCGACCACCTGAATACGAAAAGCCGCCGCCGCTTCGTGGCCGCTGTCCGGGTCGTAGCCGTCCAGGCCGAGTCCGATCATGATATTGTCCGATTTTAGCGATAATCTGTCATTTTAGCTTGATTTAAACAGGCGGCAAACAGGCTATGGTAAGCGCCACATATTCTTGTTTGAGATAGCCATGAATTCTGTTCCACCTTCTGCCGGCCGCCGTAATCTGCTATTGATTGCCGGTATTCTGCTTATCGCCACCACCTTGCGGGTCACCTTTACCGGCGCCGCGCCGCTGCTTGATGCCATTCGCAGCGAATATGGCCTTACCACCGCGCAAACCGGTCTGTTAACCACCCTGCCGCTGCTGGCATTTGGCCTGGTCTCGCCGCTGGCGGCGGGTGTCGCCCGCCGATTCGGCATTGAACGTAGCCTGCTGCTGGCGATGATCCTGATTTGCCTCGGCGTGGGTCTGCGCTCCCTGCCCTTCGTCTCGCTGCTGTTTATCGGAACCGCGATTATCGGCTGCGGCATCGCCCTGGGCAACGTTCTGCTGCCCGGGCTGATCAAACGTGACTTCTCGCAGCACGTCGCCAAAATGACCGGCGCTTACTCTCTCACCATGGGGGGGGCGGCGGCGCTGGGTTCGGCAATGGTCGTGCCGCTGGCGCTCGCCGGACTGGGCTGGCGCGGCGCGCTGTTGATGCTGATGGCATTTCCGCTGCTGGCGCTATTTATCTGGCTACCGCAGGCGCGCAGGCAAGTCACCGCGCCGCTGACGGGGTCGGGCGCCATCCACAACCGCGGGATCTGGCGCTCGGCGCTGGCCTGGCAGGTAACGCTGTTTCTCGGGATTAACTCGCTGGTCTACTACGTCATCATCGGCTGGCTGCCCGCCATTTTGCAAAGTATAGGCTACAGCGAAGCGCAGGCGGGCTCCCTGCACGGGCTGCTCCAGTTGGCCACCGCGGCGCCGGGGCTGGCGATCCCGTTAATACTGCATCGGCTGAAAGATCAGCGCGGCATTGCGGTGCTGGTCGCCCTGATGTGCGCAGTCAGCGCGCTCGGTTTATGGTTTTTACCCGCTCAGGCGGTGCTGTGGACGATTATCTTTGGCTTCGGTTCCGGCGCGACCATGATTCTGGGATTGACCTTTATCGGGCTGCGCGCCAGCTCGGCGCACCAGGCCGCCGCGCTGTCGGGAATGGCGCAGGCGGTGGGCTATCTGCTGGCCGCCTGCGGGCCGCCGGTGATGGGAAAAATTCATGATGCCAACGGCGACTGGCATATTCCGCTGATCGCCGTGGCGCTGATTTCCGTTGCGATGGCAGTATTTGGCGCGCTGGCCGGTCGCGATCGGGAGATCAACGGCTAGCGATATCGACGCCCGGCAATCGCCGCCGGGCGTTCGCTCACTGACTTGCCGCGCGTAAAAACGCGTGAACCAGCGGCGCAGGTCTGCCCTCCAGCGCATTGCGCTCGTGCTGAAATAGCGTGGCGACAAAGAACGGATGTGTCACCAGTTCTACCGCCCGAATCTCACCGTCATCATCCCAGCCCGTAACCCGCAGGTCGCCCTGTTCCAGCTCGCGGGCAAAATCGTCGGCAATCCCGTAGCTACAGTGGTAACCCTCTTCAATACTGTCGCGGCCATAGGCGCGAGAGATCAGCGTATTCGCCCGCAGTTCAATGTTGTCCGACTTTTCTACCAGCGAGCAGCTAAGCGGCGCGATGACCATCCGGCCTTCGGTATCGGTTTCCGCATGTGCGGCATCTCGCCAGCCCATAACGTTGCGCGCGTATTCGATAATCGCGTGCTGGAATCCTCCGCAGGTGCCAAGGAACGGAATGCTGTTTTCCCGCGCGTGGCGTATAGCTATAAACGCGCCTTCGGCGTTTTTATAGGGGCTGGCGGGAACCACCCAGATAGCATCGTAATCAGCGAGATCGTCAGCGGATTTTATTTCGCTGGTGGCCAGCCAGTCATAACGCAGCGGCAGATCCAGTACGGCGGCGGCATCATCAATCGCGAGGGGAATCGCTTTATGGGCAACTACATCAGGGTTGTAATCACCAACCAGGGCAATACGCAGGGGGGAGTTCATAGCAGGATCCTTATGTCAGAGCGAATATCAGGCAACACAAGGAGCCTCAGGTTAGCGATCTCAACGGCAGAACACAATCCTTATTTTGTCTGCTTCTGAACGCGGGTAATTTAGTCTGACAGGCGCTATGGTATAGGGCAGACAAATCGCTATGGATGCATGATGAAGGACAAAATTATGGTTAGCGCCTGCCTGATGGGCTTTCAGGTTCGCTATAACGGTAGCCACAAAGCCCGGCTGGCTAACGTGCTGTCTCGCTGGCAGAGCGAGGGGCGGCTGGTCACCCACTGCCCGGAGCTGGCTGCCGGATTGCCCATCCCCAGGCTACCGGCGGAAATCCTTGGCGCGCAGGGTGAGGATGTCATGCAAAACCGTGCGAAAATTGTTGAAAGTGACGGCCAGGACGTCACTGCGCGTTATCAGCTGGCCGCCTGGCTGGCGCTAAAAGCAGCGCAGGAGGAAGGCTGTACCGCAGCATTGCTCACCGACGGCAGCCCAACCTGCGGCAGTCAGTTTATCTATGATGGTACCTTTAACGGACAGCGCAAACCCGGTGCCGGCGTTGCCGCCGCCCTGCTTCGCGAATACGGGATAACGGTATTTTCCGAGCAGCAGTTGCCGCAGCTGCTTGCCTGGATGGAGCAGAGGGAGAGTGACGATGATTCAATGTAAACGGGTTTATGACCCGCAGGAAGCGAGCGACGGCTACCGGATACTGGTAGACCGCCTGTGGCCGCGCGGAATAAAAAAAGAGGCGCTGAATTACGATGAGTGGTGCAAAATCCTGGCGCCATCGACTGATTTGCGTAAGGCTTTTCACGGCGAGACGCTTGATTTTGCCCACTTTAGCCAGCGCTATCGCCAGGAGCTGGAAGCCCACCGCGACGAAGGCGAGCGCCTGGCCGCGCTTGCCAGGCAGCAGCCGCTGACGCTGCTCTACGGAGCGAAAAATACCCGGCAAAACCATGCCCAGGTGCTGGCTGACTGGCTGAAAGCGCTATGACTTAGCCGGATGATCGCGGCGCCAGAGCGCCCATTCATCTAACGTTTCACCACTGGGTAGCTTGCACTCGGTGCGCACGCCCTGCGGGCTTTGGACAGGAACCTGTTTCCCTCCCAGCTGCTCGCAGTATACCGAAGCCGGGTTAGCCATCCCTATCGGGTGTGTTTGCTGCGCCGGCTGAGTCTGCGCGCATCCGGCAAGCGCCAGAGGCAGCATGACTATCATCCCCTTCATTTCCCCTCCTTAATCAATTAAAACGGTCTTTCACCCTGAATCTCCACGCTTTCTCCATTTTAGCTGCACTTTTGCATCGTAGAGTAGCCCTGTTCTCGAATTGACCAGAGAACAGATCATTCCATAATCAATGAGTTTTCCCCGTCGCCCCCGACGGGGCTTTTTTTCCCGCCGCGGATGCAGGTATTCTCCCCCCAGATGTGTTAAATTTTGTGTATCTCTGTTAATTCTGCGCTGATTGTTTTTTAGCATCATTTGCTGGTAGTGACGATTAGCATTCGGGAGCCGTATTTCTCATGTCCGATTTTATTCTCGCTCGCGTGTCGCAAACGCTCGCTAATGAACACTCCCTCGAAACCCTGGTGCGACAGCTGCTTGAGATGCTGGAGCTGGTTACCCGAATGGAATCTACCTACCTGACTCGTATCGACTTCGACGCGCAGCGCCAGCATATTATGTACGCGCACAACAGCAGCGAAATGCAGATCCCCGAAGGGTTCTCCGTTCCGTGGAACGACTCGCTGTGCAAACGCGCGCTGGACGACCGCTGCATTTTTAGCAACGATGTTGCCGAGCGCTGGCGTTCGTGTCTCGCCGCCCAGGATTTGGGGATCGCCACCCTTTTCAGCATTCCCGTGCGCCTGACCGACGGCTCATTATTCGGCACGCTGTGCGCCACCAGCCGGGCAAGACAGCCCTATAACATTGAGGGTGAGCAGGTGATGAATCTGTTTGCCAACCTCATCTCCCATTACGTTGAGAAAGAGACGCTGGTACAGCAGCTTCGGGCGGCTAACGTCGCGCTGGAGATGCATTCGTATACCGACGAGCTTACGGGTTTGCCGAATCGCCGCTCGCTGTTTAAGCATCTTGCCGCACAGTTTTCGCAGGCCCGGGAACAGCAGCGCAGCGTGCTGCTGATTTTTATCGATCTCGATGATTTCAAAGCAATCAACGATCGATTCGGCCACCCGTGCGGCGACAGCTTTTTGATTCAGATCGGAGAACGCCTGGCCGCCCGCGTGCGCAGCGGCGATATTGTCGGCCGTCTCGGCGGCGATGAGTTTTTAATTGTCGGTACGGGTCCCGATTCAGCCGACCAGCAGGAGTATATCGCCGCGTTACGTCAAGCGCTGGCGGGGATCTATTTCCTTGGCGAACACCGGATTAACTACCCCGGCGCCAGTTTTGGGGTGATTGAAGCCGACCCCTGGCAGATCGACGTTGAACTGGCGCTGCGCGCCGCCGATGAGGCGATGTATCAGGACAAGCAGTCTCGCCGTCAGGGGCGTTTTTTTCATATTGACTAATCTACGGTGAAATCCCGTATCATAGTCGACACGACTCGCACTTACAGGGGCTCAATAATGAGACTGGGTATTCTATTTCCGGTGGCTATTTTTATCGTCGCCGTGGTTTTTCTGGGCTGGTTTTTTGTCGGCGGCTATGCGGCACCAGGCGGGGCATAATGAAAAAAAGCACCATAATTATGCTTATTGTCGCCATCATCGCCGTGGCGTGTACACAATTGGGCTGGTGGTAAATCCAGGAATATTCGCACATCTGTCCAGCAAGGATTGCAGAATTATCTCATCTACTCAATAACTTAAAAGAATACACTCACCTCATCAGCCGATACCGCATGGCGTTTCTGCGGACGGATTTAACTGGAGAAGTGAGAAATGAAAAAACCGATCGTGTTGCCGATGATTCTCGCGCTTTGCACGCTGTTATCGGGATGTATTGTCGACCCAGGCTATCACCACCATCGCCACCATCATCATGACGACAGAGACTGGCGATAAAGCGGAAAACATCATAAGGCGAACTTCAGTTCGCCTTATTGCATGGGATCAGTCGCGACGGTCGGAACCTAAAAAGAGGAAACCCAGCGGGATAGAGAACAGCAACGTAAATACAATGCTATAAACCGTCACCATCGCCCCCTGCAGGAAGAACATTGACGTCGTCCACTCTGAGTACGGCATATTGTATTCGCTCACCACGCCGCCGAAGGTCGCACGCCCAACCACGATAAGCGCGATGGCGAATATCGCCGCTATCGACAAAAAGAACTTCTTGCTGTTTTTATTGCTGGTGAGTTTTTGCAGAATCATCCGGGTTCCCTTTTTTCTGAGCGATAATCGGCTGTATATGTAACACCAATGCAATCAAAATTGAAGGGGTTTTGTTAAGAGGCAGTGACAGTCACTATAGGGCCGGTCCCACGTACCGGCCGCAACGATTACGACTGCAGCGTCGCCAGACGGGCGGCAAAACCGACAAACACAAGGCCTATCAGACTGTTGCCGATTTTCGCCAGCTTCTTTTTCGTCTTCACGTAACGCGTGACGAACGAGCCGGAGAGGATCAGAAAGCTCATATAGATGAAGCTAATAATCTCCAGGGTCAACGCCAGGATAAAGAACGCCAGTCCGGGCGTTTTGGCGCTGACGTCAATAAACTGCACGAAGAATGAGACATAAAAAAGAATCGCTTTTGGATTCGTCAGGCTAAGGGTCAGCGAACGTTTGAGAATCGCGCTGCCCGGCTCGGAATCAGCTGACGAATGACCATCACGCTGGGTTAACACCGCGTAAAGCATCTTGGCGCCCATCCACAGCAGATAAATCGCCCCCAGGTAACGCACGATATTGAACAGCACCGGCGTCGTCTTGATGAGCGTCGCGACGCCGGCAAAAGCCAGAAACATCAGCACCGCATCGCCAATAAACACGCCTGCCGCCGCCAGATACCCTTTCTTAACGCCGTGGGCAATGCCGGTCTTAAGGACAAAAAAGGTATTCGGGCCAGGAACCAGGATGATAAAGATAGCGCCGACCAGATAGGTCAGGTAATTCAATACACCAAACTCAGCGAACACAACGCACTCCTTCGCTTACAACAAAAAATATGATCCCGCGCACGTTAACGCAACCGGGACCATTTTGAAAGCGCCGCGAGTGCGGAGGGCTTAATAGAGCGAAGTTTCGCCCAGCGGACGGGTTTTAAAGCGGCGGTGAACCCACAGGTATTGCTCCGGCGCGCGCAGGATCTCTTTCTCAATAACCTTGTTGATATAGCTTGCCGCATCCTGTTTATCTTCGCCAGGATAGTCGCTCATGACGTCGCTGATGTGCAGGCTATAACCTCTGCGGTCCGCTTTACGCACCATGCTGATGGTGAGCATTTTCGCGCCCGACAAACGAGAGAGTACGTAGGTACCGTTGGTCGTTGCTGCCTGCTGTACCGAAAAGAACGGAGCAAATACGCTCCCCTTCGGGCCGTAGTCCTGATCCGGCGCAAACCACACCGCTTCACCCGACTTTAAGGCATGTACCAGACCGGATAAATTACGACGGTCAATCATCGCCTTGTTCGAGCGCAAACGACCGCGCGTCTGCACCCACTCCATTAACGGGCTATTATGCGGACGGTAGGTCGCCATCATCGGACGACACAGCCCCATCGTACGGCCACCCAGTTCAAGCGACATAAAGTGGACGCCAACGACCATCACGCCTTTTTGTTCGCTCAGGGCATTATTGAGATTGACCATACCTTCCACGTCAAACCATTTCTTAACGCGTTCATCGCTCCAGAACCATGCCATCCCTGTTTCAATCAGGCCCATCCCTAGCGACATGAAGTTCTGCTCGATAAGCTTTTCGCGCGCCGCGGGCGACATGGTGGGAAAGCAAAGTTCGAGATTGCGTCTGGCGATATGCTCACGGCGTTTCAGGAAGCGCCGGGATGCGCGACCGGCGCTGGTACCGATAAGATGCAAAACGGGATAAGGAAGCTGGACGATAAGCCAGAGCACGCTCAGGCCAAACCAGGTCCCCCAATTACGGGGATGAAGAAGTTTTTTATTAAAAGCGCAAGACATGTTTTTTCCTGTAAACATTAGAACATGAGGTAACGCTTAAGGAAAAAACGAGTCCCTTCATCTGTCATTAGGCGGTACGTGTAGCAGTTCAGACAATAATAATCCTGGTAAATTCACTCCGGCAAGTAAAAAGAGAGGCCAACAGAAAAAAACACAATACCAGCACACCTGTAACAAAATGTAAATAAAAAAGTGAATAATAAACCTCAAATATCCACCACAAGAATGATTAACGCGCTAATCATTCAACATCAAGGATGTACACTTTCAAACCAGAACGCTGCGCGGGTCAGCCACAGGCCGCAGCTGAAGCCGCTTCGGGGGTATACCAAGAGTCAAATGAGTTCAGGACAGCCTCTGCTCTCGGTTATCCTTTTCACAACGTTTGCGGATACGTAATTTCTTTAAATTCCATAGTTTCACTGCCATAAAAAAGAAATATTTAACATGAGTATCAGACAAATGACTAAAATAAGAATCAGCTTATTTTACTTTCCTGACAATAATTAATATTTATCGACAATTATCCATATCGCCGACAGGTTATTTCAGATTTTTTACCTCCAGTGTTTTAACGTAGCAGCAGGCAATAAAGTTTAAATGCCTTTTATGACGTTGAATAAAACGCAACATAGATAAAAATCCCGAACGATTCTCGCGCTTGAACACGCCATTGCGGACAATTTTAGCGCCTGTTTTAAACCTTAATCTTTCTATCGCTGTTGATTGCTGCTCCTTGCACTGATGCGACCATCTGGTGGTGCTTGAAGGGGGCCGGGTGCAGGCTCAGGGCCTGGCGGAAACGGTACTGACGCCGGAGATGCTGCGGGAGATTTTTCACCTGGAGGCGGAGATTCACCCGGAGCCGGTGTCGCAGCGCCCGATGTGCGTGGTGAAATAACCCGGGTAAGGCGCCCTGCGCCCTACCCGAAGTTGATCAGTAGGTGTGGAAGTACTGCTGGATCACCTGCGGATTTTTCGTTTGCGTCAGCGCCGTCATCAGCAGGATGCGCGCTTTTGCCGGGTTGAGCGAGTCGGCTACCAGCCCAGGCTGGCCATCATCAACCGGCACGACGCCGCTACCGGTACGCGAGGCGCGAACCACCACGATACCGGCTTTTTCCGCCTTTTCGATCCCCGCCGCGCTGCGTACGGAGACCGACCCCGCGCCGGTGCCCGCATAGATAATCCCGTCAGCATGATGCGCAATCGCCGCGTCATACATATATTCAGGGTCATCCTGATAGCCATAAATAATGACCACTTTCGGTAGCGCGTTAAGATTGCGGACGTCAAAAACCGAACGCACGGTGTGAATTTTATCCACGCGAGTTTCGAACTGCGGTTTGCCGCTCACGATAACGCCCAGGTAGCCCTCTTCCGGCGCCTTGAAGGTATCCAGCGTCGTGGCGTTGGTCTTAGTGACAAAACGCGCCGCGCCGATGCGGTCATTAAGCACTACCATAACGCCGCGGCCCTTCGCTTCCGGGTCGGCCGCCACGGTCACCGCTTCCAGCAGATTCATCGGACCGTCGGCACTGATAGCCGTGGCCGGACGCATTGCCGCCGTGAAAACGACCGGCTTATTGCTTTTTACCGTCAGGTTGAGGAAATAAGGCGTCTCGTCCAGGGTGTCGGTACCATGGGTAATCACAACGCCGTCCACATCATCGCGTGCCAGCAGTTCATTGACGCGCTTTGACAGTTTGAGAATGATGTCGCTGGTCATATTTTCGCTGCCGATATTAGCGACCTGCTCGCCGTCAACGCGGGCGACTTTGCTCATCTCAGGCACGGCATTAATCAGCGTCTGTACGCCAATCGCGCCGGCTTTGTACCCGGTAGTCTGGGTATTGCTGGCCGCTGAACCGGCAATCGTCCCTCCGGTCGCCAGGATTACGATATGCGGCAGACGCGTCTCACTCGAGGCGAAAGCGCTTATCGCCAGTAACGTAATTGCCAGTAATGCTCTAAAATTCATCATGACTCATCCCAAAATAGATATTAAATAAATTCGCGCAGAGAGAATGCAAACGGCTTGCCAGGATTTAATGTATTTTACTCGGTAAAAATGATTAACTATCGGACAAAAAAGGATTTTTACTTCGCCCGGAGCGCTACTTTGGTGCAGGGACGCGCTAAAAATGGGCAGGATAAAAATGCGAAACCCGAATGGACTCATTCAATCTATTTTGTCATGTCGGCATCGCTATCAACGAAATAAAGCAAAACGATGCGGGTAATGCGATGGAGAAAAACGATGCATAATATCGCCTTAAAATCAGCATTGATGCTTACCACCCGCGTCATACAAATTATTAACCCTGAATTACACCTGCATATGCAACGAACGGCGCTAATCGCGCTGGAACTTGCGCAGGCGTCAGGACTCTCGCGTCAGCAGCAGCAAACGATCTTTTGCGCCGCGCTGCTGCACGACATTGGCGTTCTGGGCGATAAACGAGTGTTCTCTTCGCTGAACGCCATCGATAACCTCAACGATCCGCATCAGCAGCGGGGAGCAGAAATGCTGGCCGGGTTAGCGACCCTGGCCCCCATCCTGCCCATTATCCGCGATCACCATTTTAGCCCACACCACAAAGGCAACCTCGAACAGCATATCGTCTATTTCGCCGACGTGTTTGAACGCCTGCTTGCTGGCGATAAGCACGCGACAACCTTTCAAACCGATATGATTATTGGTAAATTTCGCGCGCTTTACCAGGCGATAGATCTGCCGCTGTGTCAGACCTTGTGCCAGCTCGCAGAAAAAGAGCATTTTTGGCTGCATCTTAATCCCGGGCATATTCAGCGAATGCTGGAAATCATCGGCCCCATCAACGATGTTTATATCGATATCGACGGTCTGAAAGATATCTGCCTGTTAATTGCCAAAATTGTCGATACCTACAGCAGCTTTACTGCCAGCCATAGTCTGAAGGTTGGTCAAATTTCGCGCACCCTCGCCGCTTATATGAATCTGCCGGATCCGGAGTGCAGAAAGATTGAGATTGCCGGTTATTTACACGATATCGGCAAAGTGTACATTCCGCTGTCAATCCTCGAGAAACAGAGTGAGCTGAACGACAAAGAGTTGCTCCAGGTTCGCGAGCATAGCTATATGACCGGCGAAATTCTTAGCACCTTCAGCGAACTCGGTGAGATAATTAATTGGGCCGCGAACCATCATGAAAAACTGGATGGCAGCGGTTATCCGCTTCATCTCAATGAGGATTACCTGCAGCTACCGGATCGGATTATCGCCATCGCGGATATATTCACCGCGCTGACCGAAGACCGCCCCTATCGCCCCGGAATGCGCCGTCAGCAAGCGTTACAGCTGATAGAGAGTGATGTTATAAATGGCGCATTGGATAAAGACGTGTATCGTATTTTGCATCAGCATGCCGAAGCGCTGCACGCTATTATTACTCACACGCTGCCCCCTTAATCACCGGCTTTTTCTGGTGAAGCCGGTGCGCAACGATAAAAACAAAATAATTCATCTGCACGCAAGGAATATCCGGTGAGAATCGCCACCATGACCAACTGGGCCTACGGGATCACCGTCGCCCTGACCCTCGCCTCAGGCATCGCCATGCTGATGGCTTCAAGTGCGGATAATGCCGAACGCCGCGCCGTCGAACAACGCCAGGTGTTCGACCAGCTAAGCGAAGAGGTGGAAAGCGGCGCCTGGGAGCTTTCCGATCTCGCGCGACTTTACATCATTCAAAAAAATCAGGATGTGCTGCAGGAGTACCGGCAGCAAGCCCAGGCCACCGCCGCCATTGAACATCGTCTGGAAAAGCTGAAAGACAATGGCGCAACCGCTGAAGAACTGGCGCTGCTGCGCGAGGGGTTACTGATAGCCGATGAACTTCAGGATGAACAGCAAACGGCGCTGGCGCAGGTTGCCCGGGGAGAAGAAAAAGCGGCGGTCAGCCTGCTTTACGGCGCTGCCTATGAGCAGGAGCTTGAGCGGGTTCAGACGCAGCTCGATCACTTTCGCCTGATGCTCGAAGGGCGGGTGAATAAAACCATTGCCGAGGCGACGGAGAAATCGCGGATTTGGCGTACTCTCTCTGAGGTCATGGTTGGGCTCACCGCGCTGATGTTCCTGTTTGTGCTGGGGTTTATTCTCAAGCGACGGGTGCTCTATCCCGTCGTTCGCCTGAGCGACGTGGTGCAGCGGCTGGCATCGCAGGATTATGCCGTTGAGACGCCGCAGTTTACCCAGATTGATGAAATTGGCGATATGGCCCAGGCTATTCGTATCTTTCGCGAGAACGGGCTGGCGCGGCAGCGGCTGGAACAAGAGCGCGATGCGGACTGGGCGGTCCGCGAGCTGCTGGCGCGGATGACCCAGCGCTTGCAGGGCTGCGAATCGTTCGAGGATGTGATTAAGGTTGCGGAACTGTTCGCGCCAAATATCGCCCCGGAGATCCCGGGCCGGCTTTATATTCTCGATACCGATCCCTGGCAGATGCGCTGCGTGGCGCAGTGGCTTTCTCCGCCGCTTGAAGCCGACGTCTTCCATCCGGATAACTGCTGGGCCGTACGGCGCGGGCTGAGCCATCCGCCGGTCAACGGAGAGCCAGATATCGCCTGTTATCACCTGTCGGAATCGCAGGCTCAACAGTCGCTATGCGTGCCGCTGATTGCGCAGGGAGAAGCGATTGGTCTGCTCTCTTTCAGCAACGTCACTTCCGCGACCGCCCCTTCCCGCGCCTATCTTGAACTGATGGCCGAAGCCCTGGGTCTGGCGCTGGCGAACCAGCGTTTACGCAACGCGCTACTGGAAAAGGCGCTGTTTGATTCATTAACCGGCCTGCGTAACCGCCACCACCTGGATGACGCTCTGTATACTCAAATGAATCTGGCGGTACGCAACGGTACGCCGCTGAGCTGCCTGATGATCGATATCGATCACTTTAAGGCGATTAATGATAGTTATGGTCACGAAGCGGGCGATCTGGTCATTAAAAACGTCGCGGCGATTATTCAACGTGCGGTGCGCGATATTGGGATGGCCTTCCGCTATGGCGGCGAAGAGTTCCTGGTATTGTTGGGCGGAACTGATGAAGAGGCCGCAATGGCCTGCGCGACCGACATCTATCACAGCGTCCAACTGCTGACGCTACGCTATGGCCTGGCTGAAATTGGTCAGGTCGATGTTTCGATCGGCATCGCCAGCTACCCACAGCATACGCAAAGCGATAGCCTGCTGCGCGCGGCTGACGCTGCGCTCTACCGGGCAAAAGAGCTGGGGCGGTCGAGAATTGTGAGCTTTGGGATGTTAAAGGCGGATTGAGTCGACAGTCACACCACCCCATAAAACTGGACGAGGGACCGCTATATCCCTCCTTTTAGACCCGCGTCACGGACGCGATTCACCCCGATGAATAAAAAACGGGAACCCATCGGCTCCCGTTTTTGTTTAACCCAGCGCCTGGATTACATATTCGCGATAATCGCGTCGCCAAACTCTGAACATTTCAGCAGCTTAGCGCCTTCCATCAGACGTTCAAAGTCATAGGTCACGGTCTTAGCGGCGATAGCGCCTTCGGTGCCTTTAACGATCAGGTCTGCGGCTTCGAACCACTGCATGTGGCGCAGCATCATCTCAGCGGACAGGATGATGGAACCTGGGTTCACTTTGTCCTGGCCAGCATATTTCGGTGCAGTACCGTGGGTGGCTTCAAACAGCGCGCACTCGTCACCGATGTTCGCGCCCGGGGCAATACCGATACCGCCAACCTGCGCCGCCAGGGCGTCAGAGATATAATCACCGTTCAGGTTCATACAGGCGATAACATCGTATTCCGCCGGACGCAGCAGGATCTGCTGCAGGAAGGCGTCGGCGATAACGTCTTTAACGACGATCTCTTTCCCGGTATTCGGGTTTTTAATCTTCAGCCACGGGCCGCCGTCAATCAGCTCACCGCCGAACTCTTCGCGTGCCAGCTGATAACCCCAGTCTTTGAACGCGCCTTCGGTGAATTTCATGATGTTGCCTTTGTGCACCAGAGTCAGAGAATCGCGATCGTTGGTGATAGCGTATTCAATGGCGGCGCGAACCAGGCGTTTAGTGCCTTCTTCCGAGCACGGCTTGATGCCGATACCGCAATGTTCCGGGAAGCGAATTTTCTTCACGCCCATTTCATCGCGCAGGAATTTGATCACTTTATCTGCTTCAGCAGAATCGGCTTTCCACTCGATACCGGCGTAGATGTCTTCAGAGTTTTCGCGGAAGATAACCATATCGGTCAGTTCAGGATGCTTAACCGGGCTCGGGGTACCCTGATAATAACGAACCGGGCGCAGGCAAACGTAGAGGTCCAGTTCCTGGCGCAGAGCAACGTTCAGAGAACGGATCCCGCCGCCGACTGGGGTAGTCAGAGGGCCTTTGATAGCAACACGATATTCACGAATCAGATCAAGAGTTTCGGCAGGCAGCCAGACATCCTGGCCATAAACCTGGGTCGATTTTTCACCGGTGTAAACTTCCATCCAGGAAATTTTACGCTCGCCCTTATAGGCTTTCTCAACGGCAGCATCAACCACTTTCAGCATCGCCGGAGTCACGTCAACGCCGATACCATCACCTTCGATGAACGGGATAATCGGGTTATTAGGGACGTTCAGCTTGCCGTTTTGCAGGGTGATTTTTTGACCTTCCGCCGGAACTACTACTTTGCTTTCCATTAACCTCTCCTTCGAGCGCTTCTGGTTCTGCTCTTCCCTCTTCACGCTAGCCGGGCGTTGGCTTTACTCGCCCACTCCCGTCATCGGAATATGCCGCTAACCGGAGATTTCGCGTCCGTGTCGCCTTCCTGTAATGCGAATCGGTTTGAGCAACCTTTTTGTTAATAAGTTGTAATGAGCATGTCAATACTACCTGAATGTTTGCATCCATGAAAGGCATTCGTAATTAGGCTATAATGCGGCAATTGATTGAGTCTGAAAATACCATGCAAAAAACTTCATTTAGAAAACATCGCGTTGAGCGATTCAGCACGCAACAAGTCACCAGACAACGCAAAGAACGCCAGCCAAAAACTGTGATCTTGTTCAATAAACCATACGATGTATTGCCGCAATTTACCGATGAAGCCGGACGCAGCACGCTAAAAGATTTTATTCCGGTTGCCGGCGTCTACGCTGCCGGTCGGCTGGACCGCGATAGCGAAGGCCTGCTGGTACTGACCAACGACGGCGCGCTGCAGGCGGCGCTCACTCAACCGGGTAAGCGCACCGGTAAAATTTATTATGTTCAGGTGGAAGGTGAACCCACGGCGGACGCGATGGCCGCGCTCCGCGACGGCGTCACGCTTAATGACGGCCCTACTCTGCCCGCCGGCGTTGAGCGGGTTGCGGAACCAGAGTGGCTATGGCCGCGGAATCCGCCCATCCGCGAGCGCAAATCTATCCCCACCAGCTGGCTGAAAATCACCCTCTATGAGGGACGCAACCGCCAGGTACGGCGGATGACCGCCCACGTCGGCTTTCCGACGCTGCGCCTGATTCGCTACGCGATGGGCGGCTATACGCTGGATGGCCTGGCCAACGGCGAATGGCGTAAAACCGACTCATCGCATCCATAAGGAAAACCAATGTTTAAGCCGCACGTCACCGTCGCCTGCGTGGTTCACGCGAAAGGCAAATTCCTGGTTGTTGAAGAAACAATCAACGGAAAAGCGCTGTGGAACCAGCCTGCAGGCCACCTCGAAGCCGACGAAACCCTCGCTCAGGCCGCAGAGCGCGAGCTCTGGGAAGAGACCGGCATTCGCGCGATGCCGCAGCACTTTCTTCGCCTGCATCAGTGGATAGCCCCGGATCGCACCCCGTTTTTGCGCTTCCTTTTTACTATCGAGCTTAACGATACGTGCGCCACTGAGCCCCATGATGGCGATATCGATCGCTGCCTGTGGCTCAGTGCTGAGGAAATTCTTAACGCAACAAACCTGCGTTCTCAACTGGTTGCTGAGAGCATTCGCAGCTATCAGCAGGATCCGCGCTACCCGCTGTCGCTCATCGGCGAATTTAACTGGCCGTTTACAGGGGGTGCCTCGACGGATGACGCGTGCTAGAATACGCCGCCTCGAAGTTCAATGTAGTGAGTATTCCAATGTCAGAAAGCCAGAAAAAAGTGATCGTCGGCATGTCCGGCGGGGTTGATTCCTCAGTTTCCGCTTACCTGCTGCTCCAGCAAGGGTATAAGGTGGAAGGCCTGTTCATGAAGAACTGGGAAGAAGACGACGGCGAGGAATACTGCACCGCAGCGGCGGATCTTGCCGACGCGCAGGCCGTCTGCGATAAGCTGGGAATTGAACTTCACACCGTCAACTTTGCCGCAGAATACTGGGACAACGTATTCGAATTGTTCCTTGAAGAATATAAAGCCGGCCGCACGCCGAACCCGGATATTCTGTGCAATAAAGAAATTAAATTTAAAGCCTTCCTCGAATTTGCCGCAGAAGACCTCGGCGCTGACTACATCGCCACCGGGCACTACGTGCGCCGCGCCGACGTTAACGGCAAGAGCCAGCTGCTGCGCGGCCTCGACGGTAACAAAGACCAGAGCTACTTCCTTTATACTCTCAGCCACGAACAGATCGCGCAAAGCCTGTTCCCGGTAGGAGAGCTGGAAAAGCCGCAGGTGCGTAAAATCGCCGAAGAGCTGGATCTCATCACCGCGAAGAAAAAAGACTCGACCGGTATCTGTTTTATCGGCGAACGTAAATTCCGTGAATTCCTTGGCCGCTACCTGCCCGCCCAGCCGGGTAAAATTATCAGCGTTGACGGCGACGAAGTTGGCGAGCACCAGGGCCTGATGTACCACACGCTGGGTCAGCGTAAAGGCCTGGGCATCGGCGGCATCAAAGACGGCGGCGAAGATCCGTGGTACGTGGTCGACAAAGACGTCGAAAACAATATTCTGATAGTCGCCCAGGGCCACGACCATCCGCGTCTGATGTCCGTGGGGTTGATTGCTCAACAGCTGCACTGGGTAGACCGCGAGCCGCTGACCGGCACGCTGCGCTGCACGGTGAAAACCCGCTACCGCCAGACCGATATCCCCTGCAGCGTAAAAGCGATGGATGACGACCGCATTGAAGTGATCTTTGATGAGCCGGTTGCCGCCGTCACGCCTGGCCAGTCTGCGGTCTTTTACCGCGACGAAGTCTGCCTCGGCGGTGGGGTTATCGAACAGCGCTTGCCGCTGCAGGCTTGACAGACATATTAGCCGCGGAATGCCTCAACCGGGTATTCGGCGGTTTACAAGGAGAATGTGTGGCGAAGAATTATTATGACATTACGCTGGCGCTGGCCGGCGTTTGCCAGGCCGCGCGTCTGGTTCAGGAACTGGCGCACCAGGGGCACTGCGATAGCGACGCCCTGCATGTGTCGCTGAACAGCATCATCGACCTCGACCCGGATTCAACGCTGGCGGTGTTCGGTGGTAGTGAAGCCAATCTTCGTCTCGGGCTGGAAACTCTCATTGGCGTGCTGAATACCAGCAGTCGCCAGGGACTGAACGCCGAACTCACCCGCTATACTCTAAGCCTGATGGTGCTCGAGCGTAAGCTTGCCGCCAGCAAAGGGGCCATGGATACCCTCGGCAACCGTATCGGTGGCCTGCGCCGTCAGCTTGAACATTTCGATCTGCAATCCGAGACCCTGCTCAGCGCAATGGCCGGCATCTATGTTGATGTCATTAGCCCGCTGGGCCCGCGGATTCAGGTGACCGGCTCTCCAGCCGTGCTGCAAAGCCCTCAGGTTCAGGCGAAGGTTCGTTCTGCCCTGCTGGCAGGTATTCGCTCCGCGGTGCTCTGGCACCAGGTCGGCGGCGGGCGTCTGCAGCTGATGTTTTCCCGTAATCGTCTGGTTAACCAGGCAAAACA
Source organism: Klebsiella sp. OBRC7 (assembly GCF_000293135.1). Classification (NCBI taxonomy): domain Bacteria; kingdom Pseudomonadati; phylum Pseudomonadota; class Gammaproteobacteria; order Enterobacterales; family Enterobacteriaceae; genus Klebsiella; species Klebsiella sp. OBRC7. The sequence continues at coordinate 173,876 of NZ_ALNJ01000085.1, read as the reverse complement.
AATTCTTGCTCATTTAACCCCGGAGTTGTGATCTATGGAATTATCCTCACTGACCGCCGTTTCCCCAGTCGACGGCCGCTACGGCGACAAAGTCAGCGCGCTGCGCGGTATCTTCAGCGAATTCGGTTTGCTGAAATTCCGCGTTCAGGTAGAAGTGCGTTGGTTGCAAAAACTGGCCGCGCACGCAGCGATCAAGGAAGTTCCTGCTTTTGCTGCCGACGCAAACGGTTACCTTGATAAAATCGTCGCCGATTTCAGCGTAGAAGATGCAGAGCGCATCAAAACGATCGAGCGTACCACCAACCACGACGTCAAAGCGGTTGAGTATTTCCTCAAGGAAAAAGTCGCCGACGTGGCAGAACTGCACGCGGTCTCCGAGTTTATCCACTTCGCCTGCACCTCCGAGGACATCAACAATCTGTCCCACGCGCTGATGCTGAAAACCGCCCGCGACGAAGTGATCCTGCCATACTGGCGCAAGCTGATCGACGCGGTTAAGGACCTGGCGGTACAGTATCGCGATATCCCGCTGCTTTCCCGCACCCACGGCCAGCCGGCCACGCCATCAACCATGGGGAAAGAGATGGCGAACGTCGCTTACCGTATGGAGCGCCAGTATCGTCAGCTGAATCAGATTGAAATTCTTGGCAAAATCAACGGTGCGGTGGGGAACTATAACGCCCACATCGCCGCCTACCCGGAAGTCGACTGGCACCAGTTCAGCGAAGAGTTCGTCACCTCGCTGGGTATCCAGTGGAACCCGTACACCACCCAGATTGAACCGCACGACTATATCGCCGAGCTGTTTGACTGCGTCGCCCGCTTCAACACCATCCTGATTGATTTCGATCGTGACGTGTGGGGCTATATCGCGCTCAACCATTTCAAGCAGAAGACCATTGCCGGCGAAATCGGCTCTTCCACCATGCCGCATAAAGTGAACCCGATCGACTTCGAGAACTCCGAAGGCAACCTCGGTCTGGCCAATGCGGTGATGCAGCATCTGGCAAGCAAACTGCCGGTTTCCCGCTGGCAGCGCGACCTGACCGACTCCACCGTCCTGCGTAACCTCGGCGTGGGCATTGGCTACGCGCTGATCGCCTATCAATCTACCCTGAAAGGCGTGAGCAAGCTGGAGCTGAATCAGGACCGCCTGCTGGATGAACTGGACCACAACTGGGAAGTTCTGGCCGAGCCGATTCAGACCGTCATGCGTCGCTACGGCATCGAGAAGCCGTACGAGAAGCTGAAAGAGCTGACCCGCGGCAAGCGCGTTGATGCCGAAGGCATGCAGCAGTTCATCGACAGCCTGGCGCTGCCGGAAGCGGAAAAAGTTCGCCTGAAGGCCATGACCCCGGCTAACTATATCGGCCGCGCGACCACCATGGTTGACGAACTGAAGTAAGCCTTTCCACCCTCTTTCCGCCGGGAAAGAGGGTTATTTTTCCTCCCCCTCATCTGATCGTCGTCATCCCCCGGGTCATCAACCAGAACAGCAGCGCCAGCAGACTGACCGAAGCCCCCAGCAGGCAAACGCCCTGCCATCCCGCGCGCGCATATACCGCTGTCGTACTCACCGCGCCCAAACCGCTGCCAAGCGCATAAAACAGCATATACAAACCGACCAGCCTGCTGTGCGCTTCGGGACGGGTACGGAAAATCATGCTTTGATTGGTGACATGCAGCGCCTGACCGCCGAGATCCAGCAGTACAATGCCGACCAACAGCGCCGCGGGCGACCATGCCATCAGCGACAGCGGCCACCAGGCTATCAGCAACATCACCAGGGCCGCGGCGCTGGTGCGCTGCCCATATCCGCGATCGGCCCATTTACCGGCACGACCCGCTGCCAGAGCGCCGATGACCCCGACCAGGCCCAGGGCGCCAATCTCAGTATGGGAAAAGCGAAAGGGCGGAGCGCTTAATGGCAAAACCAGCGCACTCCAGAAGATATTGAAAGCGGCAAACATCAGTAATGCCAGCACGCCGCGCACCTGAAGCACTTTTTCCTGGCGCAGCAGAGCCAGCATGGATATCAACAGCCGCGGATAGCTCAGAGGGTTCGGCGCAGCCGCCAATACCGGCAGCCGACGCCACAGCGGAAGCGCAATGCCCAGCATCAGTAAAGCGGCCAAGATGTACACCCCGCGCCAGCCGAAGAGATCGCTAATCGACCCGGAGAATACCCGCGCCAGCAGCAGCCCGATAAATACTCCGCTTTGCGCAGCGCCCACCACGCGTCCCTGTTCATGGGGCGCGGCGGCGCTGGCGGCATACGCGATTAGCCCCTGGGTCATCGCGGTACCCAGCAGGCCAACGGCAAGCATACAGCCCAATAGCATCACGGCGGTGGAAGCCATACTCACCCCCGCCAGGGCAGCGATCAGTAAAATCACCTGCGTCGCCATCAGGCGGCGGCGATTCACCCTGTCGCCCAGCGGCACCAGCAGTAGCAACGCCAATGCGCAGCCAATCTGGGTTGCCGCAATCACCCCGCCAATCGCGGCGTCGCCGATCGCAAAATCTCGCGCCAGCGCGTCGAGCAGCGGTTGCGCGTAATACACGTTTGCCACGCTCAGGCCGCTGGCGATAGCAAACAGCCAGACCAGGCTGCGAGGCATAACCGTTTGCGGATCGCTTAGCGTTGAAGATATTAGTGTCGCTTTCATGATGTCCACCTTGGTTATCTGGTTTCAAAATAAAACCAGTTGAAGGCTAGAACATCAAGTTTTAAAATGCAACTACTTACCAGGCCGTTCGGAGAGCCCATGCCAGCGCGTGAAAAAATGAAAAACGAAACCTGCCCCGTCGCCCGAAGCGTGGATATTATCGGCGATCGCTGGTCCTTATTGATTGTACGCGACGCCTTTGATGGCATACGCCGCTTCAGCGATTTTCAGCGAAGCCTCGGTATGGCGCGTAATATTCTCTCTGACCGTCTGCACAAACTGGTAAACTCAGGTATTCTCACTATGCAATCCGCCTCGGATGGCACGGCTTATCAGGAATACGTACTGACGGCAAAAGGAGAGCGTTTGTTCCCCGTTGTCGTTGCGCTACGCCAGTGGGGAGAGCTGCATCTGTTTGCCCATGGGGAACCCCATTCCGTACTGATCGATAAACGTACGCTGCGCCCGATACCGATGATGTCGCCCGCGGCCGAAGATGGACTCGTCCTCACCGCCCAAGAGACAGAGGTACAAAAAATCGAATAAAATTCTTTATTTAACAGCTGTTTATATTAAAGGTGTATAATAAACGCTAAACTGTTCAATATCATAAATAAAATGGAGAACTGGCATGCGCGTACTCGTGGTTGAGGATAACGCTCTGCTGCGCCACCACCTGAAAGTTCAGTTGCAGGAGCTGGGACATCAGGTCGATGCGGCGGAAGACGCAAAGGAAGCGGATTACTATCTGGGTGAGCACGTTCCGGACATCGCCATCGTCGATCTTGGCCTGCCGGATGAAGACGGCCTTTCGCTGATTCGTCGCTGGCGCAGCCACGACGTGTCGGTACCGGTGCTGGTGCTGACCGCGCGCGAAGGCTGGCAGGATAAGGTTGAGGTCCTGAGCGCCGGAGCGGATGATTACGTCACTAAGCCGTTCCATATCGAAGAGGTGGCCGCCCGCATGCAGGCGCTTCTGCGGCGTAATAGCGGCCTGGCATCACAGGTTATCTCCATTCCGCCTTTCCAGGTGGATCTGTCGCGTCGCGAGCTGTCGGTCAACGACCAGCCCATCAAGCTGACGGCATTTGAATACACCATTATGGAAACCCTGATCCGCAACCGGGGCAAAGTGGTCAGTAAAGATTCGCTGATGCTGCAGCTCTACCCCGACGCCGAACTGCGCGAAAGCCATACCATCGATGTGCTGATGGGACGATTGCGCAAAAAAATACAGGCTGAGTATCCGCAGGATGTGATTACCACCGTGCGCGGTCAGGGCTATCTGTTCGAACTGCGCGGATGAAAGGGGTGCTGCGGCATATTCTGCCGCTGTCGTTACGCGTTCGCTTTCTGCTGGCGACGGCCGCTGTCGTGCTGGTGCTGTCACTCTCCTATGGCATGGTCGCGCTGGTGGGGTATAGCGTCAGTTTCGATAAAACCACTTTCCGCCTGCTGCGCGGCGAGAGTAATCTGTTCTATATGCTGGCGAAATGGGAAAACAACACCATTGATGTTGATATCCCCGAAAACCTGAATATGCAAAGCCCCACGGTGACGCTCATTTACGACGACCGCGGCCAGCTGCTGTGGGCACAGCGCGACGTACCGTGGCTGGTAAAACGTATTCAACCGGACTGGCTCAAAAACAACGGCTTTCACGAAATTGAGGCCGACGTTGACAGCAGCAGTATGCTGCAGCACAACAACCATGAGATTCAACAACAGCTGGACGCCATTCGGCAAGAGGACGATGGCTCCGAAATGACCCACTCGGTGGCGATCAATATCTATCCGGCCACCAGCACTATGCCGCAGCTCAGTATCGTGGTTGTCGACACCATTCCGGTGGAGCTGAAGCGCTCCTATATGGTGTGGAGCTGGTTTATTTACGTCCTGGCGGCCAACCTGCTGCTGGTGATCCCGCTGCTGTGGGTCGCGGCATGGTGGAGCCTGCGCCCTATCGAATCGCTGGCCAAAGAGGTCCGCGAACTGGAGGAGCATCACCGCGAGATGCTCAATCCGAATACCACCCGCGAGCTGACGCGGCTGGTCAGCAATCTCAACCGCCTGCTGAAAAGCGAGCGCGAACGCTATGATAAATACCGCACGACGCTGACCGACCTCACCCACAGTCTGAAAACTCCGCTTGCGGTGATGCAGAGCACTCTGCGTTCCATGCGCGGTGAGAAAATGAGCGTCAATGAAGCAGAGCCGGTAATGCTGGAGCAGATTAGCCGCATCTCGCAGCAGATTGGCTACTATCTGCATCGCGCCAGCATGCGCAGCGGCGGTTCGCTGCTCAGCCGCGAGCTGCATCCCATCGCTCCGCTCCTCGACAGCCTGACCTCGGCGCTGAATAAGGTCTATCAACGTAAAGGCGTGAACATTACCCTGGATATCTCGCCGGAAATCAGTTTTGTCGGTGAAAAGAATGATTTTATGGAGGTTATGGGCAATGTGCTCGATAACGCCTGTAAATACTGCCTTGAGTTTGTGGAAGTCTCCGTCCGGCAGACCAACGACAACCATCTGCATATTCTGGTTGAAGATGATGGCCCGGGTATCCCCGCCGCGATGCGCAGCGCGGTGTTCGACCGCGGCCAGCGCGCAGATACGCTGCGCCCCGGACAGGGCGTCGGTCTCTCGGTTGCCCGCGATATCGTAGCCCAGTACGATGGCCGCATCCTCGCCGAAGAGAGCCTGCTCGGCGGCGCCTGCATGGAAGTGATTTTTGGTCGCCAGGCCCTGGAAGATAAAGAGAGCTAAAACAGTCGGTTTTTTAACGGCGCCTGCATCATGCTGGTGCCGCATCCGTTATAATCCCTAACAGACACCTGCTGTGGAATATAAATATGGATTATCAATTAACGCTTAACTGGCCCGACTTTATCGAACGCTACTGGCAAAAACGCCCGGTGGTGCTGAAACGGGGCTTTGCTAATTTCGTCGATCCGTTAAGCCCGGACGAACTGGCCGGACTGGCGATGGAGAGCGAAGTCGACAGTCGCCTGGTCAGTCATCAGGACGGTAAATGGCAGGTTAGCCACGGCCCCTTTGAGAGCTACGATCACCTGAGCGAGAATAACTGGTCGCTGCTGGTACAAGCGGTTAATAACTGGCACCAGCCAACGGCGGCGCTGATGCATCCATTCCGCGCCCTGCCCGACTGGCGCATCGACGATCTGATGATCTCGTTTTCCGTCCCCGGCGGCGGCGTCGGTCCGCATCTCGACCAGTACGATGTGTTCATCATTCAGGGGACCGGCCGCCGCCGCTGGCGCGTGGGCGAAAAAGTGCCGATGAAACAGCACTGTCCGCACCCGGACCTGCTGCAGGTCGACCCGTTTGAAGCCATTATTGATGAAGAGATGGAGCCGGGCGATATTCTGTATATTCCGCCGGGGTTCCCGCACGAAGGCTACTCGCTGGAAAACTCGCTCAACTATTCGGTTGGCTATCGCGCGCCTAACGCGCGTGAGCTGTTCAGCGGCTTTGCCGATTATATTTTGCAGCGCGAACTGGGCAGCCAGCGTTACGCCGACCCGGACGTACCGTCTCGCGAGCACCCTGCGGATATTCTGCCTGCGGAGCTGGATCGCCTGCGCGATATGATGCTGGGGCTGATTAATCAGCCGGAGCACTTTAAGCAGTGGTTCGGCGAATTTATCACCCAGCCCCGGCACGAGCTGGACGTGGCGCCGCCGGAGCCACCGTACCAGCCGGATGAAATTTACGATGCCCTGCAGCAGGGAGATAAGCTGACGCGTCTTGGGGGCCTGCGCGTGCTGCGGATTGATGGCGAGGTATTCGTCAACGGCGAGAAGATCAACTCTCCGCACCGTCCTGCGCTGGATGCTCTGGCAACCCACCTGACGCTAAACGCTGAGCATCTCGGCGATGCGCTGGAAGATCCCTCCTTCCTCGCCCTGCTGGCCGCGCTGGTCAACAGCGGCTACTGGTTCTTTGAGGACTGAGTCTTCGACTGCCCGGTGACGGCTGACGCCTCACCGGGCCCGTAGCTTATAGCCTTCATGCGCCTCGTTTCGCCGTCAGCTCCGCAATACGTACAATCACCTGCACCGCCTTCTCCATGCCTTCAAGCGTCACAAACTCATGCTTGCCGTGGTAGTTATAGCCGCCGGTAAACAGATTCGGACACGGCAGCCCCATGAAGGAGAGCTGAGCGCCATCGGTACCGCCGCGAATCGGCTTCATCTGCGGATCGATCTGGCAATCCACCATCGCCTGGCGGGCTATCTCCACCACGTGCGGGTGCGCCATCACTTTTTCATGCATATTGTAATAGCTGTCTTCGATGACCAGTTCAATATAGCAATCCGGATGCAGCCCCTTGCCGACCTTTTTGGCGATCTCCATCATTTTGCGCTTGCGGGCCTCAAACTGCTTGCGGTCAAAATCGCGGATGATGTAGTGCATATCGGCCCGATCGACCGTGCCTTTGATACTGGCCAGATGGTAGAAGCCCTCATAGCCTTCGGTGGTTTCCGGCGCTTCGTCCGCAGGGACTTCGGCATGAATGCGCGCCGCCAGCGATAGCGCGTTGACCATCACCCCTTTCGCCGTACCGGGATGAACATTGTTGCCAACGATCTTAATCGTCACCGACGCGGCGTTAAAGTTCTCGAACTCCAGTTCACCCACCCCGCCGCCGTCGACGGTGTAGGCCCAGCAGGCGTCAAACGCGGCAACATCGAAATGCTTCGCCCCTTTGCCCACCTCTTCATCCGGGGTAAAGGCGACGCGGATATCGCCGTGAGGAATATTCTTCGCCTTTAGCGTCGCCAGCGCGGTCATGATTTCCGCGATACCGGCTTTATCATCGGCGCCGAGGAGCGTTTTACCATCGGTGGTGATCAGCGTCTGCCCGAGCAGCTGGTGCAGCACCGGGAACATCACCGGGGAGAGGACCTCATCGCCAATACCAAGCGCGATATCGCCGCCGCGATAGTTTTCTACGATCTGCGGATTCACGTTCTTGCCGCTGAAGTCAGGCGACGTATCGACATGAGAAATAAAACCAATGGCCGGAATATCACCCTCAACGTTAGCCGGCAGGGTGCCCATGATCGTCCCTTTCTCACTCAGCGTCACATTCACCAGTCCCATTTCTTGCAGCTGCGCCTGAAGCAGACGTAGCAGCTTCCACTGACCTTCCGTGCTCGGTACCTGACGCACGCCCGGTTTCGACTGCGTGTCTAAAGAAACGTACTGCAAAAAACGCTCAAGCAATTTATCCATGTAGCCACCCTCTTCTTTTGTGACAACATTATTGATAAGCCGGAAAAACCAAATATTGCGTCAGGTCATTTTTAGCCCGGCAAATGAGAATTTAATACATTTCACACGATAATGTTGTAAAGGTAGTTCATCATGGCGCATCAATCATTGGCGATTACAATCGTTTGCCGTAGAATGCTCGGCCTTATTATTTTATGTGCAAAACCAAAGGTGGTTAACCACAAACCCCGCATCGGTAAGCTTTCCGCTGCGTCTACACGGGACAGAGTCGAAAATTGAATACACAACCGCGTTCGCGTTCTCCGCTGGTTCAGCTGGCGGGAATTCGCAAAAGCTTTGATGGTAAAACGGTTATCTCCGACCTCAATCTGACCATCAACAACGGTGAGTTTCTCACCCTGCTTGGCCCCTCTGGCTGCGGTAAAACAACCGTTCTTCGTCTTATCGCCGGACTGGAAAGCGTCGATAGCGGCCAAATCCATCTCGAAGATCACGATATCACCCATATCCCGGCGGAAAACCGCCACGTGAACACCGTCTTTCAAAGCTATGCGCTGTTTCCGCACATGACGGTGTTTGAAAACGTCGCCTTCGGCCTGCGTATGCAGAAAACTCCGACGGCGGACATCGCGCCCCGCGTCCACGATGCCCTGCGCATGGTGCAGCTTGAAGCGTTTGCTCAACGTAAACCGCACCAGCTGTCCGGCGGCCAGCAACAGCGCGTGGCGATTGCCCGCGCGGTGGTAAATAAACCGCGCCTGCTGCTGCTTGATGAATCCCTCTCCGCCCTTGATTATAAACTGCGCAAGCAGATGCAGAACGAACTGAAGGCGCTGCAGCGTAAGCTCGGCATCACCTTCGTCTTCGTCACCCACGATCAGGAAGAAGCGCTGACCATGTCCGACCGTATCGTGGTGATGCGCGAGGGTAAAATCGAGCAGGACGGTACGCCGCGCGAAATCTACGAAGAACCGAAAAACCTGTTCGTCGCCAGCTTTATCGGCGAAATCAACATTTTCAGCGCCACGGTCATTGAACGGATTGACGATCGGCGGGTGCGCGCCAGCGTCGAAGGCCGCGAATGCAATATCTACGTCAACTTCGCCGTTGAAAAAGGCCAGCGGCTTAACGTCCTGCTGCGCCCGGAAGACCTGCGCGTGGACGAGATCCACCACAGTAATGACGCCGATGGCCTGATAGGCTATATCCGCGAACGCAACTATAAAGGCATGACGCTGGAATCGGTGGTTGAACTGGAAAACGGTAAAATGGTGATGGTCAGCGAATTCTTTAATGAGGACGACCCTGATTTTGACCACTCTCTCGACCAGAAAATGGCCATTAACTGGGTAGAAAGCTGGGAGGTTGTGCTGGCCGATGAAGAACACCAGTAAATTCCAGAATGTGGCGATCGCCACCATCGTGGGCTGGCTTGTGCTGTTTGTCTTTCTGCCCAACCTGATGATCATCGCCACCAGCTTTCTGACCCGCGACGACACCAACTTCGTCAAGCTGGTCTTTACGCTGGACAACTACGCGCGCCTGCTCGACCCGCTCTACTACGACGTGCTGCTGCATTCGTTGAATATGGCGCTGCTGGCGACGCTGGCCTGCCTGGCGCTCGGCTACCCTTTCGCCTGGTTCATGGCCAGGCTACCGGAGAAGGTGCGCCCGCTGATGCTGTTTCTGCTGATCGTGCCGTTCTGGACCAATTCGCTGATTCGTATCTACGGACTGAAGATTTTTCTCAGCACCAAGGGCTACCTTAATGAATTTTTGCTGTGGCTGGGTATCATCGATACGCCGCTGCGCATCATGTACACCCCCTCGGCGGTGATTATCGGCCTGGTCTACATTCTGCTGCCGTTTATGGTGATGCCGCTCTACTCGAGCATCGAGAAGCTCGACCGCCCGCTGCTGGAAGCGGCAAAAGACCTTGGCGCCGGTAAGCTACAAACCTTTATCCGTATCATCATTCCGCTGACCATGCCGGGGATTATCGCCGGCTGTCTGCTGGTGATGCTTCCGGCCATGGGGCTGTTCTACGTTTCCGACCTGATGGGCGGCGCGAAGAACCTGCTGATTGGTAACGTGATTAAGAGCCAGTTCCTCAACATCCGCGACTGGCCGTTTGGCGCGGCGACCAGCATCACGCTTACGCTGGTGATGGGCCTGATGCTGCTGATTTACTGGCGCGCGGCGCGTTTACTGAATAAAAAGGTGGAGCTGGAATGATCGGTCGACTGCTGCGCGGCGGCTTTATGACCGCTATTTACGCGTATCTCTATATTCCCATTATTATTCTGATCGTTAACTCGTTTAACAGTTCACGCTTCGGCATTAACTGGCAGGGTTTTACCACCAACTGGTATAGCCTGCTGATGAACAACGACAGCCTGCTGCAGGCGGCGCAGCACTCGCTGACCATGGCGGTGCTGTCGGCGACCTTTGCTACGCTTATCGGCTCGCTGACCGCCGTGGCGCTGTACCGCTATCGCTTTCGCGGCAAGCCGTTCGTCAGCGGTATGCTGTTCGTGGTGATGATGTCGCCGGATATCGTGATGGCGATTTCGCTGCTGGTGCTGTTTATGCTGATCGGTATTCAGCTGGGATTCTGGTCGCTGCTGTTTTCCCACATCACCTTTTGCCTGCCCTTCGTGGTGGTCACGGTATTTTCGCGCCTGAAAGGTTTTGACGTGCGGATGCTGGAAGCAGCGAAAGATCTCGGCGCCAGCGAACTGACCATTCTGCGAAAGATCATTTTGCCGCTGGCGCTGCCCGCGGTGGCCGCAGGGTGGCTGCTGAGCTTTACCCTGTCGATGGATGATGTGGTGGTCTCTTCATTCGTCACCGGGCCGGGTTATGAGATCCTGCCGCTGAAGATCTATTCGATGGTTAAAGTTGGGGTATCGCCAGAGGTTAACGCGCTGGCGACCATTCTGTTGGTTCTGTCGCTGGTGATGGTGATTGCCAGCCAGATAATTGCACGTGATAAAACTCAGGGGACGTTAAAATGAAAAAATGGTCACGCCACCTGCTCGCTGCGGGCGCTCTGGCAGTCGGTATGAGCGCCGCGCACGCGGACGATAGCAAAACGCTCTATTTCTACAACTGGACCGAGTATGTCCCGCCGGGGCTGCTGGAGCAGTTCACCAAAGAGACCGGCATCAAGGTGATCTATTCGACCTACGAGTCGAACGAAACCATGTACGCCAAGCTCAAAACCTATAAAGACGGCGCCTACGACCTGGTCGTGCCTTCCACCTACTTCGTCGACAAAATGCGTAAAGAGGGCATGCTGCAGAAGATCGACAAGAGCAAACTGAGCAACTTCAGCAATCTTGACCCTGAAATGCTCAACAAACCGTTCGACCCCAACAACGACTACTCCATTCCGTACATCTGGGGCGCGACGGCCATTGGGGTGAATAGCGAAGAGATCGATCCGAAGACCGTCACCAGCTGGGCGGATCTGTGGAAACCCGAGTATAAGAGCAGCCTGCTGCTGACCGACGACGCGCGCGAAGTGTTCCAGGTCGCGCTGCGTAAACTGGGCTACTCCGGTAATACCACCGATCCGAAAGAGATTGAAGCGGCCTATAACGAGCTGAAAAAACTGATGCCGAACGTCGCGGCGTTCAACTCCGATAACCCGGCGAACCCGTATATGGAAGGCGAAGTGAACCTCGGCATGGTATGGAACGGCTCCGCGTGGGTTGCGCGTCAGGCCGGTACGCCGCTGGAAGTGGTGTGGCCGAAAGAAGGCGGCATCTTCTGGATGGATAGCCTGTCGATTCCGGCAAACGCCAAAAACGTTGATGGCGCGCTGAAGCTGATCAACTTCCTGCTGCGCCCGGAAGTGGCCAAACAGGTCGCGGAAACCATCGGCTACCCGACGCCAAACCTTGCCGCACGGAAGATGCTAAGCCCGGAAGTCGCCAACGATAAATCGCTCTACCCGGACGCCGCAACGATTCAGAAAGGCGAATGGCAGAACGATGTCGGCAGCGCCAGTACGCTTTATGAAGAGTATTATCAGAAGCTGAAAGCGGGTCGTTAATCGCTCCAGCATGCCGGGCATCGGTTAAGTTGAATACCCAAAATAATTCGAGTTGCATCACGGCGGCAACTAAACGCATCCCCGGGAGCGTACAAACAGTACGTGACCGGGGTAAGTGCAGGTAGCCAACAAAGAGGCAGCTTGAAGTATGATGGGTATTAATGTGTTACAAGAATAAGTACACATGAAACAGTGACGGTAGCTAACCTCTTTTATCAGGCGGTATGACTGTACTTCAGCAGCGGCGGCTTTTACCTGTATAAAATAGTCCCCCTATGGGCGGTAATGATAGGCTTCAGTACCTTTGTAGCCACCTGGCTGTGGACGCGTAAACGACGCTGAATTTACCCCAGCTGGCTCGCTTTTCGCCGTTCTGGGTGAGAGTGAAATGCGGCGGGCGGCTTTTTACTACCCGCCAGAGGCCTACTCGTTCCGCTTTCCCTTACGCTTATTTGCGGCGTCATCCACCTTGCCGGTGACATAGTTCAGCGGCTTCCACAATGCAGCTATCGTAATAAGCGTACCGAACGCGGCGATATCGCCCTGTGCGCGCTGGCCGACCAACAGCAGATAGAGCAGATGAAACAGACATGAAGCGGCGGATCCGAGACCGAGAAAAAAACAAATAATAAACAGCATATTTCGGCTATCGGAAAGACGGGGCAGGCAATGCTGACTCCACAGCCCAACCCCAACTGCGGCAATAAAAATAATGAAAGATATCACTAACGGGCTATCCATAGCCGCTCCTGCTTTCCATCGCGATTTATCAAGGACGTGGCGTCGACCTGGCTATCTCATGCAGCAATTTTTCCACAAACCTCGGTACTTCTTCGCTTGCCAGGCCATAGTGTTTTTCGGCAAATTCGCTGCCCACCTGGCTTGGCTCAAGGTTGAGCTCTACCGTATGGGCGCCCTGCAGCCGCGCTTCGTGAACAAAGCCTGCCGCCGGATAAACGTGCCCGGAAGTGCCGATGGCGATAAAGATATCGCACTCGGCCAGCGCAAGGTAGATCTCATCCATATCCAGCGGCATCTCGCCGAACCACACCACGTGCGGGCGCAGCGGCGCGGGGAACTGGCAGCAGTGGCATTTGTCTTCCGCGGTCACATCGCCGGTCCACTCCAGCACCTGGCCGCTCCACGAGCAGCGCACCTTCAGCAATTCGCCGTGCATATGTATCACCCGGCGATTGCCCGCGCGCTCGTGCAGATTATCGATATTCTGGGTCACCAGCAAAAAACGATCGCCCAGCGCCTCTTCCAGCCGCGCCAGCGCCTGATGCGCCGCATTGGGCACGATATCCGGTCCTTGCAGCTGGCGGCGGCGGTCATTATAAAACGCCTGCACCAGCGCCGGGTCGCGGGCGAAGCCTTCCGGCGTCGCCACGTCTTCCACCCTATGCTCTTCCCACAGGCCATCGGCGGCGCGGAAGGTTTTAATTCCCGACTCAGCCGAAATACCCGCGCCGGTTAGCACCACGACTCTTGGTTTTTCCATCGTTTCAGGGGTCTCCTTATCTTCGCCGAAGAAAATCCGCTGACGCAGACGGTCTCGTAACCGACGCTTATTGCGGCGAAATCGGCTTAATCGATGTAAGCGGCGCGACTGCATAGCTACCTCTGTCGTTATTGAGTCAGATGAAGGAAGGCCGCACCGCGCATGCCTCCGGCATCGCCATGACGCGCGCGCTCAATGCGCGGCACGCTGGCAACGGGAAGCAGATGTCGCGGCAGGCGCTGCGCCAGCCCTTCGGTTATTGCTGTAAAGTTAGACAATCCTCCGCCAAGCACCAGCAGATCCGGGTCGACAATCGTTAAAATATTGCCGAGGCATACCGCCAGCAGATCGAGATAGCGCTCGACGTGCTCGCGCGCCTTTGCGTCGCCCTGCTGCCATAGCGCGACGATCTCGGGCGAGGTTAAAGCGTGTTGGTAAAAATGTTCATACAGCCAGGCGAAGCCGCGTCCGGAAAGGTAGTTTTCAATGCAGCCCAGCTGGCCGCAGCCGCAGCGCGTAAGCGGAAAATCGCGCCCCACCACCTCCAGCGCATCCACCGGCAGGCGGGTATGGCCGAATTCGCCGGTAATATAGCGATGCCCGGTAATCGATTTTCCGTTGAGTACCAGCCCCCCGCCAACCCCGGTGCCGAGGATCATCCCCATCACCAGCGGATATTGGGTGAACTCGTCATCCCACGCTTCGGAGAGGGCAAAACAGTTGGCGTCGTTATCAAGCCGCACATCGCGGCCCAGAAGTTCGCTCAGATCGGCCCGCAGCCGCCTGCCGCTGGCGGCGGGCACGTTGGCGGCGTAGAGCGTGCCGTCCTCCGTCTCCGGCATGCCCGGAATACCGATGCCCACCGAACCCTGACAGCCGAAGCGCCGATCGGCTTCCTCAACCAGCGCTTCTACCGCCTGCAAAAAAACCTCATAGCTCTCTTTTGGCGTGGCGACGCGTTTTTCCCACTGTAGCCGCCGCGCTTTATCAAATACGCCCAGCGCTATCTTGCTGCCGCCAATGTCAAATCCATAGTACATTTCAGCAATTCCTCTTTACTGGTCAGCAAAGCCGACCATGACGATAAATTACTGGCCACTCAGCACCCTCGCCGGGTCAATGCGGCTGGCGCGGCGGGCGGGATACCAGCTGGCCAGCAAACTCAGCAACAGTGCCGTCACCAGCACGTAAACGACGTCCAGCCAGTGCAGTTCAGACGGCAGGAAGTCAATAAAATAGATGTCGCCGGAGAGGAATTTATGCCCGATCAGGCTCTCAATACCGTTAATGATTGCGGTCAGCTTAAAGGCGCAGATAACGCCAATCGCCACCCCAATCAGGCTCCCTACCGAACCGGCAAGTAAACCATACCATACGAAAATCGCGCGGATCAGCCCGTCTTTTGCGCCAAGCGTGCGCAGCACCGCAATATCGCCGCTTTTATCTTTCACCGCCATCACCAGGGTCGAGACGATGTTAAAGCAGGCCACGCCAATCACCAGCACCATCGCCAGGTACATAATGGCGCGGATCATCTGAATGTCCCGGTACATATAGCCGTAGGTGCCTATCCAGCTCTTGATATAAACGTAGCTATTGGTCACCTGGCCCGCATCGCGTACCGGGGTGTTGGCATGAAACACGTCGGTCACTTTGATGGCGATCCCCGTCACGCTGCTGCCCATATCAAGGTACTGCTGCGCATCCTGCATGGGAATCATGGCAAAACTATGATCGAGCTGTCCGCTGAGCTGCAAAATACCGGCGACGTGAAGCCTGACGCGCTTTGGCTGCAGCAGCTGATGTTCGGCATCGGAGTTAGGGATCATAATTGACACCCAGTCCCCCTGCTTAACGTGCAGGGCATCGGCGACGCCTTTACCAAGGATCACCTGCTGTTCGCCAGCTTTAAAGCTGGCCCACGCATTGTTCTGCACAAAGTTGGGCAGCGAACTGAGACGGCCCTCCTGCTGCGGGTCAACGCCTTTCACCTGGATGGCGCGCATATTGCTGCCGCTCTCCACCAGCCCGGTGAAGTTAATATATGGCGCCGCGGCAACGATGCCTTTAACCTTCTCAACCTTCGCCAGCGCCTCGTTCCAGTTGTTCCACGGCTGGTTCACCGGTTCAATCTCACCGTGAGGGACCACCGCCAGAATGCGGTTGTTGAGTTCGCGTTCGAAGCCGTTCATCGCGCTCAGGCCAACGATCAACACCGCCACGCCCAGCGCGATACCGATCGTCGAAATAACCGAAATCAGCGACACCATCCCACCGCGCCGCCTTCCACGGCTGAAGCGCAGGGCAATCAATAACGATAACGGAGAAGCCATTACTCAGCCCCCATCAGGGAGAGTTCGGCTGTCAGGCGCCCATCGCGCATCTCCAATTGGCGGCTCATGCGTTTTGCCAGCTGCAGGTCGTGGGTCACCACCAGGAAGGCGGTACGCTGCGCCACGTTCAGCTCGCCAAGCAGTTGAAAAATGCTGTCGGCGTTGCGGGCGTCAAGGTTACCGGTGGGCTCGTCCGCCAGCACCAGGCGCGGTTTATTCACCAGCGCGCGGGCAATCGCAACGCGCTGACGCTCGCCGCCGGAGAGCTCCGACGGACGGTGGCCGCTGCGGTGCTCAAGCCCGACGGCGCGCAGCATCGCTTTCGCCTGCCGCTCGATATCCGCCGCCTTCTGCTTACCAATCAGCAGCGGCATCGCCACGTTTTCCAGCGCGGTGAAATCCGGTAAGAGGTGGTGAAACTGATAGATAAAGCCCAGTTCGCGGTTGCGCAGATCGGCGCGGGCGGCGGCGGAGAGCTGGCTCATCGGCTGGCCGTAAAAGATAACGTCGCCGGAGGTCGGCGTATCCAGCCCGCCAAGCAGATGCAGCAGCGTACTTTTGCCGGAACCCGAGGTACCGACAATCGCCATCATCTCGCCCTCCTCAATGCTGAAGCTGACATCATGCAACACGTCGGTTTGCACGCTGCCTTCCTGATAGCGTTTGCACAGGTTGTCGCATTGCAGCAGGATCTTATTCATAACGTAAAGCCTCAGCGGGTTGAGTGGCGGCAGCGCGCCATGAAGGATACAACGTAGAGAGTAATGCCAGCACCATTGCCACGAGGGCAATCACAATGACCTGCAGCGGCTCAATGGCCACCGGCAGCGCGGCGCCGTCGAGGAATGCGCCGATAATCGGCATCAAATTATTTAACTGACTGGCAAGCAGCGCGCCCAGTCCGGCGCCAAGCAGCGCGCCGACGATCCCGGCGCTAGCGCCCTGGACCATAAAGACCAGCATGATCTGCCGCGGCGTCAGGCCAAGGGTCTGGAGAATCGCCACTTCGCCCTGTTTTTCCATCACCATCATTCCCAGAGAGGTAATGATGTTAAAGGCGGCGACGGCGACGATCAGGCTCAGCAGCAGGCCCATCATATTTTTTTCCATCCGCACGGCCTGGAACAGCTCGCCTTTACGCTCGCGCCAGTCCTGCCATTTGGTCCCTTCCGGCAGCGTCTGCTGGCTGAGGGTATCCACCTGTAAAGGCTGATTCAGCCACAGCCGCCAGCCGGTAATATTTCCCTGCGGGTAGCGCATCAGGCGCGAGGCGTCGTCGATGTTGGTCAACATTTGATAACCATCGACTTCACTGCTGGCCGCAAAGGTACCGATCACGTTAAACAGGCGCTGGCTGGGAAGCCGCCCCATCGGGGTAAACTGGCTGGCGGAAGGCACCATCACGCGGATTTGATCGCCGCGATTGACGCCCAGCTGTCCTGCCAGCTGCTCGCCCAGGATGACGTTATACTTGCCGGCCTGCAGATCGCTCTGCTTGACGTTAACCAGGTAGGGCGTCAGGGGATCTTTTTGCGCCGGGTCGATGCCGAGCATCACGCCGACCGCCACGCTGCGGGCGCTTTGCAGCACCACATCGCCGGTGGTCAGCGGCGCCACGCGGGTGACCCCCTGTAATCTGGCCGCGCTTTCCGGCAGCTGTTGCGGGTTTACAGACCCCTGCTTGGCGCTAAGAATGGCCTGCGGCATCAGCCCCAGGATGTTGTTTTGCAGCTCGCGTTCAAAGCCGTTCATCACCGAAAGAACGGTCACCAGCGCCATCACGCCAAGCGTAATGCCGATGGTCGAAAGCCAGGAGACGAAACGACCGAAGCGGTCGGCTGCGCGCCCACGCATATAGCGAAGGCCGATAAAGAGTGCGGCAGGTTGATACATGTCATCCATCTGATTGCTGATAGCCGATGCCCGAGTATATAAGCGATTATGGGCAGCGTAAATGACTGATACCTGTAGATTTTATTGACAAAAATAGCAAAAAATCAATATAAACAACAAGATAGACAGGTAAGTCAATATTTAACTTTACGCTTATCGGAGTTCGTTACATTTTTGGCCACGACAGGATGTTTGCGATACGGGTTGGCGAATCCGGGTCGATCGCGGATAATCTCACTATTGAATATCAGCGAGTTGCCCTCCATATCGGCAGAGCGAATACCCAAGAGATCATGATACCGTCTATGCCTGAACAATACCGATACTCTCTGCCGGTTAAAGCCGGCGATCAGCGCCAGATTGGCGAACTGACCGGCGCGGCCTGCGCCACTCTGGTGGCGGAAATGGCCGAGCGCCACGGCGGACCGGTGGTACTGATTGCCCCCGATATGCAAAACGCCCTGCGTCTGAATGATGAAATCAGGCAGTTTACCGATAGCATGGTGGCGGGCCTGGCGGATTGGGAAACCCTCCCTTACGATAGCTTTTCCCCGCACCAGGACATTATCTCTTCCCGTCTCGCCACCCTGTACCAGCTCCCGACGATGGAACGCGGCGTACTGATTATCCCGGTCAGCACCCTGATGCAGCGCGTCTGTCCGCATAATTTCCTCCACGGCCACGCGCTGGTGATGAAAAAAGGCCAGCGCCTGTCGCGGGATGCGCTGCGCTCCCAGCTGGATAGCGCCGGCTATCGTCACGTCGACCAGGTGATGGAGCACGGCGAGTACGCCACGCGCGGCGCATTGCTTGACCTGTTTCCGATGGGCAGCGAGCAGCCCTACCGTCTCGATTTTTTTGATGATGAGATAGACAGCCTGCGCCTGTTCGACGTCGACAGCCAGCGTACGCTGGAGGAAGTCGCCAGCATTAACCTGCTTCCGGCGCACGAATTCCCGACGGACCAGGCAGCTATCGAGCTGTTCCGCAGCCAGTGGCGCGACCGCTTTGAGGTCAAACGCGACGCCGAGCATATTTATCAGCAGGTCAGCAAAGGCACGCTGCCCGCGGGAATCGAATACTGGCAGCCGCTGTTCTTTAACGAGCCGCTGCCGCCGCTGTTCAGCTATTTCCCGGAGAAAACCCTGATCGTTAACACCGGCGATCTGGAGGCCAGCGCCGAACGCTTCCAGAACGAAACCCGCGCCCGCTTTGAAAACCGCGGCGTCGACCCGATGCGCCCGCTTTTGCCGCCGGAACAGCTGTGGCTGCGCAGCGATGAGCTGTTTAGCGAGCTAAAAAAATGGCCGCGCGTCCAGCTCAAAACCGAGCGTCTGGCGGAAAAAGCCGCCAACACCAATCTCGGTTATCAGAAATTACCCGAGCTGGCGATCCAGGCGCAGAACAAAGCGCCGCTGGATAACCTGCGCCGATTCCTCGAGTCCTTCAGCGGGCCGGTGATTTTCTCGGTCGAGAGCGAGGGGCGTCGAGAGGCGCTTGGCGAAATGCTGGCGCGTATTAAGATCGCGCCAAAGCATATCCTGCGTCTTGAAGAGGCGACGGGTAATGGCCGCTATCTGATGATCGGCGCCGCCGAGCATGGTTTCGTCGATAGCCAGCGTAATCTGGCGCTGATTTGCGAAAGCGACCTGCTGGGCGAGCGCGTCGCGCGCCGTCGTCAGGACTCTCGCCGCACCATCAATCCGGATACGTTGATTCGTAACCTGGCGGAGCTGCATATCGGCCAACCGGTGGTGCACCTTGAGCATGGAGTTGGGCGCTACGCCGGAATGACCACCCTTGAAGCGGGCGGCATCAATGGCGAATACCTGATGCTGACCTACGCCAACGATGCCAAACTGTACGTGCCTGTGTCGTCGCTGCATCTGATTAGCCGCTATGCGGGCGGCGCGGAAGAGAATGCGCCGCTGCATAAACTGGGCGGCGACGTCTGGGCGCGGGCGCGGCAGAAAGCGGCCGAGAAAGTGCGCGACGTGGCCGCCGAACTGCTGGATATCTACGCCCAGCGCGCGGCAAAAGCGGGCTACGCGTTTAAACATGATAAAGAGCAATATCAGCTGTTCTGCGACGGCTTCCCGTTCGAGACTACGCCCGATCAGGCGCAGGCTATTAACGCCGTACTAAGCGATATGTGTCAGCCGCTGGCGATGGACCGTCTGGTGTGCGGCGATGTCGGCTTCGGCAAAACGGAAGTGGCGATGCGCGCCGCGTTTCTGGCGGTTGAAAACCATAAGCAGGTGGCGGTGCTGGTGCCGACCACCCTGCTCGCCCAGCAGCACTTCGATAACTTTCGCGATCGCTTCGCCAACTGGCCGGTGCGCATCGAGATGCTCTCGCGCTTTCGTAGCGCCAAAGAGCAGGCGCAGATCCTCGAGCAGGTCGCGGAAGGGAAAGTCGATATTCTTATCGGCACCCATAAACTGCTGCAGCCGGACGTTAAGCTGCGCGATCTCGGCCTGCTGATTGTTGATGAAGAGCACCGCTTCGGCGTGCGCCATAAAGAGCGCATCAAGGCGATGCGCGCCGACGTCGATATCCTGACCCTGACCGCCACGCCTATTCCGCGTACGCTGAATATGGCGATGAGCGGTATGCGCGATCTGTCGATCATTGCCACTCCGCCCGCCCGCCGTCTGGCGGTCAAAACCTTCGTCCGCGAATATGACGCGCTGGTGGTCCGCGAGGCGATCCTGCGTGAGGTACTGCGCGGCGGCCAGGTTTACTACCTCTATAATGACGTGGAAAACATCCAGAAAGCCGCCGAGAGGCTGGCGGAGCTGGTGCCGGAAGCGCGCATTGCCATCGGTCACGGCCAGATGCGCGAGCGCGAACTCGAACGGGTGATGAACGATTTCCATCATCAGCGCTTTAACGTGCTGGTGTGCACCACCATTATCGAAACCGGGATCGACATTCCAACGGCGAACACCATTATTATCGAGCGCGCCGATCACTTCGGTCTCGCACAGCTGCACCAGCTGCGCGGTCGCGTCGGTCGTTCGCACCATCAGGCCTATGCCTGGCTGCTGACGCCGCATCCGAAGGCGATGACCACCGATGCGCAAAAACGTCTTGAGGCTATTGCATCGCTGGAAGATCTCGGCGCTGGTTTCGCGCTGGCAACGCATGACCTCGAAATTCGCGGCGCGGGTGAACTGTTGGGCGAGGATCAGAGCGGTTCCATGGAAACCATCGGCTTCTCCCTCTATATGGAGCTGCTGGAAAATGCCGTTGACGCGCTGAAAGCAGGCCGCGAACCCTCGCTGGAGGATCTTACCAGTCAGCAGACCGAAGTTGAGTTACGGATGCCGTCGCTGCTGCCGGACGACTTTATCCCGGATGTGAATACGCGCCTGTCGTTCTACAAACGCATTGCCAGCGCGAAGAACGAGAATGAGCTGGAGGAGATCAAAGTCGAGCTTATCGATCGCTTTGGCCTGCTGCCCGACCCGGCAAGAAACCTGCTCGATATCGCCCGACTCCGCCAACAGGCCCAGAAGCTGGGGATCCGCAAGCTGGAGAGCAACGAAAAGGGCGGCACCATTGAGTTTAACGAGAAGAATAACGTGAACCCGATGTGGCTGATTGGCCTGTTGCAAAAGCAGCCTCAGCACTATCGCCTGGATGGCCCAACGCGCCTCAAGTTTACGCAGGACCTTGCCGAGCGTAAAACACGGATGGAGTGGGTGCGCCAGTTTATGCGCCAGCTCGAAGAGAACGCCGCCGCCTGATAGCAGGCGGGATACGGCCTGTGCGTCGTATCCCGCCCCTCCTCGCTTGTTCGGCAAAATTTACAAACATTTTGCAATCCCTCTGAACTTCCAGACACTCGCTTCGCCATAATCTCAGGGACTTTTCGTATAAAAATAACCACTTACTTATTATGGAATTAGGGTGATGAAAAGCTTTACGCGAATTTCTCTGTGGCTGGGGATGATGGTTATCGCCGCCGCACTGGCGCTGCCCGCTCGCGCCAATACCTGGCCCCTGCCGCCTCCGGGCAGCCGTCTGATCGGGCAAAACCAGTTTCATGTCGTCGAGAATAACGGCGGCTCGCTCGAAGCGATCGCCAAAAAGTACAACGTCGGTTTTCTGGCCCTGCTCCAGGCTAACCCCGGGGTGGATCCGTATGTTCCACGAGCCGGTAGCGTGCTGACGATTCCGCTGCAAACCCTGCTGCCCGACGCGCCGCGCGAAGGATTAGTCCTTAACCTGGCCGAACTTCGCCTCTATTACTATCCGCCAGGAAGAAGTGAAGTGACCGTTTATCCTATCGGCATTGGTCAGCTCGGCGGCGACACCATCACGCCGACGATGGTCACCACCGTCTCCGACAAACGCGCCAACCCGACCTGGACGCCGACGGCAAATATTCGCGCCCGCTATAAAGCAATGGGCATTGACCTGCCCGCCGTCATGCCCGCCGGCCCGGATAACCCCATGGGGCACCACGCCATTCGCCTGGCGGCGTACGGCGGCGTGTATCTGCTGCACGGCACCAACGCCGACTTCGGCATCGGCATGCGCGTCAGCTCCGGCTGTATTCGCCTGCGCGATGACGACATCAAAGCGTTGTACAACGAAATCACCCCAGGCACGAAGGTGACGATTATCAATACGCCAATCAAGGTGTCCGTGGAGCCGAACGGCACCCGTCTGGTGGAGGTCCATCAGCCGCTGTCAAAACATATTGATGACGACCCGCAGACGCTGCCCATTACCCTTACTGACAGCATGCAGGCGTTTAAGCAGGCACAGTTGACCGACACCGAGGTAATGGAACGCGCGATGATGCTGCGTTCGGGCATGCCGATTGACGTCACCCGCCACCATCGCGTAACGGAGCAGTCGCTCTAGTTCGCTAAACTGCCGACGAAAAAAAACCGCCTTCAGTTCACTGAGGCGGTTTTTTTATGGCAATAATCAAACAGGGTCCTGCTTTTCTGCGAGCTGCGGCGCCATATAAGGGGTGGGCACCGCCTCTCGTCAGAGAATAACGTCCTTGTTACTTCACGCGGACTGCTGAAGGGGGTCAGATCCGCGCTTAGTCAGTGGCATAACAGGGGTAGCGCAACAAATTATTTGTAGATAACCGCAGTCCCGTGAAGGGTGTTAGGACCGGTTACGGACGTAATACGGTAAGAGGTTGCGCCCATCTCTTCCGCTTTTTGCGCCAGCTGATCTTCCAGCGAACCCAGGTTGGTCCCGGCTGAGGCGGAAACGGTACCGATTTTATGCTGGCCCGCCGGCGTTGACTGAACTTCTACGGCGGCAAAGCTGGCGAAAGAGAGTGAGCTAAGAACAGCGGCGATAGCGAGTGTTTTAACGTTTTTCATGATTGTTATACCTGTGCAGATGAATGTTTTTGTAGGGGCGAACGCATTTAATTAACGATCGATAGGGAAATGATAATGTGATCTAAGTCACACGTCAAACTATTTTTATAACGACCGTTTAACTATTTATAAACAGCTTAAAATTCATACATATATGAATTATTTATTTTTAGAGCAACATCGCTGGTAGCACGTAAGGTTTATTTTTATAATGCCCTTTCAACAAACCAACACAGGTACAGCGGCACCATGACAACTGACGTTCAAAGTTGCACAAAAAAAAGCCGTGGCCGACCTAAAGTGTTCGACAGGGAAGCGGCGCTGGATAAGGCCATGACACTCTTCTGGCAGCACGGCTATGAAGCGACCTCTCTCGCCGATTTAGTGGAGGCGACGGGCGCAAAAGCGCCTACGCTCTACGCGGAATTTGTGAATAAAGAGGGGTTGTTTCGCGCGGTGCTGGATCGCTACATCGCGCGTTTTGCCGCCAGGCACGAAGCGCTCCTCTTTGACGAAGAGAAAAGCGTCGATCGGGCGTTACGCGACTACTTCACCGCCGTCGCGACTTGCTTTACCAGCAAAGAAACGCCGGCAGGCTGCTTTATGATTAATACCTCCGCAGCGCTGGCGGCGGCGTCCACCGATATCGCCAATACCGTGAAGTCCCGGCACGCGATGCAGGAACAGACGCTAACGCAGTTTCTCCAGCAGCGGCAGCTGCGCGGCGAGCTGCCGCCAGACGGTGACGTACGCCAGCTGGCGCAGTTTCTTAACTGCATATTACAAGGCATGTCGATCAGCGCCCGCGAAGGCGCCGACTTCACTAAAATCATGCAGATCGCCGAGACCACGCTGCGTCTGTGGCCCCAGGTTCTTCAGCGCTAGGACCTTGCTTACCGGTGGGCTCCCCACCGGTTCCCCTCCCCTTTATCCCTACATAACGCAATGTTTTCAGTCATTTATTTTGTTCATTTCACGAGAATGATATTGATAACAATAATCAATACGGGCAAAATTCAGTCTTAAACGTTTCTGTATATTTCACCATGTAACAACCGGTACGCCCGTACCGAATAACGAAAACAACGATATCGTAAGCCCTAAATAATTCGAGTTGCAGGACATGGCGCTTGTGCCTTGATCTGCGCTAGCGCTGGCCCCGTAGGGGCCAGGCCCATGGATGGGCCGGGTAATCCGCAGTCAACACACCTGCAACTTGAAGAATGACGGGCATAAACTCATAAAAGGAATGAGCATGAACAAGCGTCTCTGGGTGCTTAACCCACTGCTGCTGGCAACCGCCCTGCCCGCCTGGGCCGCTGATGACAGCATGATCGTCAGCGCAAACCGAACGCACCGCACCGTCGCTGAAATGGCCCAGACCACCTGGGTTATCGAAGGTCAGGAAATTGAACAGCAAGTTCAGGGCGGAAAAGAATTTAAAGACGTGCTGGCGCAGCTGATCCCCGGCATCGACGTCAGCAGCCAGGGACGCACCAACTACGGCATGAATATGCGCGGCCGCGCGATCGTCGTGCTGATTGACGGCGTTCGCCTTAACTCCTCCCGTACCGATAGCCGCCAGCTGGATTCTATCGATCCGTTTAACATTGAGCATATCGAGGTGATCTCTGGCGCCACATCGCTGTACGGCGGCGGTAGTACCGGCGGCCTTATTAATATCGTCACCAAAAAGGGCCAGCAGGAGCGCCAGGTCGATCTGGAGCTGGGGAGCAAAACCGGTTTTGCCAACAGCAACGATCATGATGAACGCGTGGCGGCAGCGGTCAGCGGCGGTACCGACCACGCTTCCGGCCGTTTATCGGTAGCCTATCAGCGTTTTGGCGGCTGGTATGATGGCAATAACGATGCGCTGATCCTTGATAATACCCAGACCGGGCTTCAACATTCCGACCGCCTGGATGTAATGGGAACGGGAACCATTGAGATTGACGAGAACCGTCAGCTGCAGCTGGTAACCCAGTACTATAAAAGCCAGGGCGACGATTACGGTCTGTACCTCGGGAAAAATATGTCGGCGGTGACCGGCGACGGCAAAGCCTTTACCACCGATGGCCTGAACTCCGACCGCGTCCCCGGCACCGAACGTCACCTGATAAGCCTGCAGTATTCCGATGCCGATTTCCTCGGCCAGAATCTGGTCAGCCAGGTCTATTATCGTGATGAATCCCTGACTTTTTACCCTTTCCCTACGCTCAGCAAAGGCCAGGTCAGCAGCTTCTCCTCTTCACAACAGGATACCGATCAGTACGGCGCGAAGATCACCCTGAATAGCCAACCGCTGGATGGCTGGGATCTGACCTGGGGAGTGGACGCCGACCACGAAACCTTCAACGCCAATCAGATGTTCTTCAATTTGGGCCAGTCTATGTCTTCCGGCGGTCTGAATAACCAGGCTATCTACACCACCGGCCGTTATCCCGGCTACAGCATTACCAACCTGGCGCCGTTCCTGCAGTCCAGTTATGACCTGAACGACATCTTCACTATCAGCGGCGGCGTACGTTATCAGTGGACGGAAAACCGGGTCGATGATTTTGTCGGCTATGCCCAGCAGCAGGATGTCGCCAGCGGCAAGGTCAGCTCAGCGGATGCCATTCCGGGCGGAAAAACCGATTACGACAACTTCCTGTTTAACGCCGGGATTGTCGCCCATCTCACCGATCGTCAGCAGACCTGGTTTAACTTTTCCCAGGGCGTTGAGCTGCCGGATCCGGGCAAATACTACGGCATCGGAAAGTACGGTGCGGCGGTCAACGGCCATCTTCCGCTTCTCTCAAGCGTGAACGTTGGCGATTCGCCGCTGCAGGGAATTAAAGTTAACTCGTACGAACTGGGCTGGCGCTACACCGGCGATAATCTGCGCACTCAGCTGGCGGCTTACTATTCGACCTCCGATAAAACGATCGTCGTTAACCGTACCGATATGACCATCGATGTGCAGTCCGATAAACGCCGTATTTATGGCGTAGAGGGCGCGGTGGACTATTACTTCCCGAACAGCGACTGGAGCGCCGGAGCTAACTTTAACGTGCTGAAATCGCAGGTGAAAAGCGACGGTAGCTGGCAGAAGTGGGACGTCACTCTCGCCTCGCCGTCAAAAGCCACCGCGTGGGTGGGCTGGGCGCCGGAGCCGTGGTCGCTGCGGGTGCAGAGCCAGCAGGTGTTTGATATAAGCGATGCCAGCGGCAATAAGCTCGACGGCTACAATACGGTAGACTTTATCGGCAGCTACGCGCTCCCCCTCGGCAAGCTGACCTTCAGCATTGAGAACCTGCTCAATGAAGATTATGTCACCCTCTGGGGCCAGCGCGCGCCGCTGCTGTACAGCCCGACCTACGGCAGCAGCTCTCTCTACGAGTATAAAGGCCGCGGACGCACCTTCGGCCTGAACTACGCGTTGAGCTTCTGATAAAAAAAAGCCCCTCAGCCAGAGAGCCTGAGGGGCGAATAAAGATACACATCTTTTTTACGCTTTGTTAGTCAGAATCAGTTGGCCATTGCTGTCCAGCGGGATTTGCGTACCAGGGTCGCGATCCATACGGATTTTGCCCTGCTGGTCGCCGATTTTGTAAGTGACATCGTAGCCGAGCATTTTTTCTGATTTATCGTACACCGTTTTGCAGCGCTGCTGCGTCGTGGTGTAGGTATCCCCTTCCTGCATTGAGCCCTGAATCTGGTTACCGGCATAGCCGCCGCCCAGCGCGCCCACGACGGTGGCAACGTCGCGGCCGCGTCCGCCGCCGAACTGATGGCCAATAACCCCACCGGCCACCGCGCCCAGCACGGATCCGGCGATGCGGTTTTCATCCTGCACCGGTCGACGATGGGTCACGGTGACGTTCCGGCACTCCTGGCGCGGGGTTTTGACGCTCTCTTTTATCGGCGTACTGGACACAACCTGTGCATACTGCGGGCCGCGATCTAACACGTTAAGACCGGCAACGGCTGCGACGCCCAGCGCGGCAGCCACGCCAATACCTATACCCGCCAACATTGATTTATTCACGGGACTTCCTCCTTCGTTGCTATTGCCCGTAATTTTGCAATCCAGGCATCAGGCTTGCAAATAAGAAAGCGGATGAAAAGTGCGTGAACGTATGGCAAATCAACGGGATTCGGAGGAATCTGAGAGGGTTTTCCGGGAAGGAAAGGAGGATATTCTGGTTATTAGTCTCTTAATGCGAAAAGCAAACGGGCGGACAAAACCTTGTGGCTTTGCCGCCCAGAGATATTAATGCAGCTTCAGGCGCGGACGAATAATGCGGTTGATACGTCCTACCAGCATCATCAGGCCGGTTTTAAAGTAGCCGTGCAGCGCAATCTGGTGCATGCGATACAGAGAGATATAGACGAAGCGCGCAATGCGACCTTCGATCATCATTGAACCGCGCATCAGGTTGCCCATCAGGCTGCCCACGGTGGAATAGTTAGAGAGCGACACCAGGGAACCGTGATCTTTATAGGTATAAGCTTTCAGCGGCTTACCTTTCATCTGCGCCAGAATATTGTGCAGGGCGCAGGTCGCCATCTGGTGCGCAGCCTGAGCGCGCGGCGGGACAAAACCGCCTTCCGGGCGGGCGCAGGACGCGCAGTCACCGATGGCGTAAATATCCGCATCGCGCGTCGTTTGCAGCGTCGGTTCGACCACCAGCTGGTTAATACGGTTAGTCTCCAGACCGCCAATCTCTTTCATAAAGTCCGGCGCCTTAATCCCGGCCGCCCAGACCATCAGATCAGCGTTGATAAATTCGCCTTCTTTCGTGTGCAGACCGTTTGCATCGGCGCTGGTGACCATGGTTTTGGTCAAGACGCGAACGCCAAGCTTGGTCAGCTCGCTGTGCGCGGCGCCGGAAATGCGCGGCGGCAGCGCGGGCAGAATACGCTCGCCAGCTTCAACCAGCGTCACGTTCAGAGCTTCGTTAGTCAGACCTTTGTAGCCGTAGCTGTGCAGCTGTTTCACCGCATTGTGCAGCTCGGCCGACAGCTCAACGCCGGTCGCGCCGCCGCCGACGATGGCGATGTTCACCTTGCCGTTCGCCCCGAGGTTCGCCGAATACTTGAGGAACAGATCCAGCATTTCCTGATGGAAACGACGCGCCTGATGCGGATTATCGAGGAAGATGCAGTTCTCTTTCACGCCAGGCGTGTTGAAGTCGTTCGACGTACTTCCCAGCGCCATGACCAGCGTATCGTAAGGCAGCTTACGCTCAGGCACCAGCAGCTCGCCCTTCTCGTTATGCAGCTCGGCGAGGGTGATCGTTTTGGTTTCACGGTTAATATCCACCACCGATCCCAGCTGGAACTGGAAGTCGTGGTTACGGGCGTGAGCAAGATAGCTCAGCGCGTCTACACCTTCATCAAGTGAACCGGTCGCCACTTCATGCAGCAGCGGTTTCCACAGGTGGCTGTGGTTACGATCAACCAGCGTGATTTTGGCCTTTTTATTACGGCCCAGCTTTTTACCCAACTGGGTAGCCAGCTCCAGCCCACCGGCACCACCACCCACAATCACTATTTTTTTCAATGGCGTAGTCACGCGACCCCCTAAAATTATTAACCAATTGTTAACTAAAAGTTATAGATATAACCTTTAATTAACAACAGGTTACGGCAGTGAAACCATTCAGCGAGATCGAGAATAACATGAACGGTGCATTGGTCATACCAAAATTGATATGCATCAAGTTTTACCGCATATTTTTTGAGCGCAGAATCGCAAAAATGAATAAAAAAAAGCCCGCGATGTTTTCACATTGCGGGCCGGCGCGCGTTTAGCCGAGGGTTTTGAAGGCTTTTATGCGCTGGAGATGCGGGGAGATATTCTTGAACTTGTGGGTCTGTTCTTCATCCCAGATTATCTCGTAGTAATGGTGCAGCAGGTCCGCCGAACGCTGGCTATTCAGCGCTTCGTCCTGACGAGATAGCACCACCAGGCAGCGATCGCGGTTTTTTTCGCGGAAATTATTCACGCATTTGGTGGCAATATCCGCATACTCTTCCGGCCGATCAATTTTCCCTTCCATGTTTTCATTGGGAAACAGGTTCGGGTTAAAAATGGCCTGGCGGATATCGCAAAGAAAGCCAATTCGCTCCGCCCAGAAGCCGCCGAGACCCACGCCGCAAATCAGCGGCCGATCGTCGGCGCTCAGCTGCAGCATCTTATCGACCTCTTTTAATAAGTGCTGCATATCATGTTTGGGATGCCGCGTGCTGTAGCTAATCAACCGAACATCGGGGTCAATAAACTGAAGCTGAAGCACCTTCTCATGGTTACCGGGGCTGTTTGAGTCAAAACCATGTAAATAGATAATCATCGCATCCTCACCAGACAACAACGCCTTTCAGGTTTATTACGCGGATTTCGCCTCTTGCCAGCGCGCGTGAAGCTGCTCAAGCTGCGCGCTGATCGCCTTCCAGCGGGCGGAATCCCTTAACGCCTGACGGCTAAAGGAACCTTTATGATACAATTTCGTAACACGTTCTGCTTTGATCGGCGACAGGTTATCCAGCACGCTGACCGCACCCTTACGATTATTGCAGACAAGGATCATATCGCAACCCGCATCCAGCGATGCCTGGCCGCGCTCGGCGTAGCTGCCCATAATCGCCGCCCCTTCCATCGACAGATCGTCAGAGAAAATCACCCCTTCAAATCCCAGCTCACCGCGCAGAACTGTTTTTAGCCAGTGCGCAGATCCGCTGGCCGGACGCGGGTCAACGTCGCTGTAGATGACGTGGGCGGGCATGATCGCATCAAGCCGCTGCTCGCCAATCAGCGTACGGAAGATGGCCATATCTCTGGCGCGAATTTCCGCTTCCGCGCGCGGATCGCGCGGCGTCTCTTTATGGGAATCGGCCGTCACCGCGCCGTGTCCGGGAAAATGCTTACCGGTGGTTTTCATTCCCGCGGCGTGCATGCCGTCAATAAAATGACGAGCTATCGCCAGGGCTTTGTCGGGATCGTCGTGATAGGATCGCTCGCCAATAGCGGCGCTGATATGCCCAACGTCCAGAACCGGCGCAAAGCTGATATCAATATCCATGGCGATCATTTCGCTGGCCATCAGCCAGCCAGCCTCTGCGGCCAGCTTACCGCCCTCCTCCATGCCGAGCAGCGCGGCGAAAGATTGCGCCGCAGGGAGGGGGGTAAAGCCCTCGCGGAAACGCTGCACGCGCCCGCCTTCCTGATCTACCGCCACCACCAGATGGTTACGCGAGGCCTCGCGGATCTGGCGGACCAGCTCACGCAGCTGCGCCGGATCGTGATAGTTGCGGGTAAACAGGATCAGCCCGCCAACCAAAGGATGCGCCAGAATCTCACGCTCTTCCGCATCCAGTTCAAAACCTTCGACATCCAACATTACCGGGCCCACATCCACCTCTCTTATCCTTTTACTTTTTGTCTAACTGGCACCATACCTCATCCGCCAGCGCAATAAACTGTCGGTCGCCGGTTTGCTGCCAGCGTCGCTCGTACCAGCCCGCCATCAGCAGCTGCACCCACGGACGCCAGCGCTGAATTTGCCGCCAGAGCTGAAGCTCATCGATGCTCGCCTGTCTCGCGTATTCTTCGGCTAGCCGACGATGCGCGTCGGGCTCGATCCACACCGCCGCCAGCTCCAGCGCAACATCGCCATCGCCCGCATATTCCCAGTCAATCAGCCGCAGTCCCGCCTCGCCGTGAACGATGTTGCCCGCATGGACATCCATATGTAACGGGGCGAGACGCAGCGGCCGGGGCTCGCCGCGACGCAGCAGCCGTTTGTGCCAGCGTAGCCACCGCGGTGTGCGCCGCGCGGGGCTGCACTGTTGCCAGTACCGCTCAAGCAGCGGCCGCAGCGCGATACGCCAGCCAAAGCGCGGCTGCTGGTGCAGATGATACAGTAACCCTGCGAGCGCCGGACACTCCGGTAATGCGTTAACCACATCGCCTGAGCAATATTCCACCACCATCCAGGCGGGAGAATAAAACACCGGCGCGGGCGCTAACGAATCGGGAAGGCGTGACAGGACGTGATATTGACGGCGAAAGTCGCAGGCCGGCGCATGCGGATCGTGCGGCTGGCGCAGCACCCGCTTTTGCCGACCATCGCTGAGAATGCAGCTGCCGCCGCTCAGCCCGTTTTGGGGCGGCGCGGCGACAGGCGTATAGCGCGGGAAAAAGCGCGACAGCACTTCGTCGCGCGTGAGCTTATTGTTGCTGAACAGCACCTTTGCCTGACCAGATAATTTCGCCGGTCTGGACCAGCATTAGCTGCATTTTCAGCTCAGGGGAATTGACGTTGCCGGTCGCGTTAGAATAGAGCACGTACTGTGCGCCAACGGTACGCGCAATGCCCATCGCTTTACTGCGGCTGCCAAGGCTATCCTGCGGCGACAGGCCAAGCTGCTGTTTGGCTACGCCCAGTTGCTGCTGCGAGACAAGGGTGAATTTTCCATTGCCTTCCAGCGCGCTGCGCAGCGCCGTGGTGGCCTCTCCCGCATTCAAGGTGCCGTTGGTGCGGTTATTGACGCTGTCGACCAGCAAAATGCTGCCCGCATTTACGCCGCTGGCCTGCAGCATCTGCCCTATCATCGGCTGCACCGCGGAATTCCAGTCAAAATGACGCACGCGCGGCGCCGGCTGCGCTGGCTGCTCGCCGTGTTCAATCGGACCCGGCTGCGTAGGTATCACGGGAATAGTCGGCACAGTCGGCTGCGGCTGAACGGGCTGTTGCGGCTTCGGCTGCGCTTCCTCAACGGGAGCGGGTTCCTGACGTTGGCCCACGCATCCGGCAAGGAATATCGCCAGTGCGGTAACTAATGCATAGCGACATAGTTTAATCATTACGATTACCTCTTACAGATAAAGATAAAGTCGGGCCTTGTGCGCCCCCAGAATATTGGCGCTGTCATAAAGCGTAACGGAAGAGTGCGCAGGCACCGTTATGCTGCGCGCGGACTCCAGCGGATGCATTTCCAGCCCTCTGGCGTCATACCAGAAAAAGCGATAATGCACGGTCACCGGTACCTGGCGTTCATTGAACAATCGGGTGGTCGCCGTCGCCTGAATCTCGGATGCGGTCACCGTCGGTACTTCAGCGCTGATGCCCGCTGCCAGTACGTTTGATTCCATCACCAGACTTTGCCGATCGCTGACAGGAATTTCCGGATGCGAACTGCACCCGGCCAGTAACGTCACGGCCAGAAGTGCGCCGAAGTGGGCTGCGCGCATGAATGTTAACCTTTATGAGCCAGCATCGGGCCTAACGGACGGCCGCCCAGCAGGTGCATATGGACATGGTAGACCTCCTGGCCCCCGTGGCGATTGCAGTTGACGATCAGGCGATAGCCATCGTCGGCAAGCCCCTCATCGCGGGCGATTTTCGCCGCGACGGTCATCATGCGTCCCAGGGCAAGCTCGTGCTCTGCGGTCACATCGTTGACGGTGGGAATCAGGATATTGGGAACGATCAGAATATGGGTTGGCGCCTGCGGAGAGATGTCGCGAAAAGCGGTCACGAGCTCATCCTGATAAACCACATCCGACGGGATCTCCCGGCGAATGATTTTGCTGAAAATCGTTTCTTCTGCCATGACTGATTCCTTAATAATTTTTATACCGTGCTCTGGCCTGCCTCTGCAGGTAAACGCGGATGCACAGGATTCCCCTAAGAGTATGAGCGAGTTACTCCCCCTCTTTCAACCTGAATGCGTTTTTTCTTACGCGAGCAAGCGCTTAGCTGCTGACGGATTAAGCGTTTCTTCGCTGTGTGCCTCCCGGTACCGGTCAATAAGACCCGGGTACAGCCGTTTTCCCGCTTGTTTACACATTAAATATTAATGCGTATATTTCTCATTTTCATTCAAAGAAAATGCAGTGCACTGACGATCTACCGCGACCATCGCGCCGCAGCAAATAACAACAATTACACGATCAAGGGTTTATGATGTCTCTCTCCACCAACTTTCGGGATGGGCATAACGCGCCGTCCCTGCTTGCTATGGGTATAGCGCTGGCGATCTTTCCCAACCTCAGTCAGGCAGCCGGCACGTCCGAAGACACTATTATTGTAGAAGGTTCCTCAGATAGCGCCTCGGAGACACAAGAGCAGGACTACAGCGTCAGAACCACCTCAGCCGGGACTAAAATGGAGATGGCCCAGCGCGATATCCCGCAATCGGTCAGTATCATTACCGAACAGCGGATGCGGGATCAGCAGCTGCAAACGCTGGGCGACGTCATGGACCATACCATGGGGATCAGCAGCAGCCAGGCGGACTCAGACCGCACCAGCTATTACTCCCGCGGTTTTGAGATCGACAATTATATGGTCGATGGCATTCCGACCTGGTTTGAATCCCGCTGGAATCTGGGCGACGCGCTTTCCGATATGGCCCTCTTCGAACGGGTTGAGGTCGTACGCGGCGCCAACGGCTTGCTGACCGGTACCGGCAACCCTGCCGCGTCGGTCAATATGATCCGCAAGCACGCGACCAGCCGGGAGTTCAAGGGAAACGTCTCTGCGGAGTACGGCAGCTGGAATAAGCAGCGCTACGTTGCTGATATGCAAAGCCCGCTGACTGACGAGGGCAGCGTACGGGCGCGCATTATCGCCGGTTATCAAAATAATGACTCGTGGCTGGATCGCTATAACAGCGAAAAAACGTTCTTCTCCGGCATTCTTGATGCCGATCTCGGTACGTCGTCCGCTTTATCCGCTGGCTACGAGTATCAGCGTATCGACGTGAATAGCCCGACATGGGGTGGCCTGCCTCGCTGGAATACCGATGGCAGCAAGAACCACTATGACCACGCCCACAGCACCGCGCCCGACTGGGCCTATAACGACAAAGAGATCAACAAGGTCTTCGTCACGCTGAAACAGCGCTTTGCCGATACCTGGCAGGCAACGATGAATGCCACCCATTCTGAGATCACGTTCGACAGCAAGATGATGTACGTGGACGCGTACGTCAACAAAGCGACCGGAATGCTGGTGGGCCCCTATAGCAGCTACGGCCCGGGCTATGATTACGTCGGCGGTACCGGCTGGAATAGCGGCAAACGTAAAGTCGACGCCGTTGACCTGTTCACCGACGGCGGCTACGACCTGTTTGGTCGTCAGCACAACCTGATGATCGGCACCAGCTACAGCAAACAAAACAACCGCTATTTCAGTTCGTGGGCAAACGTCTTCCCCGATGAGGTTGGCAGCTTCTATAGCTTCAATAGCGCGACATTCCCGGAAACCAGCTGGGGCCCGCAGAGCCTGGCGCAGGACGATACCACGCGAATGAAGTCGCTGTATGCGGCGACGCGTTTTTCCCTGCTTGACCCGCTGCATCTGATTCTTGGCGTCCGCTATAACAACTGGAGCATCGAGACGCAGACCTACGCGATGGAGAAAAACCATACCACGCCTTACGCCGGGCTGGTTTACGACATCAACGACAGCTGGTCGGCCTACACCAGCTATACCTCGGTCTTCCAGCCGCAGAATAAGCGCGATAGTTCCGGTAAATACCTGACCCCGGTTACCGGAAACAACTATGAAGTCGGCCTGAAGTCGGACTGGATGGACAGCCGGTTAACGACGACGCTCGCCCTATTCCGCATCGAGCAGGATAACCTCGGCCAGGCGACCGGCGGGCAAATTCCCGGCAGCAACGGCGAAGCCGCCTATAAAACCGTCGACGGTACCGTCAGCAAAGGGGTGGAGTTCGAAATCAACGGGGCGATTACCGATAACTGGCAGATGACCTTTGGGGCGACGCGTTTTGTCGCTGAAGACAATGAAGGCAATGCGGTGAATCCCAACCTGCCGCGTACCAGCGTCAAGCTGTTCACCCGCTACCGTCTGCCGGTAATGCCTGAACTGATCGTCGGCGGCGGCGTTAACTGGCAGAACCGGGTGTATAAAGATACCGCGACGCCGTACGGGACGTTCCGTGCGGAACAAGGCAGCTACGCGCTGGTGGATGTGTTCACGCGTTACCAGGTCACTAAAAATTTTGCTGTGCAGGGTAACGTCAATAACCTGTTCGACAAAACCTACGACACCAACGTCGATGGTTCTATCGTCTACGGCGAACCGCGCAACGTCAGCATTACGGCCAGCTATCAGTTCTGATCTCTGCTTAACGTGACGAAAGCCGCGAGCGCGCTTTTTAACGCCTGCGGCCATTAAAAAAGGCAGCCCGTAGGCTGCCTTAGTCTCCCCATATCACAACTTAGCTGTTGCGGATATATTCATCCATTTCAGTTTTCAGGTTATCGGATTTGGTACCGAAAATAGCCTGAACGCCTGAACCTGCAACAACCACGCCTGCGGCACCCAGTTTTTTCAGGCCAGCCTGATCAACTTTCGCCACATCCGCCACGCTCACGCGCAGACGAGTGATACATGCGTCAAGGTTAGTAATGTTCTCTTTACCGCCGAACGCGGCAATCAGAGCCGGAGCCATTTCGCTGGTCGCGCCAGCTTTGCTGTCTTCGGTGGCATCTTCACGACCCGGGGTTTTCAGATCCAGCGCTTTGATCAGCACGCGGAACACCACGTAGTAAACAATCGCGTAGCAGATACCGACGATCGGGAACAGCCACAGCTTGCTGCTGTTGCCAGACAGAACGATGAAGTCGATCAGACCGTGAGAGAACGACGTACCGTCACGCATACCCAGCAGGATACAGATCGGGAAGGCCAGACCTGCCAGAATCGCGTGGATGATGTACAGGATCGGCGCAACGAACATGAACGAGAACTCGATCGGCTCGGTAATACCGGTCAGGAACGAGGTCAGCGCTGCGGAGATCATGATACCGCCCACTTTCGCGCGGTTTTCCGGTTTAGCAGAGTGCCAGATAGCGATAGCGGCGGCCGGCAGACCGTACATTTTGAACAGGAAGCCGCCGGACAGTTTGCCCGCAGTCGGGTCGCCTGCCATATAGCGCGGAATATCACCGTGGAAGACCTGACCTGCTGCGTTAGTGTATTCACCAATCTGCATCTGGAAAGGAACGTTCCAGATGTGGTGC
This sequence comes from Klebsiella sp. OBRC7, assembly GCF_000293135.1. Lineage (NCBI taxonomy): Bacteria > Pseudomonadati > Pseudomonadota > Gammaproteobacteria > Enterobacterales > Enterobacteriaceae > Klebsiella > Klebsiella sp. OBRC7. The sequence continues at coordinate 137,759 of NZ_ALNJ01000085.1, read as the reverse complement.
AGACCAAACGGCACCAGGCAGCGCTCAATGAAACCGTAGATACCGAACGCGACAACCGGGTTCTGGTAAGCGGCCCACTGGGAGAAAGTCTGGATTGCGCTACCGATCGGCGGCCAGATAAAGGACAGGATCACGCCAGTGAAGATCGCTGCCAGGCCGGAGATAATTGGCACAAAACGCTTGCCCGCAAAGAAGCCCAGATACTCAGGCAGCTTAATGCGATAGAAGCGGTTGAACATGTAGGCTGCGATGGCACCGGAGATGATACCGCCGAGGACGCCGGTATCCGCCAGGTGTTTAGCCGCAATCTCTTCAGCAGGTAAATGCAGAACCAGAGGTGCAACCACGGCCATGGTTTTCACCATGATGCCGTAAGCGACGACCGATGCCAGAGCGGATACGCCGTCGTTATTGGTGAAGCCAAGTGCGACACCGATAGCAAAAATCAGCGGCATGTTAGCGAAGACCGAACCGCCCGCTTCCGCCATGACGTGGGAAACTACGGCTGGCAGCCAGCTGAAGTTTGCGGAACCGACACCCAGCAGGATACCTGCGATAGGCAGTACGGATACCGGCAGCATCAGCGATTTACCGACCTTCTGCAGGTTAGCAAATGCATTCTTAAACATAATTGAGAGTGCTCCTGAGTATTTGGTGCTTTTTTACGTTTTCACGCATTGGCCCGGGGGGAGAACCGCGCCGTGGACAGGACATCTAAGCGCCCTTTATTTATTACACAGAGTAAAATAATTACCGGGATGATTGTTTGACGGCTATCACGTTTCAATCAGACACCCATTAAAAACTGACATTGATTTACATAACTCGTGTCTGAATGTTGCCAAAAAACCTTCACCGCCCCATTTGTGGCGGTGAACTTTACTCGCTTTAGCTATTAATTACGAGCCTTAAAATAATAAGCAATATCAGAGAGGTTGCAGACGGGAGGGGTCAATATGAAAAAGCGTCGCGAAATTTTCAGTCGTCTGTTGTGCCAGCTGCTCCAACGATACGCCCTTAAGGACCGCCATATACTCGGCGACGTCCCTGACCATTGCCGGCTGGTTCTCTTTGCCGCGATGCGGTACCGGCGCCAGATACGGCGAATCGGTTTCCACCAGCAGGCGATCGAGAGGTACATAGCGCGCAGCATCGCGAAGCTGCTCCGCATTACGGAACGTCACAATGCCGGAAAACGAGATATAGAACCCCATATCCAGCAGCTTACCCGCTGTCTCCCTATCCTCAGTGAAACAGTGTAGTACGCCACCGCAATCCGTCACTTTTTCTTCGCGTAAAATTTCCAGCGTATCGGCGCGGGCATCGCGGGTGTGAACAATAACCGGCTTATTCAGCTCCCGGCCTATTCGGATATGATCGCGAAACGACGCCTGCTGACGCGCTTTTGTTTCCGGCGTGTAGAAATAATCGAGCCCGGTCTCGCCCATCGCGACGACGCCGTCCTCTGCTGCGAGTTTGCGCAGCTCTTCAACGTCATACTCTTCATCCTGGTTTAACGGATGGACGCCGCAGGAAAAAACGACGTCGTGACGCTGCCCCACCAGCTCGCGCATACCGCGGTATCCCGGCAGCGTCGTCGCCACCGCCAGGCAAAATTTCACATCGCGCGCGGAAGCCTTTGCCAGTACATCGTCCACATCTTTATGCAGCGTTTGATAATCCAGGCCATCGAGATGGCAATGGGAGTCGACTAAAAACATGATGTCTCTCTCAGAGGTGGGATACGGGAAGAACCGCCCCGGGTTGCAGGTAATGTTCCCAGCGCAGAAGGCGCTCGGTTAGCAGCAGTTCGCGATTAATGCCGACAACGCTCAACAGCTGTTCGCGGCAGGCGCTGACGTCACGCGCAATCGCCTGCAGGCGCGCCGCCGGCAGCGCAGCGGCCAGCTGATTGACCAGTGGCCAGGCGTCCGGATTGCTGATAAGCGTAATCCCCTGCTGCCTTTTTTGCGCATCGACCAGCAGCGATGCCAGCCAGTGCAGGCGAATCGCGGCCTGTTCATGGTTCAAAATCGGCAACAGCGTCAGCCAGTCGCCGTGAATGAAAATATTACCCAGGATCTGACAAAGCTGCTGGCGCGGCGCCCAGTGAGCATCCTGCAGCAGATCCAGCGCTGCCGCTGGCGCGTTGGCGCTCAGCCGCAGCGCCGCGAGCAGCGCGTCTTGCGACATCGTCACTTCACGCTCTAACCACGCCAGCGCGTAGCGTTCTGAAGGCGGAGCAAGGTGATACAAACGACAGCGGCTGCGCAGCGTTGCCAGCAGGCGCGCTGGCTCCTGACAGGCCAGGAAGAACCAGGTATTCTCCGGCGGCTCCTCCAGCGTTTTCAGCAGCGCGTTTGCCGCCGCATCCGTCAGCATAGCGGCATCGCCTATCCACACCACCTTCGCACCGCCAAGCCGGGCGTGCTCATAAAGCTTTTCGCTCACCTCGCGCACGGCATCGATCCCGAGCGAGCTCTTTCCCTTTTCCGGGGCCAACGCATAATAATCAGGATGGGTACCGGCCTGCATCAGCTGACAGCTGTGGCAATGACCGCAGCTTTTATGCCCTTCCGGCTGGCGGCACATCAGAAAGCGACAAAGCGCGTAAATCAGCGCATCGCTCCCCATGCCCGGCAGCGCCTGGACCATCAGCGCATGGTGGCCCCGTCCCGCCTGATAGCTGGCAACCAGCTGTTCAAAAGGCGGGCGTAACCACGGATACCATTTCATGGGAGTTGCTCCGCAACCCACTGATTCACCACCGCACGGATGTCGCGCTCGACGGCCTCCAGCGGCTGGGTGGCGTCAACGGTGCGGATGGTGGGATCCTGGGCCGCCAGTTCAAGGTAGCGCGCGCGAGTTCGATTAAAGAAATCCAGCGACTCCTGCTCAATTCGGTCAAGTTCGCCGCGGGCGCGGGCGCGCTTCAGACCCACCTCCGGAGTCACATCAAGATAAAGCGTCAGATGGGGACGAAAGTCTCCCAGTACCGCGTCACGCAGGGTCGCCAGCATCGTCTGGTCGATACCGCGACCGCCGCCCTGATAGGCCTGGGTAGAGAGATCGTGACGATCGCCAATGACCCATTGACCGCGCGCCAGAGCGGGTTTAATCACCGTCTCTACCAGCTGTACGCGCGCCGCGTAAAACATCAGCACTTCCGCTTTATCATTAATCACTTCATCGCCGGTGGACTGAATATCCAGCACCAGGCTGCGCAGCTTCTCGGCCAGAATGGTGCCACCCGGTTCGCGGGTAAACACCATATCGCTAACGCCCAGCTGTTTTAGCGTCTCTACCACACATTCACGCGCGGTGGTTTTCCCTGCGCCCTCCAGGCCCTCGATGACGATATAGTTACTGCGCATTTTTTTCCTTAAGTACTTTCAAATAATCCTGAACCGAGCGGTTATGGCTGGCCAGGTTGGTGTTAAACGTATGCCCGCCCTTGCCGTCCGCGACAAAATAAAGATACGGCGTTTTCGCCGGATGCGCGGCGGCGTTCAGCGAGGCCTCGCCCGGTGCGGCGATGGGTCCGGGCGGCATACCGTTAATGGCATAGGTATTGTAAGCGGTCGGCGTTTCCAGGTCTTTACGCGTTAATTTGCCATTATAACTCTCCCCCATCCCGTAAATCACGGTGGGATCGGTTTGCAGACGCATGCCGATACGTAAACGATTGATAAATACCGATGCGACGCGGTCGCGCTCTTCCGGCAGCGCCGTCTCTTTTTCAATGATAGAGGCCATCGTCAGCAGCTGATTCTTATCATGATACGGCAGATTCTCCATTCGCCCTTCCCAGGCTTTATCGACCGCGGCAACCATCTTCTGATGCGCGCGCTTAAGGATCGCCACATCGCTGGTATTGGCGGTATACATCCAGGTATCCGGCCAGAACCAGCCTTCGACCCAATCGGGATGTTCCAGTTCAAGGGCCTTCGCCACGGTTTCATAGCTATCATCCGCCAGCGTATGCTTGACGTAAGGCGCATCGCGCAGCTGACGCAGGTAGTCACTCACCCGCATACCTTCAACGAAGCGCAGCGGAAACTGCGCCTCTTTACCGCTGGCGAGCAGCTGCAGCATCTGGCGTACCGTCATATCAGGCGTGAAGCGATAGGTCCCGGCTTTAAAGTGGGACAGCTCAGGCTTGATGCGCAGCAGCCACTGGAACACCCGAGGGCGGTTAATGACTTTATCGCTATACAGCTGTTGCCCAAGCGCCAGGCGCCCCGTTCCGGCCTCAAGGGTAAAGATGGTCTCTTCTTTAATCAGTAACTTACTGTCCGCCAGCTGGCGAACTTTCCACATACCGATGCCCGCGGCGATGCCCAGCACCACCACCAACAGCAGAATGAAACGTAACATTTTCTTCATGGCTAATCAGACAGCTCACACAAGGGGGCTAAAAAATGATAAAGCTCGCGCGTGGACCAACGTTTATCGTTCCAGCGGCGAACAGGCACCAGCGGCATTAATGCGTTACAGACAAGGACCTCGTCGGCTTCGCGTAACGCCTCGGGGCGCATGGTGGCTTCGACAACGCGAAACGGCGATGGTGCCAGCTTAGCGAGAATGTACTGGCGCATAATACCGTTGACCCCCGCCTGATCGAGGCGCGGGGTAAAAACGTCGGATCCTTTACGCCAGAATAAGTTCGCGGCACAGCATTCCGTAAGCCACCCGTCGCTGTCAAGGACCAGCGCTTCATCGGCGTCCGTCTGCTCAAGATGAGAACGAATCAGCACCTGCTCCAGCCGATTAAGGTGTTTGAGGCCGGCGAGCGAGGGATTGCGTCCCAGCCTGACAGGGCTCAACGTCACGGAGATCCCCTCCTCGCGCCAGCGAAGATAGTGCTCCGGCCAGGGCGATACGCTGAGGATTCTCACGGGATTCACGCATCCGGCAGCGCTGTATCCGCGCCCCCCCGCCCCGCGCGTGATGATGACCTTCAGCACGCCATCCTGATGGGGCTGCGCCAGATGCGCCATTTCCTGCGCTAATAGCGCCCAGTCGTCGTAGGGGATAAAGAGCTGTTCACAGGCCTTCTGCAGGCGGGCCAGATGGGCTGACAGCAGCTGAACCCGGCCTCTGAAGATGCGCGCCGTGGTAAAGCAGCCATCGCCGAACTGAACGCTGCGATCGTTCACCGCAAGCGTTTCACTTTCAGCGCCATTTATCAAATACATAAAAGTCTCCTTATCGCTGGCCGGTTAGTTTCGCAGGAGGAGATACATTGAACAAGCGGAGAAAACTGAATAAAAAAAGGCCCGACGAGCGGGCCATTTTTTCGATGAGCATTGACGTCAGCAAAGACGTGGCGTCAGGCGCGCATCACACCCTTTTAAAGATTAGCGAGCCGTTAGTGCCGCCGAAGCCGAAGGAGTTACACAGGGTATACTCCAGATCGCTAACCTGACGCGCTTCGTGCGGAACGAAGTCCAGATCGCAACCGTCATCCGGGTTATCCAGGTTGATGGTTGGCGGAACCGCCCGATCGCGCAGCGCGAGGATGGAGTAGATAGACTCTACTGCGCCCGCGGCGCCCAGCAGGTGGCCGGTCATTGACTTAGTTGAGCTGACCATGACGCGGCTGGCAGCGTCACCGAAGACAGATTTCACCGCCTGCGCTTCTGCTTTATCGCCTGCCGGCGTAGAGGTGCCGTGGGCGTTGACGTAGCCAATCTGGCTAGCTTCAATGCCAGCATCGCGAATGGCGTTCACCATCGCCAGCGCGGCTCCAGCACCATCTTCCGGTGGCGAAGTCATATGGTAGGCATCGCTGCTCATACCAAAGCCGACGATTTCCGCATAGATTTTCGCACCGCGTTTCTTCGCATGCTCGTACTCTTCCAGCACAACCATGCCGGCGCCGTCGCCCAGCACGAAACCATCACGCTCTTTATCCCATGGACGGCTTGCCGCCTGCGGGTTGTCATTGCGGGTGGACAGCGCGCGCGCTGCGCCAAAGCCACCTACGCCCAGCGGGGTACTGGCTTTTTCCGCACCACCGGCGACCATTGCATCAGCATCGCCATAGGCGATAACGCGCGCGGCGTGACCAATGTTGTGTACGCCAGACGTGCAGGCGGTTGCGATGGAAATGCTTGGTCCACGCAGACCAAACATGATGGTCAGATGCCCGGCCACCATGTTAACGATTGTGGAAGGAACAAAGAACGGGCTGATCTTACGCGGTCCGCCTTTTACCAGCGAACTGTGGTTTTCTTCGATCAGGCCAAGCCCGCCAATACCGGAACCAATAGCGGCACCGATGCGGGTAGCATTCTCTTCCGTCACTTCAAGGCCAGAATCCTGCATGGCCTGAATGCCAGCGACAATTCCATATTGAATGAAGGCGTCCATCTTGCGCTGTTCTTTGCGCGAGATGAAGTCATCACAGTTAAAATCCTTTACTAAGCCAGCAAATTTCGTTGCATAGGCGCTAGTATCGAAATGGTCGATCAGGCTGATGCCACTCTGACCGGCAAGGAGAGCTTTCCAGGTAGACTCTACGGTATTGCCGACAGGAGACAACATGCCCAGTCCGGTCACAACTACACGACGCTTAGACACGGTTGTCCTCCAGGGAGGGAAAATAGATTCTTGTGGGACAAAATATAGATAAAACTCAGGCGGTCGAATGACCGCCTGGAGATGTTCACTTACGCCTGGTGGCCGTTGATGTAATCAATGGCAGCCTGAACAGTAGTGATTTTCTCAGCTTCTTCGTCCGGAATCTCAGTATCAAACTCTTCTTCCAGAGCCATTACCAGCTCAACGGTGTCAAGAGAATCAGCGCCCAGGTCTTCAACGAAGGAAGCATTGTTGGTAACTTCTTCCTGCTTAACGCCCAGCTGTTCGCCGATAATTTTCTTAACGCGTTCTTCGATAGTGCTCATACTCTTAAATTTCCTATCAAAACTCGCTTTCGCGATGGTTTTCGTAGTGTATAAAATGTTGAAAAATTTGCAACTAAATCCCGGCAGGTCTTACCACGATTTTACGCTATTTTGCGGCTGTTTGCCCTCATAACGCAAATCATTTTGTACAAAACATTACGGTGAACCGCACAGACTGCGCGGTTCCTGAGCGTTTTGCACAAATCTCGGTCAGACCATATACATTCCGCCGTTGACGTGCAGAGTTTCACCGGTGATGTAACTCGCTTCGTCAGAGGCTAAAAATGCCACCGCGCTGGCGATTTCATTTGGAGAGCCTAAGCGCCCCGCAGGAACTGCCGCCAGCGTACCCGCACGCTGCTCATCGGTCAGCGCACGCGTCATGTCCGTTTCAATAAAGCCCGGAGCAACAACGTTTACAGTAATACCGCGGGACGCAACTTCGCGAGCCAGTGATTTACTGAAGCCAATCAGACCCGCTTTCGCCGCAGCGTAGTTGGCCTGACCCGCATTTCCCATGGTACCAACCACAGAACCGATAGTGATAATACGTCCATGACGCTTTTTCATCATAGCGCGCATTACCGCTTTTGACAGACGGAAAACAGATGACAGGTTGGTTTCGATAATATCGTTCCACTCATCATCTTTCATGCGCATTAACAGGTTATCACGAGTAATCCCGGCATTATTCACCAGGATATCAACTTCACCAAATTCTGCGCGAATATTTCCCAGAACAGATTCGATAGATGCAGGATCGGTCACATTCAGCAGCAGACCTTTGCCGTTAGCACCTAAATAATCGCTGATCGCCTGCGCGCCGCTCTCGCTGGTTGCAGTACCGATTACTTTCGCGCCACGGGCAACGAGCGTTTCAGCGATTGCGCGGCCAATCCCGCGACTTGCACCGGTAACCAGCGCGATTTTTCCTTCAAAACTCATGGTTTTCCTCTTTTATTGCTCAAGCGCCGCAGACATCGCCGCCGGCTCGTTAAGCGCGGAAGCGGTCAGGGTGTCAACAATACGTTTAGTCAGACCGGTGAGGACTTTACCCGGACCAACTTCATACAGATGCTCTACGCCCTGTGATGCCATAAACTCAACGGTTTTGGTCCACTGAACCGGACTATACAGCTGGCGAACCAGGGCATCACGGATAGCATCAGGTGCCGTTTCACTTTTCACGTCGACGTTGTTTACCACCGCAATCGTCGGCGCGTTAAAGGTGATTTTCTGCAGCTCAACCGCCAGTTTTTCCGCCGCCGGCTTCATCAGCGCGCAGTGGGACGGTACGCTGACCGGCAGCGGCAGGGCACGTTTCGCACCCGCAGCCTTACAGGCGGCTCCCGCACGCTCGACGGCCTCTTTGTTACCCGCAATAACCACCTGTCCTGGCGAGTTAAAGTTTACCGGAGAAACCACCTGCCCTTCAGCAGATTCTTCGCAGGCCCTGGCAATCGCAGCGTCGTCAAGCCCGATGATCGCGGACATCGCACCGGTACCTTCCGGTACCGCTTCCTGCATAAACCTGCCGCGCATCTCAACCAGGCGGACAGCATCAGCAAAATCGATAACGCCTGCGCATACCAGCGCAGAGTATTCGCCGAGGCTGTGGCCCGCCAGCAAAGCGGGCGCTTTACCGCCCTGCTGCTGCCAGACGCGATACAGCGCTACGGAGGCGGTCAGCAGAGCCGGCTGCGTCTGCCAGGTTTTATTCAACTCTTCCGCCGGGCCCTGCTGTGCAAGCGCCCACAGATCGTAACCCAACGCCGCAGAGGCTTCACGGAACGTCTCTTCAATGACCGGGTAAGCGGCCGCCATATCTGACAGCATCCCGACACTCTGAGAGCCCTGTCCCGGGAACACAAAAGCAAATTGCGTCATGTTTAAATCCTTATCCTAAAAACGAACCAGCGCGGAACCCCAGGTGAAACCACCACCGAAGGCTTCCAGCAGAATAAGCTGACCACGTTGAATGCGGCCATCGCGAACGGCTTCATCCAGCGCACAGGGAACAGATGCCGCCGACGTATTACCGTGTCTGTCGAGCGTGACGACTACGTTGTCCATCGACATGCCCAGCTTCTTCGCTGTGGCGCTGATAATACGCAGGTTGGCCTGATGCGGCACCAGCCAGTCAAGCGCAGAGCGCTCGAGGTTGTTCGCAGCTAAAGTCTCGTCCACGATGTGCGCCAGCTCGGTTACCGCCACCTTAAAGACTTCATTACCCGCCATCGTCAGATAGATGGGGTTTTCCGGTTCGACGCGATCGGCGTTCGGGAGCGTCAGCAGCGCTCCGTAGCTGCCATCCGCGTGCAGATGGGTGGAGATGATGCCCGGCTCTTCAGAAGCACCCAGCACCACGGCGCCGGCGCCATCGCCAAAAATAATAATGGTTCCGCGATCGGCAGGATCGCAGGTGCGCGCCAGCACGTCAGCGCCGATCACCAGCGCGTAATCCACCGCACCGTTTTTCACGTATTGATCGGCAACGCTGAGCGCATAGGTGAACCCCGCGCAGGCCGCAGCGACGTCAAACGCCGGGCAGCCTTTAATACCCAACATTGATTGAATCTGGCAAGCCGAGCTAGGAAACGCATGGGTACCGGAGGTGGTCGCAACAATAATCAGACCAATTTGCTCCGGCTTGACGCCCGCCATGTCCAACGCATTCTTAGCGGCTTCAAGGCCCATCGTAGCAACTGTTTCATTCGGTGCGGCAATACGACGCTCGCGGATACCGGTACGAGTAACAATCCACTCGTCAGACGTATCGACCATATTTTCCAGTTCAGCGTTCGTACGCACGTGCTCAGGCAGATAGCTGCCGGTACCAATAATCTTCGTATACATGTACGCTCAGTCACTCTTGGGTAATATACCGGGTTAACTCAAACTGCGAGGCGTCAGTCGTTGCCGGTCATCCGGGTTTGAGGCCTGGAATTTCCGCTTCTGCCGCCTTCAGGCAATTCGAAACCTGCAGGGTATAAAGATTCCAGGCGAGCGGCAATTCGCTGAGGAACCTGCCGCTGCACAGCCTGCACAGCCTGCTCTATCGCGACGCAAAAAGCGCGCTGATTGGCAGCTCCATGACTTTTAATCACGGAACCGCGTAATCCTAACAGACAGGCACCATTATACTGGTCGGGGTTGAGGTGACTGAATCGCCTCGACAGGCTTTTTTGTAACCAACGCTTTAATAAAAGCAGCCACCACGACCTTTTTTTCCCCTCTCCCTGTGATTTCAACAGTGAAAGGAACATTCTGACAACACCTTCCATCGTTTTTAATGTGACGTTGCCCGTGAATCCATCACAAACCAAAACATCCGTCTTGCCCGTCAACAATTCGTTGGCTTCCAGATACCCAATATAGTTGAGGGTCGGCAGGGTCTTCAAAATCGCCGCCGCGTCGCGAATGCTGCTGAGACCTTTCATCTCTTCTTCGCCGATATTCAGAAGCGCAACGCGGGGATCCTTAATACCGATCGCTTCTTCGGCAAGTACCGCCCCCATGACGGCAAACTGCACCAGCATTGTGCTATCGCAATCCACGTTAGCGCCTAAATCCAGCACCACCGTTTTGCCCTTCAGCTGATGCGGCAACATAGTAACCAGCGCAGGGCGCTCGATCCCCTCAATGGGCTTAAGCAGCAGCTTCGCCAGCCCCATCAGCGCTCCGGTATTACCCGCACTGACGCAGGCCTGAGCCCGCCCTTCTTTCACTAACTCCAGCGCAATGCGCATTGAGCTACCGCGACTGGCGCGAATCGCTTGCGCGGGCCGAGCATCACTGGCAATAACTGACTGCGCAGGGATAACCTGCAGACGTGAACGTTGTTCAAAATCAGCTTTGGCAAGTAATGGCGCGATAGTGTCGGGATCGCCGACTAAAAGAAGTGTGAGTTGTGAATTAGAGTTCAGTGCCTGCAATGCTGCAGGCACTGTCACGGAAGGGCCAAAATCCCCGCCCATGACATCTAACGCCAGGGTTAGACGTGTCAAGGTAACGTCGCTGCTCGGTTTGGTTATTCCCCAGTTACCCGGGGAGATCCTCACTAAGCTTCATCACGCTTTTACTCTTCGGCTTTCACGCGGCAAGTGCGTTGACTGCGCTCGTTCACACCAGTCACATAGTGAGCTATGCTCCTGGTGCTTCTCTCGCTTGCGTCTTCTTGCAACGCGAAATCCATGGAGTAATGCGTGATTACTTAGCGATAACCTTGCGACCGCGGTAGAAACCGTCGGCAGTGATGTGGTGACGCAGGTGTTTTTCACCAGAAGCTTTGTCTACAGACAGGCTGGTGACTGCGGTCAGCGCGTCATGGGAACGACGCATGCCACGTTTGGAACGGGTTGGTTTATTCTGTTGTACGGCCATGGACCTTACTCCTCAATTACTTATGCTTTAAGCTGGCTAATACGGCAAATGGATTTGGTTTTTGTGCCTCTTCAGGCAGTTCACCAAAGACCATGTCCGCGTCGGACACTTCACAGTGTTCAGAATCATGCACCGGAACTACGGGCAAGGCGAGGATGATTTCATCTTCAACCAGCGCCAGCAGATCGATTTCACCGAATTCGTTAACCTCAATCGGCTCATACGCTTCCGGCAGTGCTTCGGCCTGTTCGTCATTTCTGACGGGGCTGAAACAATACGTTGTGTGAACATGATGGGGGAACGGTTTCCCGCAACGCTGACATTCGAGGGTTACCGATACCGTCGCATCGCCGCTTAAAACGGCAAGACGCTGGTTATCGATAGCGAACGACATGCTGCATTCCACATCGCTGTCCACGCTGACAACAGAATCAGCGACACGCACAGCCTGATCACGGGTATAGATACCTTGGTAATCTAAGCGTTTTTGAGCCGTGCGAACCGGATCGAGAGTCAGGGGTAATTTTACCTTTTGCATAGGGCGCGCATATTAACTTTGTAACGTCATAGAGTCAAAGAAAAAGGCAGCCTCAGGTTGCCTTTTGCCATTTATTCGCACACATTGCGGCGCATAGTTTAAAATGATGCTCTGCGAAGCGCTATATGTGGATGAAAAAATATGTCTGAACTAATCCTCGCGTCAACCTCGCCGTGGCGGCGAATGCTGCTGGAAAAACTGTCGGTGCCTTTTGAATGCGCTGCGCCGAACGTTGATGAAACCCCGCTGCCCGGCGAACCTGCCCGCCAGCTGGTGATGCGTCTGGCGCAGGCAAAGGCGCAGGCCCTTGCCGCACGCTACCCACAGCACCTCATTATAGGCTCCGATCAGGTTTGTGTCCTGGACGGTGAAATTACCGGCAAACCGCATACGGAAGAAAACGCCCATCGCCAGCTGAGAAAGGCCAGCGGCACCATCGTCACGTTCTATACCGGCCTGGCGCTGTACAATTCCGCCAACGGTCATCTACAAACGGAATGCGAACCTTTCGACGTTCATTTCCGCCGTTTAAGCGACCAGGAAATTGAGAGCTATATCCGCAAGGAAAACCCGCTGCAGTGCGCCGGAAGCTTTAAAAGTGAAGGTTTAGGCATCACGCTATTCGAACGGCTTGAGGGGCGCGATCCCAACGCGCTGGTCGGTTTGCCGCTCATTGCCCTGTGCCAGATGCTGCGCCGGGAAGCGTTGAATCCCCTGCTCACGTAAACATGATTAAGGCCTCCCGCTCCCACGCGGTCTCTTCCTGAGGCCGCGTGCCGCCGCTTTACAACGCGTTTTACCCGCTGCCCAACGGAGCAGAGCAGGTTTACCCCAACTTAATTAATGCATCGCCTGTCACAGTTTATTTTACCCGCGCCATTAGAATCCATTATGAAACGTTGTTTTATTTTTAAATGGAGCCACTATGCCAACCCGCGCTACGCTTTTGACCCTCACCCTGCTGGCCGCCGCCGGCGTTAATGCCCATGACTGGCAGCGCCAGGGCATCGTAGATGGCAATCTCCCCGCCTCCTGGCAGCAGCTGAAAGCGCAGATGACCTACCCGGACTCGTGGCTCTCTGGCCACTACCGTGATTTTGAGCAATGGCGACAGCAGGCTCGTACGCTGCTTCGGCAGTCTCTGCTAACCCCGGCGTCGACACTCCCCTTCGCGCCGCAAACGCTGATGAGAGAAAATCGAGGCGCGTATACCGCCGAGAAGCTGGCCTTCAACGTAACCGACGATAACAGGATTGCCGCGCTGATGTTGACGCCAAATTCCCCCGGCCCTCACCCGGCAATTGTTCTGCTGCACGACCATGGCTCAAAGTTTGATATCGGTAAGGAGAAGCTAATCCGTCCGTGGAACGACGCCGCACGGCTGGCCAGCGCCGAGGCGTGGGCGGATAAATTTTTCAGCGGTCGGTTTATCGGCGATGAACTGGCGCAGCGCGGCTATGTCGTCATCGCCATTGATAGCCCGGGTTGGGGGGACCGAGGGCCGATGGTCTACGAGCAGCAGCAGGCCCTCGCCAGCAACTACTTTAACCTGGGGCGCTCGCTGGCAGGTGAAGTTGCCTATGAAGATCTGCGCACCGTCGATTTCCTCAGCACTTTAAAAACGGTTGATAGTCAACGCATTGGGGTCGTGGGTTTCTCAATGGGCGGTTTTCGCGCCTGGCAGTTGGCCGCACTGTCTGACAAAGTCGCCGCGACTGCGGTTATCTCCTGGTTTGGAACCTGGAACGGCCTGATGCAGCCTGGCAACAACGTTTTGCGCGGCCAGTCGGCGTTTTATATGCTTCACCCTGGCTTATCCGGACGCCTCGATATTCCCGATATTGCCAGCATTGCCGCGCCAAAACCGATGCTTATTTACAGCGGCGGACAAGATAAGCTCTTCCCGGCGGAAGCCGTTAACGACGCCTTCGCAAAAGTACATAAAGTGTGGGCGTCGCAAAACGCGCAGGATAAGCTGGAAACAAAAACGTGGCCGGAACTGGGCCACGTTTTTAATCAACAACAGCAGGATGAAGTTTTCCCCTGGCTTGCCAGGTGGCTCAAACCCTGAGCCTGGGCGCGGTCATTTCGCGTTACGCAAGACCTGCAGGCAGCGCTTAAGCTGATTATCTAAGGGGGCTTCAATGCGCATAATCTCCCCGCTACCCGGATGGGTAAACTTCAGCGCCGCCGCATGCAGAAACAGCCGGTTAAGGCCGGTGCCCGCCAGCTGCTTATCAAATTCACGGTCGCCGTAGCGGTCGTCAAAAGCAATAGGGTGGCCGGCGTATTGCGTATGTACGCGGATTTGATGCGTACGACCGGTCACCGGGCTGCAGCGCACCAGCGTCGCATGGGTATAACGCTCTTCAACTTTAAAGCGCGTCTCCGACGGTTTCCCCTCCTGGTTAACCCGCACAATGCGCTCACCGCTCTGCAGGATATTTTTCAGCAGCGGCGCCTGCACCACTTTAGTATGCGACTGCCACTGCCCGCGCACCAGCGCCAGGTAATCCTTCTGCATTCCTTTGTCGCGCAGCTGCTCGTGCAGGGAGCGCAGCGCGGAGCGCTTTTTGGCGACCAGCAGCACGCCGGAGGTGTCGCGATCCAGGCGATGCACCAGCTCCAGGAAACGCGCTTCCGGACGCAGCGCGCGCAGACCTTCAATTACGCCAAAGCTCAATCCGCTGCCGCCGTGTACCGCCGTTCCGGAAGGCTTGTTAAGCACCAGGATATGATCGTCTTCATATAAAATCACATCGGCCAGCGCGGCCACTTTTTGCAGGTGCGGAGAGACCGCCTCTTCTTCTTTCTCAGAGACGCGAACCGGCGGGATGCGCACTTCGTCGCCGGCTTCCAGCTTATATTCCGGCTTCACGCGCTTTTTGTTAACCCGCACCTCGCCTTTACGCAAGATGCGATAAATCATGCTCTTCGGTACGCCCTTCAGCTGCGTACGCAAAAAGTTGTCGATACGTTGCCCGGCTTCATCATCAGCAATGGCAACCATTTTTACGCTTGGGATCTCAGTTTTCATGGTGCGCGATTCTAAATAGCCCGACGCATTAGCGCCACTCATTTTTATATGCTTATATTTATCATCATCCGGATTTCACAGTACGCTTCATCATCGTTTTGTTTGTTATTAGAACAATCTGTATACGCGGGTGAAAAAACTGTGAGTAACCGGGTGATAAAAGGTGAAAGTCAACTTGCTATAACGAGCTTAGCAATGGAATAATGATGCAGTATTCCGTGCTGAAACTTGTTAGAACAAGAAATTAGCGGAATGACCAATTTTGTCTGACCGATCATCAACGCAGCAATGGCGTAAGACGTATTGATCTTTCAGACAGTTAGCGGGCTGCGGGTTGCAGTCCTTACCGGTACAGGCTCTATGGATTTCACGTCGCAGGAAGGCGTTCACACTGGGATATCCCGGCGCTCATCTGGATCAAATGATTAAGATGAGCAGGTTAAGTCGCCACGCCTGCTGCATGAAAAACGATGGGTATAAATGGAATCTTCTCTGGTGATACATCCCAGGCAGTTCCCCTGATAAGTGCGCTGTGTTTCCGTTTGAAATACAGGCGACCGACACTCTGCGCCTCTTAAGCGCGCGACAGCCGTGAGGTTGGCGACGTGAAACAGACACGAGGCCATCGGTTTTCCCCGGTAAGGCGTTACTCTGCCCGTAGCTTAGTCGTCAATGTAAGAATAATGAGTAAGTTACGATGAAAAGAATGTTAATCAACGCAACTCAGCAGGAAGAGTTGCGCGTCGCCCTTGTTGATGGGCAGCGCCTGTACGACCTGGATATCGAAAGCCCCGGGCACGAACAGAAAAAAGCGAACATCTACAAAGGCAAAATCACTCGTATTGAACCTAGCCTCGAAGCCGCATTTGTTGATTATGGTGCCGAGCGTCATGGTTTCCTCCCTCTCAAAGAAATTGCCCGCGAATACTTCCCTGCCAACTACAATTCTCACGGTCGTCCAAACATCAAGGACGTGCTGCGTGAAGGCCAGGAAGTGATTGTCCAGATCGATAAAGAAGAGCGTGGCAATAAAGGCGCCGCGCTGACCACCTTTATCAGCCTGGCGGGTAGCTATCTGGTGCTGATGCCGAATAACCCACGCGCTGGCGGTATTTCACGCCGCATCGAGGGCGACGATCGCACCGAACTCAAAGAAGCGCTGGCCAGCCTTGAGCTGCCGGACGGCATGGGACTTATCGTTCGCACAGCGGGCGTCGGCAAATCCGCCGAAGCGCTGCAGTGGGACTTAAGCTTCCGCCTGAAGCACTGGGAAGCCATCCAGAAAGCCGCAGACAGCCGCCCTGCTCCGTTCCTGATCCATCAGGAAAGCAACGTCATCGTGCGCGCTTTCCGCGACTATCTGCGTCAGGATATCGGCGAAATCCTTATCGACAACCCGAAGGTGCTTGAGCTGGCTCGCCAGCACATTGCGGCGCTGGGTCGTCCGGATTTCAGCAGCAAAATCAAACTGTACACCGGGGAAATCCCGCTGTTCAGCCACTATCAAATCGAATCGCAGATTGAGTCCGCTTTCCAGCGTGAAGTGCGTCTGCCTTCCGGCGGTTCTATCGTTATCGACAGCACCGAAGCGCTGACCGCTATCGATATCAACTCCGCACGCGCCACCCGCGGCGGCGACATCGAAGAAACGGCGTTTAATACCAACCTTGAAGCAGCCGATGAAATCGCTCGTCAGCTGCGTCTGCGCGACCTTGGCGGCCTGATCGTTATCGACTTCATCGATATGACACCGGTTCGCCACCAGCGTGCGGTAGAAAACCGCCTGCGCGAAGCCGTCCGTCAGGACAGAGCGCGCATCCAGATCAGCCATATTTCCCGCTTTGGACTGCTGGAGATGTCGCGTCAGCGCCTGAGCCCGTCACTCGGAGAGTCCAGCCATCATGTCTGCCCGCGCTGTAGCGGAACGGGTACCGTGCGCGATAACGAATCGCTGTCGCTTTCTATTCTGCGTTTGATCGAAGAAGAAGCGCTGAAAGAGAACACCAAAGAAGTTCACGCTATCGTACCTGTGCCGATTGCCTCTTACCTGCTGAACGAAAAACGTGCCGCAGTAAGCGCGATTGAAACCCGTCAGGCCGATGTGCGCGTTATTATCGTGCCAAACGACCAGATGGAAACGCCGCACTACTCTGTTCTGCGCGTGCGTAAGGGCGAAGAGACCTCCACGCTGAGCTATCTGCTGCCGAAACTGCACGAAGAAGAGATGGCCATGCCTTCTGATGAAGAGCCGGCCGAGCGTAAGCTCCCGGAACAACCGGCGCTGGCTGCTTTTGTCATGCCTGACGCGCCTCCGGCTCCGGCCCAGGAAGAGCCGGCCAAAGCCGCGGCTACCGTTGCGCCTGCCGCATCCGCACCGAAGCCGGCAGCGTCGGCGCAGCCTGGCCTGGTTGCCCGCTTCTTCAGCGCGCTGAAAAAAATGTTCTCCAGCGAGGAAGAGACTAAACCGGCAGAAGTTCAGGTTGAGAAAAAAGCGGAAGAGAAATCCGAGCGTCAGCAGGATCGTCGTAAACCGCGTTCCAACAACCGCCGCGATCGCAATGACCGCCGCGACAACCGGGATAATCGCGATAGCCGCGAGAACCGCGATAGTCGTGCCGAGAACAGCGAAGGCCGCGAGTCTCGTGAAGAAAACCGCCGCAACCGTCGTGAGAAGCAGCAGCAGAACGCTGAGCCGCGCGAAATTCGCCAGACAACGGTCGAAGATAGCGAAAAAGGCAAAGCGCGCGACGAGCAGCAGCCGCGCCGCGAACGTAATCGCCGCCGTAACGATGATAAACGTCAGGTTCAGCAAGAAGCCAAAGCGCAAACCCGCGAAGAGCCGGTTGTTCAGGAGAGCGAGCAGGAAGAGCGCGTGCAGACGATGCCGCGTCGTAAACCTCGCCAGCTGGCGCAGAAGGTGCGTATTGAATCTGCTGCCGCTGAACAGGTTGTCGAGCCGGTAGCCGCGCCTCAGGTCGCCGAAGCGCCGGTCGTCCAGCCGGAAGCCGCAGCGCCGCGCACTGAACTGGCGAAAGTCGATCTGCCGGCGGTTGTTGAACCCGCTGCGGAGCATGACGACAACGGTGAATCCCGCGAATCTAACGGTATGCCGCGTCGTTCACGTCGTTCTCCTCGTCACCTGCGCGTCAGCGGCCAGCGCCGTCGTCGCTACCGTGATGAGCGTTACCCGACGCAATCCCCGATGCCGCTGACCGTAGCCTGCGCATCGCCGGAAATGGCGTCTGGTAAAGTGTGGATCCGCTACCCGGTCGTTCGCCCTCAGGACCAGCAGCAGGAAGACGTGCAGGTTCAGGAGTTCTCAACCACTGCGGCTGAGCCCGTCGTCGCGCCAGTGGCTGCCGCTGAGCCGGTTGTCTCTGAAGTGATTGCTCCGGCTGTCGCCGCAGAAAGCGCAGTCGAGCCAGTGGCCACTACCGAGCCTGTGGCGGTGATTAACGAACCTGAAGTTCCGGTCGTAGAAACCACGCATCCGGAGGCTATCGCCGCCCCGGTTGATGAACAGCCGCAGCTGATTGCCGAAGCCGATGAAGCCGTGGCCGAAGAAGTTGTCGCAGAAGCCGTTGACGTCGTTGCGCAAGAGGCTGTCGAACCGGAAGCTGCGGTCGCTGAACCTGTTGCGGTTGAAGAGGCGGCGGTGGTTGTTGAGGAAGCGCCTGTTGTTTCCGAACCGGTGGTTGAACCTGCACCAGCGGCGGAGCCGGTCGTTGCGACTCAACCTGTTGTCACGGCTGCGCCGGTAGTTAAGGTCGCCAATCGTCACGCCACGGCACCGATGACCCGCGCCCCAGCGCCAGACTACGTACCTGAAGCGCCTCGTCAAAGCGAGTGGGTTCGCCCGAACTTTGATTTTGACGGTAAAGGTTCTGCTGGCGGTCATAGCGCCACGCACAAAGCCGCTGCCGGACCTACCCGTCCGCAGCCCGTAGAGTAAGTAACGTCACCTCGACAAGACCGGCCCCCGCGGCCGGTCTTTTTTTATTCCCCTTCAGGACGCTGCATTCCCGCAATCTGCGGCATGACCTCACGCATCAGATCGAGAAACTTACGCAACCGCGTCGGATAATAGCGCGCCCAGGGATACACCAGGTGTACCGGCAGCGGTGAGGCTCGCCACTGCGGGAACAGCTCCACCAGCCGCCCGGCGGCAATATCGTCCGCTACCGCCCAGCTCGACACAATCGCCGCGCCCAGCCCCGCCAGCGCGGTATTACGCGCCACATGCACGCTATCGGTACTCAGACACGGCGCGATGGCAAAGGTAATAAGCTGCTCATCCACTTGAGACTGCAGCCTCACCTCATGCTGATAGAACGTACTGATGGCTATCCACGGCAGCAACGACATCTCCTGCGGCGCGCTTAACGGCGGCAAGTTTGCCAGCAGCGATGGGGATGCCACCACGCTGCGGGGAACCTCGGCCAGCAGTACCGATACCGTAGCCGGATCCACCTCGGCCCCCACGCGAATCGCGCAGTCGATACCATCGCTCAGAAAATCGACCGTCTTATCGTTCAGCATCCATTCAACCGCCAGCTGGGGATAGCGCTGCAAAAAATCCACCAGCGGCCCCAGCAGCTGTTGCTGACCAAACGCATGCGGGGCCCGCACTCTTAAAATCCCCACCGGCCGGTCATCGGTGATCCGCAGGTCATCTTCCAGCGCCAGCCAGGCATCGACGACCTGGCGGGCATGCTGATAACAGCGCTCACCGTCATCGGTCAGCTTCATCGCGTGAGTCGTGCGCAGAATCAGCTTTGCGCCAAGCAGCCCCTCCAGAGACTGAAGCCGTCGACTTACCGTCGCCTGGGTCGTATTCATCTGTACCGCGGCGGCGGAGAGAGACCCGGCCTCCACGATACGAATGAACGTACGCATCAGTTCGATACGATCTATACGCTCTTGCTTCTTCATTTATATTTTGCCTATACGTTTAGCGTATAACCGTTTTACCACCGGGCTATCTACCGCGCCAGCCGGATTACGGGAAAAATAGCACCATCGCTTCTAAGAGGAATCCACCATGACACCAACTCCACTCACCTCCCGCGCCGCCGGGTGGGTCATTTTCATCCTTGCGCTGGGCGCAGGCTTCAGCGTCGCCTCAATCTATTACGCGCAACCGCTGCTGCCGCTGATGGGGGCTAACCTCCATTTGAGCGTTGAGGGTATGGGTCTGGTTCCGACCCTGACCCAGGCCGGCTACGCGCTGGGCATACTTTTCCTTCTCCCGCTTGGCGACCGCCACGACCGCAGAAAGCTGATCCTGATGAAAAGCGCCGCGCTGGCCGTCCTGTTGCTGCTCTGCAGCCTTACCGGTCAGCTAAGCTCCCTGCTGATTGTCAGCCTGCTTATCGGTATGGCCGCGACCATGGCGCAGGATATCGTACCGGCAGCCGCGATTCTGGCTCCCGCGGGCAAGCAGGGGAAAATGGTGGGTACGGTGATGACCGGCCTGCTGCTGGGGATCCTGCTGTCGAGAACCGTTAGTGGTCTGGTGGGAGCGCTATTCGGCTGGCGGGTAATGTATCAGGCGGCTGCGGTCAGCATCGCGATGATTGGTGTGGTGATGTGGCGCGTGCTGCCGCGCTTCGAAATTCACTCAACCCTCAGCTACCCGCAGCTGATGAAATCGATGGCGCATCTGTGGAAACGCTATCCGGCCCTGCGTCGCGCCGCATTCGCCCAGGGATTCCTCTCTATCGCCTTTAGCGCCTTCTGGTCTACGCTTGCGGTCATGCTGTTGGCACACTATCAGATGGGCAGCGCGGTAGCCGGTGGCTTCGGTATTGCAGGGGCTGCCGGGGCGCTTGCCGCCCCGCTTGCCGGCGGCCTGGCCGACAAGTTCGGCGCAGAAAAAGTCACGCAAATGGGCGCGGCGCTGGTGACGGTTTCGTTTGCCCTGATGTTTTTGCTGCCTGCGCTACCGCAGCATGGTCAGCTAATCCTGATTGCCATCTCGGCCGTCGGTTTTGACCTGGGGCTGCAATCCAGCCTCGTAGCGCACCAGAACCTGGTGTATGGCCTGGAGCCGCAGGCGCGCGGACGCCTCAACGCGCTGCTGTTCACCGGCGTGTTTATTGGGATGTCGCTGGGTTCAGTACTGGGAAGCAAACTGTATGTGCTCGCAGGCTGGAGCGGCGTGGTGACCCTCGCCGTCGTAACCGGTGCGATTGCCCTTGGGATCCGCCTGCTGGAAAGCGCCAGGGTCGTATCGGCGCAGCGAACCGTCAGGTAAAAAAAAGCCGCTGTGCAATTCCTGCAGAGCGGCTTTTTATTTCATCAGAACCACTCAGACCGTGCGACGCGCAAACTCTTTCACGCGAAAGCCCAGCAGCAGCAGCGTCGCGAAATAGGCGACAACGCCGGCCACCACGACAACCATCAAGCGCAGCAGGCGGAACGGCATCGTCCCCTGCGACCACTCCGGCATCAGGTACATCACGCCCAGCAGCGCCGCTGACATAATAATCACCGCGATGACCAGGCGCAGCAGGAACAGGAACCAGCCCGGCTGAGGC
This sequence comes from Klebsiella sp. OBRC7, assembly GCF_000293135.1. NCBI lineage: Bacteria > Pseudomonadati > Pseudomonadota > Gammaproteobacteria > Enterobacterales > Enterobacteriaceae > Klebsiella > Klebsiella sp. OBRC7. Next base: position 116,351 of record NZ_ALNJ01000085.1, on the reverse strand, counting down.
GTAAAAATTTTCTGTTTCCGCAGCTGCCAGTAGAGCAGCGCGGCGTTCAGGCAGGCCGCCAGGCCAATCGACAACGACAGGCCAGCGTGCTTCAGGGGCCCAATAAAGGCGAGGTTCATCACCTGCGTCATGATCAGCGTGACGATGGCAATTTTCACCGGCGTTTTAATGTCCTGCCGCGAATAGAATCCGGGAGCCAGCACCTTCACGACGATGAGCCCCATCAGCCCGACTGAATATGCCACCAGCGCACGCTGGGTCATCGCGGCATCAAAAGCGGTAAATTTCCCGTACTGGAATAACGCGACCGTCAGCGGCTTGGCCAGGATCCCTAACGCCACCGCGCTCGGTAGCGCGAGCAGGAAGCACAGGCGTAATCCCCAGTCCATCAAACGGCAGTATTCATCGTGATTGCCGCTGGCGAAGCTTTTAGACAACGAAGGCAGCAAAATGGTCCCCAGCGCCACGCCCAGTACGCCGGACGGAAACTCCATCAGACGATCGGCGTAGTACATCCACGATACGGAGCCGGAAACAAGGAATGAGGCAAAAATAGTGTTAATGATCAGCGAGATTTGGCTGACTGAGACGCCAAGGATCGCCGGCCCCATCTGTTTCACCACCCGCACCGCGCCAGCATCTTTAAGGTTGACCCGCGGCAGCACCAGCATGCCGATTTTTTTCAGATGCGGCAGTTGCCAGGCGAGCTGCAAAATACCGCCAACCGTTACCGCCCACGCCATTGCCAGCATCGGCGGATTAAAATAGGGCGCGGCAAACAGCGCAAAACCAATCATGCTGACGTTCAGGAAGGTCGGGGCAAAAGCAGGCACCGAAAAGCGGTTCCAGGTATTCAGGATGGCGCCCAAGAGTGAAGCCAGGGAGATCAGCAGAATATAGGGAAAAGTGATTCGCAAGAGCTGCGTGGTCAGGGCGAACTTTTCGGGCGTATTGGCAAATCCCGGCGCGGTGATAGTAATCACCCACGGTGCCGCCAGCATACCGGCGACGGTGACCAGCGCCAGAACCAGCGTCAGCAGCCCCGACACGTAGGCGACGAACACCCGGGTCGCATCTTCACCCTGTTTGCTTTTGTATTCAGCAAGAATGGGGACGAAAGCCTGAGAGAAAGCGCCTTCAGCAAAAATACGCCGTAAAAGGTTCGGGAGTTTAAAAGCAACGAAGAAGGCGTCGGTGGCCATCCCCGCGCCAAAAATACGCGCCACAATTGCATCGCGCGCAAAGCCCAGCACGCGCGAAAACATGGTCATCGAACTGACGGCCGCCAGTGATTTTAAAAGATTCATTAACGTGTTATTCCACAACCCTGGAGTAAAACGCCCGCAAATGCGGGCGCTGGAAAGTGGCGATAGTCTACCGGGTTCATAATGAATTACTACTGTCAGTTGTTACAACGGATTATTCGCTCATCGCTTCGCGCCAGAGTTTCTCTATAACGCGCTGAGCCAGCAGCGCCTGCTCGCCGGACGTTTCAGGAACCGTCTGATTTTGCACGCATTCGATAAAATGCCGCGCGCAGCCGGTAAACCCACGCTGCTCAAGGGTGGTCTGCCAGCCGGGGACCGGACGCTGGATCACGCCGCGCCCCCGCTCCTCCTGCCACTCCCGCATATCACGGACTTCATATAATCCACCGTCGGTTACCGCCTGCACCCACTCCCGCTGGCTTCCGGCGCGGCGGTGCATACTGGTGGTTATCTGCATCATTCCGCAACTGAAATGGTGTTCGGCATACAGCATCTCCCCTTGAGCGGTAGTGTGCAGCGCACCACCGCTTAAACGCGCTTTATCGCCCGCCAGCCATAGCGCGGTATCGACGACGTGCAGATAGTCATCCAACAGCGTGAAGCGCAGATCGTGGCCTACGCTGTTGCTACGGTGCTTATCCATCCGCAGCGACGCAGCGCTCCCGATCTGGGCCTTCAGCTCGCGATAGAGGGGGGCAAAACGGCGGTTAAACCCGACCATTAGCGTGAGGTGACGGCGAGCGGCCAGCTCAACCAGCGCCTCCGCATCGCTGAGTTTATCCGCCAGCGGTTTATCAACGCAGACATGCACTCCGGCATTGAGCAGGCGGGAAACCACTTCATAATGTGAAGCCGTTGAAGTATGCACGAATACGGCATCACACTGCGCCGCCAGCTGTTCCAGAGAATCTGCATAGGGAATACGCCAGGTTTCACAGATACGCAGCGCTTTCTCTTTCCCGGGCGACCACGCCGCCTGTAGCGTCCAGTCATCGGCGGCCCCCAGCACCGGTAACCACGCCTTTTGCGCGATACCGCCAAGGCCAACCACTCCTATACGTAGTTTCGCCGACATGCTTAATCTCCCAGGTGAGCCAGCAGTGAATCGAGGCGCGCTTTCAGCTCGGCAACTTCCGCCTCCAGCGCCTCAACGCGCATCTGAAGATCGTCGCCGGGCGGCGACACGGCCTCCACGACGGTAATCAGTGAATCCATATCATCGCAGAACAGATGCATATAGCGGCTTTCACGCTTGCCGGGCTCCCGCGGCAGACGCGCAACATAGGGGCCATCTTCTCGCGAAGCCAGCTTTTCGAGGATGCTTTCAACCTCGGCCATATCGCTGAATTCATGCATTCGCTGCGCGCGACCGCGGAGTTCGCCAGGCGTCTGCGCCCCGCGCAGCAGCAGTGTGGTCACGATAGCGACTTCCGCCGGTGAGAATTTCAGATCGCCGAATTCAGAGTTGCAGAAGCGTTGTTCATACTTGGTCACCCGATTGCCGAAACCGCTGACCGTACGCAAATAATGGCGCTTGACTAGCGTATCGAGCAGATCCTGAACTTCGCTTTCGCTGAGCGACATTACCGGTTCACGGTTTGTTTTCTGGTTACAGGCGGTGACCACCGCGTTGACCGACAGGGGGTACTGCTCCGGCGTGGTGACCTGCTTTTCCAGCATGCAGCCAATGACCCGCGCCTCATGTGCGGTTAACTGATATTTCATGATGTCTCCTTAGCGACCCGGGGTCCAGTCCGGTGTCGTCAACGCCGTCAGTACGTGATCGCGCCACTGCCCATCAATGAGCAGGTAATCTTTGGCGTAACCCTCTTTTTCAAAGCCCAGACGCGCCAACAAATCGCCGCTGCGCTGATTATGCGGCATATAGTTTGCCATTATGCGATGGATATGTTGCGTGCGCTGCATATAGCGAATAGCCGACGTCAGCGCTTCATACATCAGCCCCTGCCCTTGCCATTTCTCCCCTATGGAGTAGCCGAGATAGCAGGCATGAAACGATCCGCGCACCACGTTCGAAAAATTCGCCACGCCGATGATCTCTTTTTCTTCCGGGTCCAGCAGAGCAAAATAGAACGCCGAGCCCTGCTTATGAAACTCAGAAATCATCGATAAACGCGCCTGCCAGCCGGAAGGATAACAGTGGCTGTCATCGCGCACCGGTTCCCAGGGTTTTAAGAACCCTTTATTTTCCGCGTAATAATCGGCCAGACGCCAGGCGTCACGATCGTGCACCAGCCGAACCACCAGCCGGTCCGTCGTCAAACGCACCTTCGGTACGTTACTGCGATAGCCAAACATTCCCCTCTCCTGTTCCCCTGACGCAATACTTGCTGACTTTACTATACCTGTCCTGCACGGCGGTGTGAAAACAGCAACATACCATTTTCTGCACCATCTCTGCTTTTCGATGAATAGCCTCTATCGTTCTTGCATTTTGATAAAAAAATATTGTCGCGAGTGTGCTGGGAAAATAGCCATTAACCCCGCAAAATGTCAGAGCTTATTCTTATTTTTCCCTGGAGGGGAAATGTCCCGCGTATCGCAGGCAAGGAGCCTGGGTAAATATTTCCTGTTAGTCGATAACATGCTGGTCGTACTCGGCTTTTTCGTTGTGTTTCCGCTTATCTCCATTCGCTTTGTCGACCAGATGGGGTGGGCAGCGCTGATGGTCGGGATTGCGCTCGGCCTGCGTCAGCTGGTGCAGCAAGGCTTAGGAATATTTGGCGGCGCCATTGCCGACCGTTTTGGCGCCAAACCGATGATCGTTACCGGTATGCTGATGCGCGCGGCCGGCTTCGCGGCGATGGCCGTCGCCCACGAACCCTGGGTGCTGTGGCTCTCTTGTATTCTTTCAGGTCTCGGCGGCACGCTGTTCGATCCCCCGCGGGCGGCGCTGGTGGTCAAGCTGGTACGCCCGCACCAGCGCGGACGTTTCTTCTCTATCCTGATGATGCAGGACAGCGCAGGAGCGGTGATCGGCGCGCTGCTGGGCAGCTGGCTGCTGCAATATGATTTTCGCCTGGTGTGCAGCGCCGGTGCGGCGCTGTTTATCGCCTGTGCGGCATTCAACGCCTGGTATCTTCCCGCCTGGAAGCTGTCGACGGTCAAAACGCCGGTTCGTGAAGGTCTGGGGCGCGTGCTGCGCGACAAACGCTTTGTCACCTATGTGCTGACGCTGACCGGGTATTACATGCTGGCGGTGCAGGTGATGCTGATGCTGCCGATTATGGTCAATGATATTGCGGGTTCTCCGGCGGCGGTCAAATGGATGTACGCCATTGAAGCGACCATTTCGCTAACGCTGCTATATCCGATTGCCCGCTGGAGCGAAAAGCGTTTTCGCCTGGAGCAGCGCCTGATGGCCGGCCTGCTGATCATGACGCTCGCGATGATGCCAATTGGCCTGAGCAGCAATTTGCAGCAGCTGTTTACGCTGATCTGCGTATTTTATATGGGGTCAATTATCGCTGAACCCGCGCGTGAAACGCTGGGGGCGTCGCTGGCGGATGCCAGAGCGCGCGGCAGCTATATGGGCTTTAGCCGGTTAGGCCTGGCCTTCGGCGGCGCTTTCGGCTACGCAGGCGGCGGCTGGTTGTTTGATGCCGGTAAGGCCGTCGGTCAGCCTGAGCTGCCGTGGCTGATGCTGGGCATTATCGGCCTCGCGACGTTTATTGCGCTGTGGTGGCAGTTCAGTCCAAAACGTTCGGCCTCCGGAATGCTGGAGCCGCGAACCTGATTTGCCGGGCCTTCGTTTCTCCTCCATACTGAATCGAGGATGTTCAGCAACAATGGAGGAGAAACGTGAAGTTATATATCTACGATCACTGCCCGTTCTGCCTTAAAGCCCGCATGATTTTCGGCCTGAAAAATATCCCCGTCGAACTGATTGTGCTCCTGAACGATGATGAATTAACCCCCACCCGAATGATCGGCCAGAAAATGGCGCCAATCCTGCAAAAAGATGATAGCCGCTATATGCCGGAAAGCATGGATATCGTGCACTATGTTGATAAGCTGGACGGCAAACCGCTGCTTACCGGCCCGCGTAATCCGGCGGTGGAAACCTGGCTGCGGAAGGTCAACGGCTACGCGAATCGCCTGTTGATCCCCCGCTTTGCCAAATCCGCGTTTGATGAATTCGCCACGCCAGAAGCGCGCGCCTATTTTGTGAAAAAGAAAGAGGCGGCTATCGGCAGCTTTGCCGACCATCTCGCCCATTCCCCCGGTCTGGTGAAGAACATCAGCGACGATCTGCGGGCGCTGGATAAACTGATTGTCCAGCCCAACGCCGTCAACGGAGAACTCTCTGAAGATGATATTCAGCTCTTTCCTCTGCTGAGGAATCTGACGCTGGTTGCCGGCGTGAACTGGCCGAGTCGGGTGGCCGCCTATCGTGACAACATGGCCAAACAGACGCAGATCAACCTGCTTTCCTCAATGGCTATTTAATCTCAAGGCAGCGGATGGTTTGACCCTTCGCTGCCGAACGCCTCTTTTTCAGTCTTTTCCGCTAGCACCTGCTGCGCTGGCGGGCCATGCTGCTTTGTGTCAGGATGAACCCATGGCATGACATTAAGGAATCCAATGAAAAAGATGTTTATCGCGGCCGCGCTTATCGTTAGCGGCCTGCTTAGCGCCTGTAATCAGCTCACGCAATATTCCGTGAGCGAGCAGGAAATCAATCAGGCGCTGCAGAAACGTAACCACTTCGCTAAGGATATTGGCCTGCCAGGCGTAGCGGATGCCCATATTGAACTGCAAAAGCTTACCAGCGCTATTGGCCGTGAAGAACCAAACAAAGTCACGTTAAGCGGCGTGGCCAATTTAGATCTGAATTCACTTTTCGGGAACCAGAAAGCGACCATCGATCTGAAGCTCAAAGCGCTGCCGGCTTTCAATAAAGAAAAGGGGGCCATTTTCCTGCAGGAGATGGAAGTCGTCGATGCTAAAGTTCAGCCGGAAAAGCTCCAGTCTGTCGTTCAGACGCTGATCCCTTACCTGAATCAGTCCCTGCGTAGCTACTTCAATCAGCAGCCTGCCTACGTCCTGCGCGAGGATGCCAGCACCGGTGAAGCGCTGGCGAAAAAGTATGCTAAAGGGATTGAAGTGAAGCCCGGCGAGATTATTATCCCGTTCACCAACTGATAGCTCGGGCGCTGAAGCGCCCGATTTTTTACGGAAGTTGATGCAAAGGAAAACGTTTACGCTTATCCTTAGTGCCCGGCAAAAACAGCCCTGATGACTGAACCTATTAGCCGGAGCCTTCCATGACAGCACAATCCCAGGTATTGAAAATCCGCCGCCCTGACGACTGGCATATCCATCTGCGCGATGACGATATGTTAAAAACCGTCGTGCCTTATACCAGTGAATTTTATGGCCGGGCGATCGTGATGCCGAACCTGGTACCACCTGTCACTACCGTCGAAGCCGCCCTCGCCTATCGCCAGCGTATCGTTGATGCGATCCCTGCGGGCCATGATTTTACGCCGCTGATGACCTGCTATCTGACGGATACGCTCGACCCGGCGGAGCTGGAGCGCGGATTTAACGAAGGCGTATTCACTGCCGCCAAGCTCTATCCGGCCAACGCCACCACCAACTCCAGCCACGGCGTTACCAGTACGGATGCCATTATGCCGGTGCTGGAACGCATGGAAAAGTTGGGGATGCCTCTGCTGGTTCACGGTGAGGTCACCCATCCTGATATCGATATTTTTGACCGGGAAGCACGCTTTATTGAAACGGTCATGGAGCCGCTGCGTCAGCGCCTGCCCGGCCTGAAGGTGGTCTTCGAACACATCACGACCAAAGATGCCGCTGAATACGTACGCGACGGTAACGAGCTGCTGGCGGCCACCATCACCCCGCAGCACCTGATGTTCAACCGCAACCATATGCTGGTTGGCGGCGTGCGTCCCCACCTTTATTGTCTGCCTATCCTGAAACGCAATATTCACCAGCAGGCGCTGCGCGAACTGGTTGCCAGCGGTTTTGACCGCGCTTTCCTCGGCACGGATTCCGCTCCCCATGCCCGCCATCGTAAGGAAGCCAGCTGCGGATGCGCAGGCTGTTTTAACGCGCCGACCGCGCTGGGCAGCTACGCCACGGTGTTTGAGGAGATGAACGCCCTGCAGCACTTCGAAGCTTTCTGCTCGCTTAACGGCCCCCGCTTCTATGGCTTGCCGGTCAATGAGGGCTACGTGGAGCTGGTGCGCGAAGAGAGCCAGGTGGTCGAGAGTATCGCCCTGCCAGGCGACGCGCTGGTGCCGTTCCTTGCCGGGGAAACCGTGCGCTGGACGATGAAAAAATAAATAGCCTGCCCCCTGTTGTAAATCTTCAGAGCGTACTGTATAAATAAACAGTACATTATCCAGGGGGCAATTATGCGTATTGAAGTCTCTATCGCCAAATCAACAGCCTTACCCAACGGCGCCTTAGATGCGCTGAACAATGAACTCTCGCGTCGTATCGAACAGCAGTTTCCCTCTACCTCAAGTCAGGTAACGGTTCGGTACGCGGCTAATAACAATCTGTCGGTTATTGGCGGCCTGAAAGAAGACAAAGACCGGATTAGCGAAATCCTGCAAGAAACCTGGGAAAGCGCTGACGACTGGTTTGTCCGCGACTAGTCAATTAAATTTGCTCCCTCATTGTGCAATTTTTGCCGGGTCGCCCCGGCTTTTTTATTTTTTTCATACTCAGACTCTCCCCTATTGCTTTTCCTTAGCACCTTCATAAATAACAAGTAACCCTCCCTGATTTGCCTAAAAAATCAGCGAATGGGCGCGTATGTATCTCTATTTCATTTAATTTCTCGAGTTTATTCTTGACTACTGATATAATTAACTTGCTTCAAAAAACACGCATTAAACCTCGAGAACTGTTGTCTTTTAACATATGAATAAGGGGTTATGATGGAAAAGAATAATGAAGTCATCCAGACCCATCCCCTCGTCGGATGGGACATCAGCACCGTTGATAGTTACGATGCGCTGATGTTGCGCCTGCACTACCAAAACCCCGCTCAAGAAAGCAGTAGAGACGCAGAGATTGGCCAGACGCTATGGCTAACGACGGACGTCGCACGTCAGTTTATTTCGATTCTGGAAGCAGGTATTGCGAAGATTGAATCTGGCGAATACCAGGAAAATGAGTATCGAAGGCATTAAAATTTAGCGCTAATGTCAGAATATTCACTTAACAGGCACCCTCGGGTGCCTGAATTATTTTCGGGCTTGTATAACAGCAGGTTGTTAATTACCCTGCTAATAAAGCAATAACCTGGAACTCACCATGCAATACGATCTTATCATTATCGGTAGCGGCTCGGTCGGCGCTGCCGCAGGCTATTATGCACGGCAGGCAGGGATCAACGTACTGATGATTGATGCCCATCAGCCGCCGCATCAGGAAGGCAGCCATCACGGCAGCACCCGCCTCATTCGTCACGCCTATGGCGAAGGCGAAAGATATGTCCCCCTGGTACTGCGCGCACAACAGCTATGGGATGAGTTTGCCGCCGCCAGCGGTGAAGCCGTCTTTGAACGTACAGGAGTGATTAACCTCGGGCCTGCCGGCTCCGGCTTTCTGCGCAATGTTGCCAGCAGCGCGCGCGAGTTCCAGCTCAATATCGAAGAAATGGATGCGCAGACGGTGATGACTCGCTGGCCGGAAATTCGTATTCCTGATGATTATCGGGCGATATTTGAACCCGCATCCGGCATACTGCGCTGCGAACTGGCCGTTGAAAGCTGGATCCGTCTGGCACGCGAAGCCGGCGCCGCACAGCTCTTCAACTGCCCGGTATCGGCCATTCACCACACGCCGAACGGCGTAACCGTCGAGACGATTGATGGTGAGTACAGCGGCAAAAAACTGCTGGTTAGCGCCGGTACCTGGGTTACCCGGCTGATGCCAGAACTCCCTGTCCAGCCGGTACGTAAAATTTTCGCCTGGTTTCAGGCGGATGGCCGCTACAGCAGCAAAAATAACTTCCCGGCGTTTACCGGTGAGTTAGCGAATGGCGATCAGTTTTACGGTTTCCCGGCAGAAGATAACGAATTGAAAATCGGCAAGCATAACGGCGGGCAGCCTATTTCCACGCCGGAAGAGCGTAAGCCGTTTGGTACCGTTGCAACGGACGGCTCTGAAGCTTTTAGCTTCTTGCGTAATGTGCTGCCCGGTATCGGCGGCTGCCTGCATGGCGCATCCTGTACCTATGACAACACCGCCGACGAGGACTTTATCATTGATACGCTGCCCGGCCAGCCGGATACGCTATTGATTACCGGCCTGAGCGGGCACGGCTTTAAGTTCGCACCGGTGCTCGGTGAACTGGCCACACGGTTCGCGCTTGAAGAACCCTTTGGGTTTGATCTATCCCCGTTTTCACTGGCGCGGTTTAAGAAATAATCGTCCGCCGTACAACCTGATAACCACGCTAAAGAAACGGCCTCGCTTGAGGCCGTGAATAATGAGAGAGATGATGCGTCGCCTGTTCGAATTACTGGTTAACAACGTCCGCGAACATTTTATGATTTATCTGGCGCTGTGGCTTCTGCTGGCGTTTATCGATCTTATCTGGCTATGGTTTTTCTGAAGGCTCAGGATCCGGGATCCCCAGCTTCGTATTCAACCGACCGCGAGATTTATTAAAGATCTTATTGCCATTCTCGCGGCCGGCGCGCAGTTTTCGCTGCTCCTCTTCCGGCAGCTTATGCTCTTCCATGCAGGCTTCGCTACAGCAGCCGGCAAATTTCTCCGCGCAGGCAGGACACTGAATAAACAGCAGATGGCAACCATCGTTCAGGCAGTTGGTATGGCTGTCGCAGGGAGCGCCACACTGATGGCAATGGGCGATAACATCATCTGAAATACGCTCGCCCATACGTTCATCGAATACAAAGTTCTTACCGACAAAGCGAACCGGCAGCCCCTGTTCGCGCGCGCGTCGCGCGTACTCGATAATCCCGCCCTCAATATGCGAGACCTTAGTGAATCCATTGTGCTTCATCCACGCGCTGGCTTTTTCGCAGCGGATACCGCCGGTGCAGTACATCACGATATTTTTATCTTTATGTTCCTGCATCATCTCAACGGCCTTCGGCATCTGGTCGCGAAACGTATCCGCCGGGATCTCCAGCGCGTTCTCGAAATGGCCGACCTCATACTCGTAATGGTTACGCATATCAATAAAGACTGCATCCGGGTCGTCCAGCATCGCGTTGACTTCCGCAGCCTTTAAATAATCGCCCACGTCCGATGCATCAAACGTCGGATCGTCAATCCCATCCGCGACGATCCGATCGCGTACCTTGAGACGCAGAACCCAGAAGGATTTACCGTCATCATCGAGGGCGATATTCAGGCGCAGACCATTCAGGGCGGGATCAAAAGCGTATAAGAATTCGCGGAGCGCATCGACCCGGCTTTGCGGAACGCTAATTTGCGCGTTAATACCTTCGTGAGCCAGATAAATTCGGCCAAAGACGTTCAGCTTAGTCAACGCAATCCACAGCGCATCGCGCGTGGCTTTTGGATCGATAATAGTGAAATATTTATAAAACGAGATCGTCGTGCGCGGCTCGGTCTCAGCCAACATTTGCGCCTTTAACGTCTCATTTGAAATGCGGTTATGTAACACTGGCATGGTGTACCTGCTCGGCATAGTCAATGAGTAAAATAAACGGCGGGCATCATATAGCAAACACGCTTAATTTACATCCCCACATTTTGCGCTACATTTTCCTCACCCATATTTGCTTGCGTTAACATTAAATGCCATCTGCGGCCGGTATTTTGGCTGAGGCATAAAAAAATGCGATAATAGAACACGTTGCTTAATTAAACAGGTATGAGATGACCCATTTACCTAAATTTTCCGCAGCGTTGCTGCACCCGCGTTACTGGTTGCTTTGGCTCGGGATCGGCCTGCTCTGGTTGGTTGTCCAGCTGCCTTATCCGCTGATTTATCGCCTCGGAACCGGTCTTGGCCGCCTCGCCATGCGACTAATGAAGCGCCGGGCCAAAATAGCCAACCGGAATCTGGAGCTCTGTTTTCCCGATAAGAGCGAGCAAGAGCGTCACCGCATGGTCGTGGCAAACTTTGAATCCGTCGGCATGGGGTTAATGGAAACCGGCATGGCCTGGTTCTGGCCGACGAAACGTATTGCGCGCTGGACTGACTCCATCGGCGTCGAGCATATCCGTGATGTACAGGCGCAAAAGCGCGGCATTTTGCTGATTGGCATTCATTTCCTCACGCTGGAGATGGGCGCGCGCATGTTCGGTATCAACGAGCCGGGCATTGGCGTTTATCGTCCAAACGATAACCCGGTTATCGACTGGCTGCAGACCTGGGGACGCCTGCGCTCCAACAAAGACATGATCGATCGTAAGGATCTGAAAGGCATGATCCGCGCGCTGAAAAAGGGTGAAGTGATCTGGTATGCGCCGGATCACGACTATGGCCCGGCCGCCAGCGTATTTGTGCCGTTTTTCGCCGTTGACCAGGCCGCGACCACCTCGGGCACCTGGATGCTGGCAAAGATGTCTAAAGCCTGCGTTGTGCCGTTCGTGCCGCGCCGTAAACCGGACGGTAAAGGCTATGAGTTGATTATCCTGCCGCCGGAGTGCGATCCGCCGCTGGACGATGCGGAGACTACCGCCGTCTGGATGAACAAAGTGGTAGAGAAGTGCATATTGATGGCGCCGGAACAGTATATGTGGATGCATCGCCGCTTTAAAACGCGTCCTGAAGGCGTTCCTTCTCGTTACTAGCGCCTCCCGGCGCGCGCTCGCGCAATGACTCCGCATCTGAATCCGGATGCGGGGTAAGCCCCACTCTTCAGGGCCCTCCTTTAGCTTTAAAAGCTCTCCTCCATTGCGGCAACCATTTCTCAGGCGCATAATTAGCAGGCTCATATTTTCAATTATTTGACCTGCGCGGCAGGCCAGTGGAATCCTATGCCCTCTGCTGATACCCCCATTAACTGGAAACGTAATCTCACCGTCACCTGGCTCGGCTGCTTTTTAACCGGCGCCGCCTTTAGCCTGGTGATGCCGTTCCTCCCCCTCTACGTCGAACAACTCGGCGTAACCGGCCATAGCGCCCTCAATATGTGGTCCGGGCTGGTTTTCAGCATTACCTTTTTATTTTCCGCCGTGGCCTCCCCCTTCTGGGGCGGTCTCGCGGACCGCAAAGGGCGCAAAATTATGCTGCTGCGCTCGGCCCTCGGTATGGCAATCGTTATGCTGCTGATGGGCCTGGCGCAGAATATCTGGCAGTTTCTGATCCTGCGCGCGCTGTTAGGTCTGCTCGGCGGATTTATTCCTAACGCCAATGCGCTGATAGCGACACAAATTCCCCGTCATAAGAGCGGCTGGGCGCTGGGGACCCTCTCCACCGGGGCGGTCAGCGGCGCGCTGCTGGGGCCGCTGGCCGGCGGTTTCCTGGCCGATCACTGGGGATTGCGTACCGTCTTCTTTATGACGGCAGGCGTGCTGTTTATTTGTTTCTTATTTACCCTTTTTCTCATCCGCGAAAATTTTGTCGCCGTCAGTAAAAAAGAGATGCTCAGCGCGAAAGACGTTTTCACGTCGCTTAAAAATCCGAAGCTGGTGCTGAGTCTGTTTGTGACCTCGCTGATTATCCAGGTGGCTACCGGTTCTATCGCGCCGATTTTGACGCTTTACGTGCGCGATCTCGCCGGCAACGTCAGTAATATTGCGTTTATCAGCGGCATGATAGCTTCAGTCCCCGGTATTGCCGCCCTGCTTAGCGCCCCTCGCCTCGGTAAACTCGGCGACCGTATCGGTCCGGAAAAGATCCTGATCGTTGCGCTGGTGATTTCTGTCCTGCTCCTGATTCCCATGTCGTTCGTCCAGACGCCGCTGCAGCTGGGGATCCTGCGCTTCCTGTTAGGCGCCGCCGACGGCGCGCTGCTGCCGGCAGTGCAAACGCTGCTGGTGTACAACTCCACCAGCCAAATCTCGGGCAGAATATTCAGCTATAACCAGTCGTTCCGCGATATCGGCAACGTCACGGGCCCGCTCATCGGCGCATCGGTTTCCGCCAACTACGGCTTCCGGGCGGTCTTTTTAGTCACCGCCGGTGTGGTGCTGTTCAATGCGGTCTACTCGACCCTGACCCTCGGCCGCTCCCGGGCAACGGACAATCCGGGTTCCGGCACGCATTCGGTAAATTAATGTCCGTGTGGCGTTCACCTCCTTGACGCATTGCCAACCGCCTTCTATAGATTGAATCGTGTTCATTTCTATTCATCTTAGGAGGTTAGCCATGCCAAAGGATTCGATGTTCTATGCCACGCTTGAAGAAGCAATCGATGCAGCCCGCGAGGAGTTTCTGGCTAATAATCCCGATAGCGACGAGGAAAGCGCCAGCATTGAGCAGCTAAATATCCAGAAGTACGTACTCCAGGACGGTGATATTGCCTGGCAGGCCGAATTTTTCGCCGATGAGGATGAACAGGGCGAATGTCTGCCGGTCCTCAGCGGTCAGGCTGCACAGAGCGTCTTTGACGGCGATTATGATGAGATTGAGCTTCGCCAGGAGTGGCTGGAAGAAAACACGCTGCATGAATGGGATGAAGGCGAGTTTCAGCTTGAACCCTCTCTTGATACCGAGGAGGGCCAGGCAGCCGCCGATGAATGGGATGAACGCTAATTAGTTATAGGGGCCATGGCTGGCGTCAAGCGGCAGCAGTAGCGTATCAAACACCAGCGAAAAGGGCAGATCGAGAATAGTGATATAGCGCCATGCTGAATCACGAACATCCCACTGAACGCCGGGATAGTACTGGTTTCCATGGCCCTGGCCTGGCACTGTGCGGCTGATAATACTCCCGCAGCCGCTGAGAAACAGCGTCATTGCGATAACCAGTAAAACTCTCATCAACAACCTCGATTTTCAGGTAAAAAAATACCGGCGCCATTGCCGGTATTTTCCTTAACGTACGGCTTACTTCGTTTTTAACGCCAGCGGATTCAACGTCAGCTGCTGATAGGCGCCGACCCACGAAGAGTATTTCTCCGGCGCGGCCCACACGCGATAGTGCAAGCGTGACATCGTGACCGGGTCGCTCAGCAATACCAGACGACGATCGCGGTTAAGTTTATCCGGCGTCTCATTCAGCGCCTGCTCAACGTGACGCTCGCGGGCGATATCCAGAATATGCCCGTGACGGTGGCGCGCGGTGGCCATCGCCGTTGCCAGCGCATTAAACGACGGGTTAAATACTGCATGCATAAAGCCGTCGTCCAGCGAACGCTGACGGTTGAGCGTCAGGTAAGCGTCAGTATCTTTGAGCACCTGCGGCGGGGAGTACTCTTCCGGGATCAGGAACAGCTTCCAGCGTTTAGTGCGCAGGCCGATGGTGGCGCGGCTGGAAATGGCCGACACGAACGGCGACAGAATCAGCGACACCACAATCGGCGCCAGCCAGAACAGGAAGCGCAGATCCAGCCATGCCATGCCCACCGCCCAGACCAGACCCAACAGCATCTGCGAGCCGTGACGCATAAACGCTTCGCCCCACGGGGTAGAGTCGTCATCACGCTGCGGCGAGTTCCACACCACTTCCCAGCCGAGGAACGCGCTGACCACAAACACGGTATGGAACAGCATACGCACCGGCGCCAGCAGCACCGAAAAGAGCACCTCCAGCAGCAGAGAAAGGGTCACGCGGATAAATCCGCCGTACTCTTTTGGCCCTTTACACCACACCAGGATAATACTCAGCAGCTTCGGCAGAAACAGCAGCACCATGGTGGAAGCAAACAGGGCAATGGCCAGCTCCGGACGCCACTGCGGCCAGACCGGGAACAGCTGCCGCGGCTGCAGAAAGTACTGCGGTTCGGTCAACGCATGCACCACCTGCAGGGCAGTTGAGAGCGCAAGGAACATAAACCACAGCGGCGCCGACAGGTACGACATCACGCCGGTCAGGAACACCGCGCGGTGAACCGGGTGCATCCCTTTAACCAGGAACAGGCGGAAGTTCATCAGGTTCCCCTGACACCAGCGGCGATCGCGCTTCAGCTCGTCCAGCAGGTTCGGCGGCAGCTCTTCATAAGATCCGGGGAGATCGTAAGCAATCCAGACCCCCCATCCGGCGCGACGCATCAATGCGGCTTCGACGAAGTCGTGCGACAGAATGGAACCCGCGAAGTTACCCTCACCCGGCAGCGGCGCGAGGGCACAGTGCTCAATAAACGGTTTCACCCGGATAATGGCATTGTGTCCCCAGTAGTGCGATTCGCCCAGCTGCCAGAAGTGCAGCCCGGCGGTAAACAGCGGGCCGTAGACGCGGGTGGCAAATTGCTGACAGCGAGCATACAGCGTATCCATGCCCGACGCGCGAGGCGATGACTGGATGATACCGGCATTCGGATTTGCTTCCATCAGGCGCACCAGGCCGCTCAGGCACTCACCGCTCATGACGGAGTCGGCATCCAGCACCACCATGTAGCTATACTGGCTACCCCAACGGCGGCAGAAGTCATCAATGTTACCGCTTTTGCGCTTCACGCGGCGGCGGCGGCGGCGATAGAAGATCTGCCCTTCGCCCTGCACTTCGGCAATGAGCTCCATCCACGCCTTTTGCTCTGCCACGCAGATATCCGGGTTGTAGCTATCGCTCAGGATATAGACATCAAAGTGCTCAGCGTTGCCGCTGGCCTTTACCGACTCCCAGGTCGCACGCAGGCCGGCGAATACGCGGTCAACGTCTTCGTTGCAGATCGGCATGATCAGCGCCGTGCGATGCTCCGGGTTCAACGGCTCATTCCCGACGGTCGAGGCGGAGATACTGTACTTATCACGCCCGATGAGCAGCTGCAGGAAGCCCATCAGCGCGGTCCAGAACCCCGCTGAGACCCAGCAAAAAAGCACGGCGAACAGGATCAGGATCCCCGACTGCAGCACATAGGGCAGCAGTTGCATAAAGGAGATCCACAGGTTCTGCCCCACCATATCCGCCGGGTTAATCAGCGCCCAGCCCTGGTAGGGCAAAATGGTTTTCATGTACCACGTCGCCACCACGGTCTGCGCCAGCGTCAGCAGCAGAAGAATGTAGCGGCGGATAGAGCCGACGGTACGCCATTTCTGCTCGCTCTCCTGCTCTTCCTGGCTCAGGCGAGAAAGATAGCGCGGCGTCACGTCGCGTCCGCGCAGCCGATCCCAGAAGCGCCCGACCGGGTTAGTCCGCCAGGGGTCCGGAAACATGGAGGAGCGTTTTGCTTTCGGCATGGCGTTGAGCTGAGTGCGCCCTTCGTCATCCTTAATCAACTGGTTACCAGCCAGTGAATCTGGCCAGCTGTGCTCCAGCCGCGATTTTACCGACCCCAGCGGGGAGTCGTCTTCGCGGTGGTAAACGTGATGTTCAGCGTCCAGTGCTTCATGTACGGCCTGCAGACTTGCGTCAGGTAACGCGCGTTTTTCTGCATCCGACAGCGGCAATGCGTCGATGTACTTCGTTATCTTATTCATTGGCAGGCAGCTGATAGCTCCAGGTTTCGCTCAGCGTCTGGTCGGTATTGACCAGGGCTGCGCGCATATCCGTGGTTTTCTTAGGATCTTTCACTTTGACGCGCAGGATCATACGCCAGCCTTTCGTTACTGGGTTGTAGCGCACGGTATTTTCGACGATTTCAGCGTTATCGCCGATGCTGGCCTGGGCAGTCACTGGCGTATCTGCGGGCAGCTTTTTCATCTCGGCGCCGGTGAAATCGACAATAAAGGCAATGGTGCCATCAGGCTGGCGGATCAGGTTCGATTGCTTGACGTCGCCGGTAGAACGGCGGGTCTGCATAACGTAAGCGTTATCCGGCGCATGCAGTTTGTCTTCGTCACGGCTGAAAGTGATGGTGTATTTGAAGTTCATCTCTTTGCCGGGTTCCGGCAGCTGATCCGGCGTCCAGTAGGTGACGATATTATCGTTGGTTTCATCGTTGGTCGGGATCTCGACCAGTTCGATTTTCCCTTTGCCCCAATCACCTTTCGGCGTAATCCACGCGCTTGGGCGCAGATCGTAGCGGTCGTCGAGGTCTTCAAAACGCGAGAACTGACGGCCGCGCTGCAGCAGGCCAAACCCCTGCGGGTTCTCCATTGCGTAGCTGCTGACGGCCAGGTGTTTCGGGTTATTGAGCGGACGCCAGATCCACTCACCGTTACCGGCAAGAATGGACAGCCCGTTGGAGTCGTGCAGCGCCGGGCGGTAGTTGGTAGTCGGAGACGGCTGATGCGGCCCGAACAGGAACATGCTGGTCAACGGCGCCACGCCCAGTTTACCGACTTTATCACGCAGATAGACCTTAGACTGCACGTCCACCACGGTATCGCGACCGGGCATGATTACAAAGCGATAGGCGCCGGTTGCGCGCGGGGAATCAAGCAGCGCATAAATCGTCAGGCGTTTATCGGTGGCTTTAGGACGCTCAATCCAGAACTCACGGAAGCGCGGGAACTCTTCTCCGGACGGCAGCGCGGTATCGATAGCCAGTCCGCGGGCAGAAAGCCCATATACCTGGCCCTGACCGAGCACGCGGAAATAGCTGGCTCCGAGCATGCTGACGATCTCATCGTTCTTGTCTTTGCTGTTGATCGGATACAGAACCTTAAAGCCCGCAAAACCGAGGTCTTTAACCGTGTCTTTATCGTGCTGAACGTTGCCAAAATTAAAATAGTCCGGACTATATTTAATTTTACGTACGCTGGTTGCCGTCACTTCATTAATGGTGACCGGCGTATCGAAATACATTCCCTGGTGATAAAACTCGAGCTTGAACGGGCTTTTCAGATTATTCCAATAGGCTTTGTCGTGATTAAACTGAATTTGCTGATAGTCCGCATACTTCATGTCGCGGAAGGCAGAGGGCAGGTTACTTTTAGGCGCTTCAAAGCCTTTGCCGGCTAACGTTTGTGCCTCTTTTGCGACGTCATCAATGCTGAATGCCCATGCAGATGAAGTACACAGGGACAACATTACGGCTGCGCTTAACCAACGCATTTTCATCATCTGTGGTTTATGTTTCATATAAGTAAGCACTTCCCCCTTTGTGTGCTTAAATCGATCCGATCTATTTTAATGGAAACTCAGGCATTCCGACAACATAATCCCTGCATTGTTCGGCATCGCGGCACAGGGAATACACAGTTACTGCCCCGTTTGCACTTTGCGTGCTTATCCTGGAGACAGTTAACCAGAGTTCATGTAGGGTTGCAGAGAATTTAAACGTTATCACGTTGAGTGATAAGACGAATTGTCTGAGAATGTAGTGATATTGTATGAATAATACTCCGGTACAGCGTGAATATTTTTTCGATAGCATCCGCGCCTGGCTGATGCTATTGGGCATCCCTTTTCACATTTCGCTCATTTACTCCAGCCACAGCTGGCATGTTAACAGCGCCGAGCCATCGTGGTGGCTGACGTTATTTAACGACTTCATCCATGCCTTTCGCATGCAGGTCTTCTTTGTGATTTCCGGCTATTTTTCCTACATGCTTTTTCTGCGCTATCCGCTTAAAAAATGGTGGAAAGTACGCGTTGAGCGCGTCGGCATTCCCATGTTAACGGCGATCCCGCTCCTGACCCTGCCGCAGTTTATTATGCTGCAGTACGTCAACGGTAAAGCGGATAACTGGCATACGCTGTCAGGCTATGACAAGTTCAACACCCTCGCCTGGGAGCTGATCTCTCATCTGTGGTTTTTGTTGGTGCTGGTGGTCCTGACGTCGCTGGGCGTGGTGATGTTCAAATGGCTGACGCGACCGCGTTCTGCCGCTGCGCCCACCTTTGGTGACACCGTCACATTAGGTCAGCTGTCGATGATTTTTCTCGCTCTTGGCGTACTGTACGCGGTCATCCGCCGCACTATTTTCATTCTCTATCCGCCTATTCTCAGCAACGGTCTGTTCAACTTTATCGTGATGCAGACGTTGTTCTATCTGCCTTTCTTTATCCTGGGTGCCCAGACGTTTATTAACGCGCGGCTGAAGACGATGTTCACGACCCCCTCGCCGTGGTGCTTTGTGGCGGCTTTACTGGGATTTATCGCCTACCGACTGAATCAGCAGTACGGCTCGGGCGATGGCTGGATGTACGAAACGGAGTACGTGATTACGATGGTGCTTGGGCTATGGATGGTCAACGTGGTCTTTTCGCTTGGCCACCGTTTGTTGAATTTCCAGTCCGCGCGGGTGACCTACTTCGTCAACGCATCGCTATTTATCTACCTGGTGCACCACCCTCTAACTCTGCTCTACGGGGCATGGATAACCCCGGTCATTCAATCAAATACCCTTGGATTTATCACCGGGCTGGTTTTTGTTGTCGGGATTGCACTGGTGCTGTATGAAATTCATCTGCGGATACCGCTGTTGCGCTTTCTTTTTTCCGGAAAATTCCAGCAAAAGACAGCTAAGCCGCAAATTTCCGCCAGTTAAAACAGGGCGCTGCTATGTGGAACGCACATAGCAGCGCTATTTTTGCGCAAACAACAGCTGAAAGACATCGCGGTACAGGCTCTCCATCGCCGCTTTATCTACCGTCGGAGCCGTCGCCAGGTCGCAACGGTATGCCGCCCCTTCCGTTAATATCGCGATAAATTCGCAGGCGACGCTAATTTGCTCCGCGGTCATCTCAGGATGGTAGTGGCGGGTAAGCCGTCCACCCTCCTCTTTCAGGCGACGATCGGCCTGGATCATAATTTCACGCAGGCGCGGATTTCGGGACGCCTCGGCGTTAATTTCCATCAGCAGATAATTATCGCTTTTCGTAGACTCGGTCGCGGGGAGCACGCCGGCTAAAACTGAAGCCATGCGGGCTAAATCATGATTCCCGGCAACCATTTCGCCCACTCTGGCATTCACGATCTCGCTGACGATAACTTCGATTATCTCTTCTTTGCTGGCGAAAACGCGATATAGCTGGCCTACGCTAAGGCCAGCCTGACGCGCAATATCCGCTACGGAGGCGCCATGCAGGCCCTTTTCCGCGAAACATTTTTGTGCCGCGGCAACAATTTCCATCCGGCGAAGCCGTTGTTTTTGTAGAACCTTCCCTTCAGTCACCGATGACTCTCCCGTTATGATAGTTTCCCGCCTTCGCAGGAAACTATCATATCTTATTCTGATGGCCGAGTTGCGCGCGACTCGCCTCGAGTAATTGGGTATAGATGCCGGCGGCTTCGCTATCAAAACAAACGAAATAAACGCGCTCCAGCGGATTGTAACGAGTGAGAAAGGCAGTTACCGTCCGCACGGCTATCTCCGCGGCAACCTGTTTAGGGTAACCATATACGCCGGTGCTGATAGCAGGAAATGCGATGGATCGGTAATTATTTGCCGAGGCCAGCAGCAGGCTATTTTTGTAAACGTCAGCCAGTAATTCCGCCTCCTGCCTGTCACCGCCGTGCCAGACCGGCCCTACGGCGTGAATCACCGCGCTGGCGGGCAGATTTCCTGCCGCCGTAATCACCGCATGGCCCGGCGGACACTCTCCCTGCTGTTGCCGCACAACTTTACAGGCAGCCAGCAGTTCCGGCCCTGCTGCGCGGTGAATCGCCCCGTCCACCCCGCCGCCGCCAAGCAGCGACGGGTTAGCCGCGTTGACGATAACATCGACCTCAAGCCTGGTAATATCGCCGAGAACCACTTCAGGTTGAACAGCCATTTCTCCTCCTGTCGGCATACGTCTTGAAAGGAATACAGGAGGATAATATGGCACGATAGCCCCCGGGGCGAAAGCCCGGGGGCAGAGGGTTACCGATAATCAACATCCAGAATGGCGAGGGTCCGTTGCGGATTAATATAACGTAATTGCGCAGAACGGATATTTTCGTTGCGTATTTTCCCTTTCTCAAGCTGCTGAGCGGAAATTTTAATTGTCTCCGCCCGCGGGCAATCCATAATAACCTGATTATTGATTGCATCGAGCTGGCAGGGTGCTTCCACCACCCATCCGTAGAAATGGACGATGCCAGCCACGGTCTGTTCGGCGATCGCAGGGCTAATAAACGAGGGTAATATAAACAGTGCTGCAAGCGAAGCATATCTAATTGTTTTCATTATAAAACTCCTCTGCATATCGGTATAGCTACTGAAGAGCGCCAACCATCCATGAGTACGACGAGTTATATTTTTTTACTTCACTTTAATTATATTAACAATTTAAAAACAAAAAATATCATTTGTTTAAATGTGCTAACAAAATCGATTCACTAACTACCGGTACAGTTAAAGTTGCGGATATATAAGGAAAAACAAAATGGCGGGAAGATTTATGATGAGGTAATACCTGGCAGCAAAAACAGCCAAAGAGCCCGACGGGCTCTTTGGTGATGAAAAGTGGGATAGGTTAAAAAGATTCGCGACTGTGATTAGCCAGAGATTTATTTTTCTCCGCCCGGGTCGCCAGCCACAGGCCGCTATTTTTCATGGCATAGCCAAATACCAGGCCCAGCGCGAGTGAAGGCACAACTAAACGCCAGTCGCCGCCGGCGGCAAACGTCGCACACGCGCCGATAAAAGTACCCGGCACAAAAGAGAGAATCAGCTGGCGCGCCTGGATACACATCAAAAACGCCACGACGCCGGTCATGATATAGCTAACCACTTCCAGCTGCGGCGCCAGCGCGCTACCGTGAATAATCACCAGCGCCCACACCACGCCGCTCATGACCGTACAGGTCGAAATAAGCAGCCCTTTTAACCCACCTTGCGGACAGGCAAAGTAAGCCGTACAGCCGAGGAAACCTGCCCAGCTCAGCAGACCCAATGCGACCGCCACCCATCCCCAGATACCGGAGAGAATGCCCGTCGTTAATGCGATTGCGAAGAGTATGTTCATGGCGCGTATCATAGCAGAAACGCGCCCGTCAAATGCGACACGGAACACACTAAATGAAATTAAGAATGCTTTGTTGCAACTAAAATGTGACTTTAATCACAACTTATTGCTCATTTTCTTCCTGCAGCTCATCCCACATAGCGGAGAGGGCTTCACGAGTCAGCGGAGCCATAGCGCGCCAGAACGGCGTGGTTGCATGGGCTTCAACTTTACCCAGGAACTCGCCGCACCACGGCAGAATATACTCAGCGAAAAGGGTTTCCAGAACGTCGCTTTCATCTTCCGGCGCGTGATCTTCCAGCCACGAAGCGGCCAGCAGCAAGGAGCCTAAATGATCCGCCGCGCCCTCACCCGTGGGGACACCATGCGCGCTGAAGAAAGTACGAACGTCAGCTTCCGTAGCGCCTTCTACCCATGCGCTACGGTATGGCGCCACGCGGCACTCTTCACCGACAAACAGCGCGTTGTATTCGGCGGACAGAGACGGCATATCGCAGCTTTTTTGCAGACGCTCCAGCAGTTCATCCTGCTCCAGCGGCCAGCTTGCTGCCAGCTTTCCTTCGCGAATAAGGGTAAACAACGGCACCAGCAGCGGGTCCTGCGGCTGACGATAATAGAGAGAGCCCAGCACGCGGCAGAGGATTGAAAACTCGTTCATTCATTTATTCCAGTTATTCAAATTAAAGTTCAGCAAACTCAGGAATCGCAGGCATCCCACGCGATTCAAGAAAATTAAGCAGACGCCGCGGCGTCACGTTAAGAATTCGCTCTTCCGGAAAATCAACAGCATCAAGGATTTTGCGACATTCGCTAAATTCACCAAGCGTGAATGCCGTATGGGAATCCGAGCCCAGCGCAACCCAGCCGCCGGCATCGCGTACGGCCGCGGCAACGGCGCGGCAGTTATCTTCGCTGCCAATGCGCGACGAAATAAAGGATGAGTTATTGATTTCCAGCGCCACGTGGTGCTTCGCCGCTGCCGCGGCAATGGCAGGGATATCAACGGGAAACTTAGGATTACCCGGATGGCTAATGATATGCACCGCGCCGCTCGCTATTGTGGCGATCATCGCTTCGGTATGCGTTGCTTTATCCTTTGGAGGGAACACCGGCTCGTGAAAACCGGCAATAATCAGGTCCAGCGAGTTGAGCATCGGGCCGGTACAGTCAATTTCGCCGTGGGTATTTTTGATATTGGCTTCGATACCGCGCAGGATACCAACGCCCTCCACCAGCCGCGGCCAGATACGCATATTAATAAAATGCCAGTAGTGAGGCGCATCGGCCATATCGGGCCCGTGGTCGGTAATGGCAAAGAGTTTGATCCCCTTGCGCTTTGCTTCTGCAATATAATCGTGCAGGGTACTGTAGGCGTGGGTGCTGGCGACGGTATGCATGTGCAGGTCAACAGGATACATCACAATCTCCTTCTCTGTTTGTGGCAAGAATAGCAGGAATCTGCGCCTGTGATCAGCAAAAACCCCGCTCACGCGGGGCTGTCGCTTAGTATCCCAGCTGGCGATCGACCTGCCCGCTGACCGTTTCACCTCGTTCTAACTGACCGATGGTTTTGGCGATATAAGCCATGGCTTCCAGAGGCCGGGTGACGGCGGCAACATGCGGCGTCATCGCCACTCGCGGATGCCGCCAAAGCGGGCTCGCTTCAGGCAGCGGTTCGCGGCTGTACACATCCAGCATCGCGCCTTTCAACTTGCCGCTATTCAGCGCGTCCAGCAGATCGTCTTCCACCACATGAACACCGCGAGCCAGATTCAGCACGTAGCTGTTATCCGGCAGCTGCGCCAGGCGCGCACTATTAATGATTCCAACGGTTTCCGCCGTGTTGGGGAGCAGGTTTATCAGCACTCGTGTTCCGTTGAGGAACGCATTCAGCTCCTCTTCTCCGGCAAAGCTGGTGACCTGCGGCCAGGATTTGCGGCTGCGGCTCCAGATGCGTAACGGAAAGCCCCAGCTTTGCAGGGCTTCGGCCACTTTCGCGCCAAGCACGCCCGCGCCCATAATGCCGATGGTGAAATCTTCACGCTGATACTCCTCCAGCGGCTGCCACCGCGCCTCTTGTTTTAATGCCTGATAGTCATCAAAACGACGGAACCAGTGCAACACCTGGCTCACCGCGTATTCTTGCATCTGCAGCCCCATGCCGGTGTCTTCCAGACGGAACAGCGGAGTCGACAGCGGCAGCATTTCCGGGTGTTCCCGCAGTTTGCTGAGGATTGAATCGACGCCGGCGCCAAGGGCAAAGACGGCTTTAAGCTGGCGGCCCTGGAGCATTTCTACCGGCGGATGCCAGACCAGCGCATAGTCAGCGGGTTGATTATCACCGCGTTTCCACTCGCGGACGCGCGAGCCGGGCAGCTGTTTTTCCAGTTCCGTAATCCAGAAAGGGGTGTCGAACGTGGGGTGGTAAAAGATGATATCCATAAAGGCTCCTGATAGCCGACGCTGCTGGCAGGTTAGGTTAGCGTCGCGTTTTACTCGTTGTTTTCTATTGGATTGCCAGCATAGCAAATTTCATTCGCCGAGCGTGCGAAAAAGGGAATGGCGATAAAAAAATCTATTTTCGCCCATTTAGGGAGCAAGTTGCTTGAAGTTTGGCTAAACGCGCGATTTTTTAAAAAAGTTGATTGACGGGAGATACGTATTTCCCTAAATTAGCGCCCGTTCCCGGCAACAACGGGAAAGACAATATGGTGAGGTGTCCGAGTGGCTGAAGGAGCACGCCTGGAAAGTGTGTATACGGCAACGTATCGGGGGTTCGAATCCCCCCCTCACCGCCATATTTTAAGAAGAGCTCGTACGCAAGTACGGGCTTTTTTTTCGCATATAGCACCCGCCGGGGGGGTGAGAAGCCCCGACCGGGGTTCGACAACTGGCGACAGCCAGTTGGACAGATGACGAGCCTGCGAGGAATCTGCCCCGACAAAATTGCCGGGAGCAATTTTGAACAGCGCTTGCGCTGGCCCCGCAGGGGCGAGGCCCAGGGACGGGCCGAGTAACGGCGAGCGCAGCGAGTCAATCCCCCCTCACCGCCATATTTTAAGAAGAGCTCGTATGAAAGTACGGGCTTTTTTTTGCCTGTTGCACCCCACCGGGGGGATGAGTTGCTAAGTTTGATAATGATGTGACAAATTGCGCGGCGTTTAATGTGTTTAGAGCAACGATAAAAATACGGAGAGATCTTTGTTGTCGGTACGGATATTATTTTTATGCGTATAGTAAAACAGATTCTTCATAAACTGCGGACTGTAATTGATTCCGTATGCCTGCATCTGGCTCTGAATCGAACACTCATCCAGAAATCCGCCGCTGCTCTTATGTAGCAGGGAAAATAGCCGAGTCTTGTCAGCAATGGATAGCCGACTAAAGATAGTAAAAAGCTGGAATTTAGGCAGATATTTAAGCAGATAGCTCAGAAAGGCTACGCACACTGAGATAATTATCTTCACTGTGGAATCGGAAAGTGTCTTAACTGTCACCTTTATAATTTGTTATTCGTCATTTCTCTGCATCGCAGGTCCAACAGCGCTAACCGAATCGCGTAAAAATTAGGCTCTGTGTTTCTACGCATCGAGGCAGCGCGACTGGCATGGTCCTGATACTGACCACGCCACCTTCAGCATCCGTTACCGGGACAAAGCTACCTGTCAATTCTGATCGTCACTGAATAGCAAAGGAACCGGACTCTGTGTCAGTCAGCGTGCAAGGTTACATTCAGGCCAGATTCTCAATGGCCCGGAAAAATACATCTTCGGTCAACAGAACGTTGCCCAGCGCCCCTTGATTTTCATTGCGGATCAACCAGCCACTATTCGGTGCCATGCACAAATAAAATGTCTGCCTTCCAGGAGCAGTGTCAGGCGCGTCAACGTTCATGGTGACACAACCTCTGTCCCCCGCCCGGCAAAGCTGCTCCGGAATAATACTGACGCTGCGGTTCCCGTTCTGTAATCTGATAGTAGTAATTTCATAGCGACATACGCCACTGTTAAGGCTAAGTCCTACGGTACTCAGGTCATGGAGATATTTTTTCGCTATGATGACCTCGATCCCCGAATCCTCAAACCACATATTAATCTGCTGTGCCAGCTCATCCATTCGCTGGCAGAATGCCTGTACTTCTGCCTCAGCCGATTTATTACTGCCCAGTGCGCGATTGTTCTTCTGCTGCACCTTCTTAAAAAAACGTTCTCTGACTGACACAATATTTCCCTTACTCACTGATAACCTGATTAACCATGGTTCACAAATTGCGGTATCACTCGGGTGTTTTCTGCTTAAGCAACGCATAGCGGGCCGTGAGTTGTTCCAGATGCATTTCGGTCAGACGTTGCAGATCCGGCGATGTTTGATCAGGTTGCGCCATCAGGCGTAGCTGCTCCTCCACCGGGACCGCGCTGCTGAACGCCTGCGTCATGGAAAAGACCACCGACTTGAGTTCACTCACTGTCATATACTTACCGCGCTTTTCGTCCAGCGCATTCAGCTGGTTCGCAAGGTGTTGTAGCTGTGCCATCCCCTGATGCCAGCCATTGAGATTATCAGCAGGTAGCGCGGCGGCGGAGACTCGCTGCTGCCACTGCGTCGCCAGCGGTCCGGCCTGTTCCGGCCATAGCGTGAGCGCCTGCTGAACAACCTGATTGCCATAATCAATATTCCAGTCCGGTGGAAGGCGGGCAAGTCTGGCGAGTTGCTGCTGTGTCTCGCTGATCCCCGCGTCAGGTGACATGGCTCTGCCTCGCAGAGACTGTAGCTGCATGTGAGTCACCGTCACCGGCAAGGGCATCAGTGAAGCCATCAACTGAACTTCCGCCGGATCGGGCTGATTCAGTGCCAGCCAGTCCCATACAGTGCTCCCGCCGACCAGCAACATGGTGAACATCCCCACTATAAACGGTTTCCAGCGTCTGGCTGGCGGGAGTGCCCTTACCACTTCCACGTTCTGCTGCGGCTCTGGTTGTGCCACATAGATCCACCGCACGTTCCCGGCAGGTTTACCCGACGGCTCCACAGACGGCATCCGTACCGGTTCCGCCTCCCCTACTTGCGACATCTTCCCAGTCAGGGTATCGCTGTCGCTGTTAAACGGCGCGACGCTGTCGGCGCTCTCCAGTCGCACGGCAGCGTTATGTATCAGCGTCTGCAACGGCTCAAACTGGCTGACCTGTTTTAATTCCAGCCGTTGCAGCACCTCACCCAGCGTCTTCAGATATTGTTCTGCCCGGTATAATGCACCGAGATCGGCACAGGCAAAGAGTTGTGTACGCATGGCCTGTTGCAGGCGTTTACTGAGGGTGCTGAGGATTTCCATCCGCACGGCGACCGGTTGCGGCCACAACGTGTTCCACTGGCAGGCTATCAGTGCTTCCAGCAACGCCAGCCCTTCGTTCAGCCCGTACACTCCGGCGATCTGCGTGCGGGCAAACGTATACCAGGCGGCGGTCTGTAGCTCCACGCCGTTGTGCTCAAACAACGACAGGCAGAGTTTTTCCACGTGCGGCCAGTTGACGTCCGGGCGCGCCGGGTGGATCAGCTTGTTCATTTCATCACGTAACGCGGTGTAGTCCGCTAACGTGCGCGGATCGCCACCTGTTTTAAGGTAACGTTCAGAGAATGTTGTCATGATAGTGGATTCGGTCAGAGGGAGAGAAGCTAGATTGCCGCGCGGGCGTCCAGGTAATGCTGCTGTTTCATGTGCCGGATTAAGATTTTACCCTCCGGCATAAACTCGGTGCCGTAGCGCACCAGCCCGACGCCTTTCAGCTCCGCGTCAATGGCGTAGCGCAATTCGCCCGGCTGCGTTTGTTCCAGTAATACCACCGTCAGACGTTGCAGGCGCGGCTCGTATTTCAGCAGCACCGTGGAGAGCTTCCCCATCAGTTCATGGGCGGTACCCGGCATTCCCTGAAGTATCTTCGTCATATCCGGCAGACCGTAGTCCGGCAGATGGGCTAGCGTTCCCGCCCGGCAGTTGAGGATACGCTGCATATTGTCCAGCACCGACAGAATCACCTGGTTTTCCTCGCTGACCTGATGCAGGTCGAGGCTATCCGGGTTATCGCCGGTCAGTACCGGCAGGATCTCTTCGCTGACGAAACGGGCATGGGCGCTGAACAGGATCTGCGTGCGCAGACGGGCCGGGGGGGCGTCCTGCAGGAGCCAGACACCGGCGCTTTGCGGAGCCTCGCCGTCCTGCCAGACCTGAATGGCCTCACCCGGCAGCGCAGACTGCCACACCGGTGCGGTCACCGCCCGTCCGGCAAGGGTGCCGGACAGCAGCAGAGGCACCTGACGCCGGGCATCACGCCGTACCCGCGTCAGTTGCCAGCGCAGTTCGTGCAACCGGGCAGTGAGTAAGGCCCCGTCGTCATGCTGCTGCGGACAGACGCAAACCATCACCGCCAGCTGTGACACCAGCTCCGGACGCCGCCAGAGCAGATGGCGTACCGTCTGTTGCAGTTGTACCGTGGAAACCTTCAGCCAGCACCCCTGCGCCGTGCGGTGAACCGTACTTTCTCCCGGCCAGTCTCCGGTATCGCCGCAGACCAGCACCACCGGCAGGCGGTACGGCGTGTCCGGCAGGTCGTTCAGCCCGTACTCTCCCTCCGCTGATTCGCCCGGACGGCGACCGGCAACAACCAGACCGGCAGTCACAGCGGCGGCGACCAGCAGAATGGCAAAACCGCGCTCACCACCGGTCAGTGGCAAAAACAGCAGGCACAGTAATGCCGCGAGCAACCCGCCCCACAGCCAGAGCAGCCGGTGATGCGCCGCACTCATTTTCCGGCTCCTGGCAGCAGCGTGGTCACCAGAACGTCAAGCCAGTGGTTCAGCCCCAGCCACAGCACTGCCATCACGATGGCGGACAGGCCGATGCATACCGGCCAGTGCCGCAGCCATTCACGCAACCCGCTGCCCGCCGGAACGTCTGCCAGCAGCGGATGGCTTTGTTCCACGTCAAATGCCGGGACACGCCCGGCCAGTTCCTGAAACAGCCGTTCGCGCACCGGGTCATTCAGGGAGGCGACACTGCCCTTAAAGCCCAGCATCAGCACCCGGTGAAAGCAGGTCAGTACCAGCGGATCCGGCGCAGGCTCACGCAGCACCTGGCGCATCCGCTCATACAGCATGTCCCCGGCGGTCATGGTGCCGAAGTATTTCACCTCCAGCGGACGGTCATACCAGACGATACAGGCGTCGTCCTCGCCGTCGCGCCCTTTGGCGGTTTCATCCAGCAGGGCGCAGACCGCATACAGAATATGCTGACGGCTGGCTTCGCTGACGTCCGCCTTTTCCAGGCGCGTCATCACCAGGTCCGTGGTGTCCACGCAGTGCTGCCAGAGCGCCTCCCCTTCACCGTCGGCAAGCCTTGCCCCCTGTCGCAGCGCTGTTACCGTCAGCCACAGATCCGCCAGCAGGGCGTCAGTATTGATATCCGTTTTCATGAGCGCAGCACCGCATACAGTTCAAGCTCCGGTTCGCCCAGCCCGCCCGGCACGTAGAACACGCAGTGTCCTTCCGCCAGCATCGCCTGCGCAGCCGGGTGGGTCATATCGAGGGTGAAATACTGGTTTTCCAGGCGCAGCGGGATGGCCGCCGGAACGTGGGTCATGGCCTTCAGCGGCACGCCGCGCTCTGAGCCGTTAACAATACGGTCAACCTCATCCGGACAACCGGTCCGGCACTGCGCCGGGAACTGCTCCAGCAGTTGTGCCGAAGGCAACGCGGAGCGTACCGACAGATAAAAATCGGCCTCCTCACGCAGTCTCGGGTCATGCAGACGGGCGTGCCAGCGCTTACGCCGGTCGTCGCGCTCAAGATCTATCGCCACCACCCTTGACGGCAGGCTGGCTTCCAGCAGCACTTCCACCAGGGCAAACAATGGCGGGAAGACTTCCGTCAGGCGCTCATGGCGGTAAGCCGGTATATCGGCGGTGGTATGTTCCAGCGAGAAGGTCAGCAGGCTCCCCGCCAGCCCCGCCAGCGCCTGGTACAGACGTTCCGGATGGACCTGCGGGTGGCGCTGAAAATGCCCCAGCACCGGCTCTGCGCTGTTCAGCGCATTCAGCAACCAGAACAGCGACACGTCGGCCACCGCAAAATCCGCCATCCGCTCGTTGCTCTCCCGGCGCATCGCCATCAGCCGTTGCAGACGGAGACGCAACTGGCTCAGTAACTGTTCCAGTTGTTCCGCCAGCCAGGGACTGGCCTGCACGTTCAGCAGCGGCGGGATAAAGCCAGCGTCCTGCGACCAGTTGCCCTGGCTGTCACGCGACAGGCGGGCGACCGACACCGTCTGGTAATTACCGTTATCCTCATCCGCCGATCGCAGGGTCAGCTCCGGCTGCATCACCGCCATCTGGCGGCTGTCATCACCATAACGGTTACGCACTTCCCGCCAGCCGAGACGCCAGCGCACCGGACGTTCCGCTTTTTCCTCCGGTTGCAGGCAGTTGCCGCCATTTTCATGTTCATGGGGCAGTGCCAGCACCACCGTCAGTTCACTAACCGGTGGCAGCGT
The DNA here is from genome assembly GCF_000293135.1 of Klebsiella sp. OBRC7. Classification (NCBI taxonomy): domain Bacteria; kingdom Pseudomonadati; phylum Pseudomonadota; class Gammaproteobacteria; order Enterobacterales; family Enterobacteriaceae; genus Klebsiella; species Klebsiella sp. OBRC7. The sequence goes on along the minus strand of NZ_ALNJ01000085.1, from coordinate 85,650 downwards.
CATCACCGACGGCAACGCATCGGTATTACCGGTATCAATGAACGTGCCGTCGACAAAACGCACGCACAGATGGCTGGCCTTCAGTTTCCCCTGTTTCAGCAGCGCAGTATCAAATTCCGCATTCTGTATTCCCCAGGGATTCATTGCCCCCATCCGCGCAATACTCTCGGCAGACCAGGCGGCAAGCGCCGCCTGTTGCTGAAAATGCTGTGGCGAGACCATCTGGCCCCGCCCCCACAGTGGTCGTACTGTCTTCATCGCGCCTCCGCCTTACGCTTTCGCCTTCGGCATCTGCGACACCAGTGACAGATTCACGTCCATCCCTTCCACCTGGAAGTGCGGCACTGCGTATAGTTTCACGCGGAAGAAGCCCGGGTTGTCCTCGATATCCTCAACCACCACTTTCGCATCGCGCAGCGGATGGGATGCCTGCAGCTCGTCGCCCGGATCGGTCATCTCGGTCACCAGACTGCGCACCCAGGTGTTGAGTTCCAGTTCCAGCAGACGACGGTCCTTGGTGGTACCGATGTTTTCGCGCTGAATAAGCTTCAGGTAGTGGGCAATACGCGACAGCAGGAAGATATACGGCAGACGCGCGTTAATACGGCTGTTGGCGGTCGCGTTCGCCGTGTCATAGAGCGCCGGTTTCTGGGTGGAGTTCGCCGAGAAGAAGCAGGCGTAGTCGCGGTTTTTGTAGTACGACAGCGGAATAAAGCCAAGATTAGCGAATTCAAACTCGCGGGTTTCCGGGATCATCACCTCAGAGGGGATTTTCACCTGATTGCCGGTGCCCAAATCGTAAAGATGGATCGGCAGATCCTTCACGGCACCACCGGCCTGCGGGCCACGGATTTGCACGCACCAGCCGTTATTAATAAAGCTCTTCACCATATTGGCGGCAAAGGCAAACGACGCGCTGGTCCACAGGTATTTCTCGTGATCCGGGCCTTTCACCTGTTCAATATAATTAAAGCTGCGTACCGGTACGGTATCCGGGCCATACGGCAGACGGCCCAGCACCCGCGGCATCACCAGGCCGATATAGCGGGAGTCATCGGTGTCGCGGAAGGACTTCCACTTGATGTACTCGGCACGGTCAAAGTAGTTGCCGATATCTTTGATGGCAGCCACTTCTTCCATTGAGGACTTCATAAAGAACGCCGGACCGGCAGAGCCGATAAACGGCATATGCGCTGCGGCGGACACTTTCGAAATGTTACGCAGTAACGCCACATCCTGCGGACTGGCATCAAACTCATATGCCGAAATCACCGCCGCAACCGGCTCACCGCCCGGAGTATCGTACTCAGAAATATACGTATGCCAGTATAATCCACTTTGAATCAGCTCTGGCGAATCTTCAAAATCCTGACGCAGGTCGTCTTTTGACACATCCAGAATTTCCGTTTTCACGTTCTGGCGATAGTCGGTGTTGTCCACCAGGTGCTTCAGACCTCGCCACTGGCGCTCTAACGCCTGGAAATCCGGATGATGAAGCACCTCATCAAGCTGGCGGCTTATCTGATAATCCAGTTCGGCAATATGGTGATCGATTAAGGTTTTGTCGAGCTTCTCAACCTGCTGGCCCGATTTGCGGATGCAGTCCATAAAAACCTGCACCCCGGCGGTGATACGCTCGTTCGCATCTGCTTCCGCCATCGCTGCTTCATCCTGCCAGGTATTGATATCACTCAGGTGAGAGGCCGGTTTCAGGTTGATTTTTTCAAATAAAGAAGCGTAAACGCCTCCTGCTTCCGGACGTTCCAGCACAACGGTTTCGCCTGCAGACGAGGCATTTTCATTCTGTACAGACATCAGCATCTTCCTTATTTTATCCGTCAGTCTTTTGGCGCAAGCGCGGCGATTTCGTCACGCAGTTCATTACTCAACGCCGGGTCACGTAGAATCGTCTGCAGCTCTTTGCGGAACGTGGAATTATCCAGGAGGTTAGATTTGAGATCGCGCAACAGGCTGCGCATGGCGAGAAGTGCCTTCATTTGTGGGATCTGTCTGGCTACCTGCTCCGGTTCAAAATCTTTTATATCTTTAAAAGTAAGCCGGATATTTTCTTCGCTGCTATCCCCGGCCAGGGTGTTCCGGACAGCGATATTGACCGACGGATTAAATTTCCCTAACACACTGTTGAAGTTATTCTTGTTAATATCTACCTTTTCCCGCTCAGACAACGGACGCTGTTCCAGGCCATTACTGAAATCCCCCGTAACCAGTAATTTCAGCGGCAGTTCCACTTTCTTCTGCCCATTACCTGTATGCAGGTCCAGTTTGATGTTAACGCGTGCTTTCGGTATCTCATTCTGAAACGAATTTGCCATATCCACCCTCTTCCTGTCAGATGTTCAGTTGTCATCACTGACACGCCTTTACAAATCGCATTGTGGAACAAATGACTATTAAAAATCGGTGATTCAGATCAATGATCTGAAAAAATATACTATACAGAATTTTAGTCCAAAAAAGGACAGTGACAGGCGCAACTAACAGAACAAGGCCAGGGATGCAGACAACATGCGATTTCAGCTAAAAGGCTGTCTGTGCACAGAACGGAAGCTGAACTTACGGAAGAGAATATTCCTCACAAGAAATATTTCAATGTCGAAAAAAGTAATAAAAGTGATCATACCTGAACAAATGTGACGCAAAGCCGCGCTATATCTGAATAGACACAGCACAGTCCAAAATAAGACAAACTAAATTTTAAGAATAAGCCCCGAAAATATTCACAATACAAATTAATTATTTGAATACAGCTCCCCTCTGCAACAAAACTCTTTCCCGGAAAATGAACCATTCCGAAAACACGATGAAAATGCATTTTTCATTCACACAATGAATTAAAATCACACCAGACGTTACCATGTCTTTCATTGCTGATTTTCAGCAATGAAAACATTCACCCAGAAAATACAAAATTAAATATGCAGCACCTCACTTTAATTCCCATACTGGAAATTCATTTATTTCTTTTTTCAACGCTGACTGACGAGTAATAAAGCTCTCCCATCCGACTGAACCGGAGAGACTGATGGCACCGTACCATTTACTGCGCATAAAACAGGTTGAGGCCAGAACCGGACTCCATCGCTCACAAATCTACGCATGGATGAAAGAAGACCATTTTCCGCAGTCAATTAAAAAAGGCATAGGCTATGACCTGGCTGGCGACAGCGGCCTCTACTTCGAGCACACGCTCGGTTATGACCTCGGGCGAGCGGAAAAAAACTCAGACTGGCGCGATGGGGCGAATACGCTGAAGGGGATGGGTAATATTAAAGCCACCATGAATACCGCCTTCGCCGTCGGCTGGTCGGTCACGCCGTGGCTCACCGTTGAAGGCAAGGCTACACTTCCGCTCACCGACGCCCAGGGCGTGCATTATCAGACGTCCGCAACCCTCCTGCTGCTCCAGAACTCGCAGGATATCGTTGCCCTACAGTCCGCCGCGCTGTTTGGCGACAGCCGGTACGCCAATACCTTTTACGGGGTCGATCAACGGCAGAGCGCCCGTTCCGGCTATCGTCTCTATCGCGCAGCCGGCGGATTTTACGGCATCGATAACGCGCTGACCTGGAGCCATCAATATGACGACCATTGGGGTTCCACGCTCAGCGCCGGCTATACCTGGCTCGGAGAACACGCCGCTGACAGCCCGCTCGTCTCACGGCGCAATGAAGGTACCGTGACGGCGGCAATCACCTGGACATTTTGAGCTACAGGTCAGCGACAATGATTCCCTTTATAGCAGTAAACTACCGTTATTTTCGTTTATAGCGGCCTGGATAAAGTGATGAAAAAAGCCAGAAACCCCCGCCACGCTAATGATAAACTTCTGCAGCGTTACCTTTAAATGTTAAGGAAGGAAAATGAGCACCATTGCCGTTGTTGTTCTGACTTACGTTAAACCGCTTGAGGAAGTAGACGCCCAGCTTGCTGCGCACGTGGAGTGGCTGAAGCAAGGGTACGCTGACGGAATATTTCTCGCTTCGGGGCGTAAAATCCCCAGGTCCGGCGGCGTGATTCTGGCTAAAGGCGATGATCTGGATGCGCTGCAAAACCTGCTGAGCCAGGATCCATTTCAGCAATCGGGCGTAGCAAAAGTCGAGATCGTTCCTTTTGAAGCAACGATGGCCAGCCCCTCACTGCAGGCTCTTCTGTAGTGCGCTAAAAACAAAGCCCGGTCGCCCGGGCTTTGCAGACTCAAAAGGACTCAATAGTAGGCTTTCAGCGCGCGCTGGCAAAGCGTTGAGCGCACGCAATCATCGGTCGTAAAGCGCACAATACCGACCATCTCATCCTCCTCAAAACGCGCCAGCGCATCGCTCAGGCCCGAGCGGACTCCAGAAGGCAGGTCGCACTGGGTAATGTCGCCGTTGACGATAACCGTCACGTTCTCCCCGAGGCGGGTCAAAAACATCTTCATTTGCGCAGCGGTCACGTTCTGGGCCTCGTCCAGAATCACCACCGCATTTTCAAATGTACGTCCGCGCATATAGGCGAACGGCGCGATTTCCACCTTGCCGATTTCCGGACGCAGGCAGTACTGCATAAAGGAAGCCCCTAGCCTTCTCACCAGCACGTCATAGACCGGTCGGAAATAGGGAGCAAACTTCTCGGCGATATCTCCCGGTAAGAAGCCGAGATCTTCGTCGGCCTGCAGAACGGGACGGGTAACAATAATTCTGTCCACATCCTTATGGATCAGGGCTTCAGCTGCTTTTGCCGCGCTAATCCAGGTCTTACCGCACCCGGCCTCGCCCGTGGCGAAGATCAGCTGTTTATTGTCGATGGCATTCAAATAATGCGCCTGAGCGTCATTGCGCGCTTCGATTGGCGATGCATCGCGGCTATCCCGCGCCATGCCAATGGCTTCTACGCCACTCATTTGCACAAGCGATGTGACCGATTCTTCTTCGCGCTGCTTATGGCTTCGCGAATCCTGTCTCAGCACACGTTTGGCCTCACGACGAGCTCTGGTCACTGCTTTTTGTCTTCCCATGGATAGCACCTTGCGTTGTTGGTTTACATCACACGCGCCACGATCGACGCGATTATGCGCACTAACGATTGAGGTTTGGCTTCCTTGTAAGCCATTGCTTGCCTGACGAATTGGCAGAGGGTCACGGCTACGCGCACCGGTAACCTTGCCTGGGTTCTGGTTTTCTTTGATAGAGGAGGAGGAGGATTTTGCGGTGTGAAAATCGCGGCCGGAAGTTGGGCTCCCGTGCTGATGAGTACGGTCTGGGGTTTGACATTTTCCGTTACAGCAATCGGGCATTCGCGATCTCCATAATGAAACGAGACTACTGCCGAGAACTACCGCGCTTGTAATAAGTACATCAGAAATAATTCTAAGCGCAACTTATTTTTCACATACAGACAACAAATAATTCTCATCGCAGCTGAGGAGAGTTTCCGACTATAAGATTACAGAAAAATGAAACAAGGCAGGAAATACAAAAAATGAATGGAAAAACAGCAGAAAACGCCCTGCCCTTGCGGGCAGGTACGTCAGGCTTCGAGCAGCGATTGCCCGAGATAATGCCGATCGTCGATAACCCCCGGCAGAACAAAGAAATAGCCGCCGCCAATGGGCTTCACGTACTCCTCCAGCGCTTCGCCATTCAGGCGCTTTTGCACCGTCAGGAAGCCTTTTTCCAGATCGTGCTGGTAGCAAACAAACAGCAGCCCCATGTCCAGCTGACCGGAATTGGTCACCCCCAGCGAATAGCTATAGCCCCGGCGCATCATCAGGCTGGATTGCGTTTCTGGGGTGCGCGGATTGGCCAGACGAATATGGCTATCGAGCGCAATGGTTTCGCCGTCAGGGTCTTTACTGTAATCCGGCACGTCGTGCTCGTGCTGCATTCCAAGCGGCGCGCCGCTCAGCTTATCGCGGCCAAAAATAGTCTGTTGCTCTTTCAGCGGCGTGCGATCCCAGAACTCAACGTGGAACTGAATAATCCTCGCCGCCTGATAGCTGCCGCCCGTCGCCCACGCGGGCTCTCCCTGGTCGGCGGTGACCCACACCACTTTATCCATTAGCGCCTTATCGGTGCTGACCGGATTCGCGGTGCCGTCTTTGAAGCCCAGCAGATTCACCGGCGTCTCTTTACCCTTGCTGCGCGCGGCGCTGTCGGAGATAAACCCTTCCCGCTTCCAGCGCACGCTGAGCAGATCCGGAGTGTGCTTAATCACGTCGCGCAGGGCGTGAATCACCGTATCCTGGGTGTTGGCGCAAATTTGCAGCAGCAGATCGCCGTGGCACAGCGCCGCATCCAGCGAATCGTTCGGAAAACGCGTCATCTTCTGCAGCGTCTTCGGCGCATGATTAGCCAGGCCGAAACGCTCGTCAAACAACGAATGCCCCACCGAGACGGTGATCGTCAGATTATCAGGGGCGATCCACGGCCCGAGAATGCCTGAGTCCATCGGCGGCAGCCGCGGGTTCGGCGTCTCCGGCGCGGGACCACCTTTGGTCAGAAAGGCAATACGCCGGGTCAGCAGGCGAAACAGCCGCTCAAGGTCCGCTTTATCGCTGGCCAGCACATCAAAGGCGACAAGCATCATCGACGCCTGCTGCGGCGTCAGCACGCCGGCCTGATGGGGACCATAAAACGGCTGCGCTTCCATACGCGCGTTTGGCGACAGCGTGCCCGGAGAGCTGTTGTCTTTTGCCGCGTGCGCCACCGGACAGCCGCCGGTTATCGCCAGCGCGCCGCCAAGCGCGCCGATCCCTTTTAACAACCGCCGCCGGGACGGTTCATTAACATCATATTTTTGCTCAGCCATCGACTTAGTCCAGACCCAGGATCCCGCGCAGCTGGGCCAAATCTTCCGCCAGCGTGGTGATCGGGCCTTTCAGCGCGTTACGATCGGCATCCGTCAGCTTGTCATAGGTCTCGAAGCCGTCTTTGGTGCGGTATTTGCTGAGAATGGTATCCACTTTTTTGAAGTTGGCGTCCACCTTCGCCAGCAGCGCGCTGTTCTCTTTCTGCAGCTGCGGACGCAGCAGGTCGACGATTTTCTGCGCGCCGTCAATGTTGGCCTGGAAATCCCACAGGTCGGTATGGCTGTAGCGATCTTCTTCGCCGCTGATTTTGCTGGCGGCCACTTCTTCAATCAGCCCGGCAGCGCCGCCGACCACTTTTGACGGCGGGAACGCCAGTTCGCTAATGCGTTTTTGCAGCTCGAGAACGTCGGCGTTCAATTGATCGGCATAGTTATCCATTCCCTTGACGCTGTTATCGCCAAACAGCGCTTTTTCCAGCCGGTGGAAACCGGTGAATTTCGGATCTTCGGCTTTTTTCTCGTAGTCATCCTCGCGGGCGTCAATGCTGCCATCGAGATCGGAGAACAGCTCGGCGATCGGTTCAATACGTTCATAGTGCTGGCGCGTCGGCGCGTACAGCGCTTTCGCCTTCTCGATATCGCCCGCTTTCACCGCATCGGTAAAGGCTTTGGTGCCGCTAACCAGCTCCGCGGTCTCGGCGGTAACCCAGGCTTTATAGGCGGTAATGGCTTCACCCAAGCTGAGCAGCGCATCGGCTTTGGCGGCATCTTTGGTCGCCTCGCCGGTCACCGTCAGTTTGCCTTTCGGGTTGGTCAGCAGACCGCAGGTCATATCATATTCGCCCGGCTGCAGGTTGGCCGTCAGCTTTTGCGTAAAGCCGGGAGCGATATTCTCCCGCTCCTCCACCACCATCACCCCTTTCAGAATTTCCCACTCCAGCGCTTTCTGGCTGTGATTCTGAATGATGAACTGGGTTTTACCCGCCTTCACGGTGACGTTCATCGGCTCGCACTGTTTGTCGGTGACGGTCACTTTGACCTGCGGAATATCGGCCGCCTGGGCGTAAAAAGCCGAGCTGAACAGCGCAGCGAGCGTAAGCTGCAGCGCATTACGACGAAAATGATTCATCATGACCATCCCTTTCGATAAGTATGTTGTCACTATTGCAATCCGCGATGCCCGACTACGCTGCCCGGGATGCGGTGGTTTTTTTACCCGGCGGCGAGACGTACAGCACCAGCGCCGGGATCAAATAGATAAAGTAGACCGCCACTTCGCTGACGGTCGGCGTTTCCTGATAGCCGAAGATCCCTTCCAGCAGCGTGCCGAATAGGGTGTGCGTCGAAATGACGTTGCTCAGGTCGAAGGCGACCGCCTGGAAATGGTTCCACAGTCCGGCCTCATGGAAGGCGCGGATAGCCCCCGCGGCGAGGCCTGCGGCCACCAGTAAAATAAACAGGCTGGTCCATTTGAAAAAGACGGCGAGATTCATACGGATGCCGCCCCAGTAGATCAGGAACCCTAAAACGATGGCCGTCGCCAGGCCGAGCATCGCGCCGATGGGCGGCCAGATTCCGACATCCTGCTGGAAAGCGGCGAGCAGGAAAAAGACCGATTCCAGGCCTTCACGCGCAACGGCGAAAAAGACCATCATCACCAGCGCCCAGCCGTGGTTATTTCCGCGCTGGAGGGCATTATCGACCGCCTGCTCAAGCTGCTGTTTGACGTTGCGCGACACTTTACGCATCCAGAACACCATCCAGGTCAGAATGCACACCGCCACCACCGCCACGATGCCTTCGAACAGCTCCTGCTCGCGCTGCGGAAACTCGCCGGTGGTTTCGTTGATAAAAATTCCGAGGCCCAGGCACAGCGCCGCCGCAAGCAGCACCCCAATCCACATGACGCCAATCCAGCTACCGCGCTGGGTGCGTTTCAGATAGCTGGCAATCAGGCTGACAATCAGCGCAGCTTCCAGGCCTTCACGTAACATGATGAGAAATGGGACAAACATGCCAACACCCTTAAATGTGAACCGCAGTCAACTGATGCAAAGATAGGTAAATATTTATGATAGTGATTATCATTACAATAATCAGAAACACAAGTGAAATGTGGAGTGAATGATGACGATTTGTAAATCAGTCGCGAACAAATAATGACTTGCGCGATTATCTCGCAGCCCAGGCTCCACTGGGCAGGAGGACAGGATTTTTTGCGCCAGATATTTACCCGGCTGCCCGGCTGTGGCTAAATGGCGGCCTTATTGACCTGCGAAATAAACGACATGACTCAATTCTTGCACTTCCTGCTGGCGCTGGTGGTTATACTCGCCCTTGCCTGGCTTGCCAGCTACGACCGTAAAAAAATCCGCATTCGCTATATTATCCAGTTAATTATTATTGAAGTTGCCCTGGCTTTCTTTTTTCTCCACGCCGAAAGCGGCCTGTGGCTAGTGAAAAATATCGCATCCTTTTTTGAATCACTGCTCGGCTTTGCCGCCGAAGGCACCAACTTTGTATTTGGCGGTATGAGTGAAAAAGGGCTGGCGTTTATTTTCCTTGGCGTGCTGTGCCCCATTGTTTTTATCTCCGCGCTCATCGGTATTCTTCAGCACTGGCGTATTCTGCCCATTTTCATTCGTCTGATTGGCACCCTGCTGTCAAAGGTCAACGGTATGGGTAAGCTGGAGTCCTTCAACGCGGTCAGTTCGCTGATCCTCGGTCAATCAGAGAACTTTATTGCCTATAAAGGCGTGCTCGGCGACCTCTCTTCACGCCGCCTGTTCACCATGTCGGCCACCGCGATGTCGACGGTGTCGCTCTCCATCGTCGGCGCTTATATGAGTATGCTCGACGCGAAATACGTCGTCGCCGCGCTGATCCTGAATATGTTCAGCACCTTTATTGTGCTGTCGATCATTAACCCGACGCGTCCGGGCAGCGAGGAGGAGATCAAGCTTGAAAAACTGCATGAGTCGCAGAGCTTCTTTGAAATGCTCGGTGAATATATTCTGGCCGGTTTTAAAGTCGCGATGATTATTCTGGCGATGCTGATTGGTTTTATCGCCTTAATTAGCGCCATAAATGCCCTGTTCGCCACGATATTTGGCCTGAGCTTCCAGCAGATCCTCGGCTACGTCTTTTATCCGCTGGCGTGGCTGATTGGCATTCCGCTTAGCGATGCGTTGAACGCCGGGAGTATTATGGCGACGAAACTGGTGGCCAATGAATTTGTCGCCATGATTGAGCTGCAAAAAATAGCCGCCAGCATGACGCCGCGCGGGCTGGGAATTTTATCCGTGTTCCTGGTTTCCTTCGCCAACTTTGCCTCTATCGGCATTATCGCCGGGGCGATTAAAGGCCTGAACGAGCAGCAGGGAAATATCGTTTCCCGCTTCGGCCTGCGCCTGGTGTATGGCGCAACGCTGGTCAGCCTGCTCTCCGCCAGCTTTGCGGGGCTGGTGCTGTAACCGAAGCGCGTTTGGCCTGTTATCCCGGGGTAACAGGCCCGCGTAGCTAAGTAGCCCGGGTAAGGCGTTAGCCGCAACCCGGGAATTTCACCTGATGCAAATTAAAAGTGCACGCAGACCGGCTGGTCAACGCGCATCACCGACTCCTGCGCAAAGCGTGATTTATAGGTCGTGCGCAGCGCCTCAATCCCCTCTTCGCTCTTCGCATCTTTGCCGTGAATCAGCATCAGCGCCTTGCTCTGCTCTCGCGCCACGGTACCGTCATTGCCAAGCCACTGCCCGCGCGCGTCAAAGACCGTCAGGCCATCGCGAAAGCGCGGCGTCACGTCGCGGTCAACGAACTGCTGCCACTCCTGCGCGGTAATATCCTTCCCGGCCGGACGGCTTAAGCCAAAATAAAGCGTGGTTTGCACCATGGCATTATCCGCCGGGCAGGCGTTAGCGTCCGCCGCCGGAGCCCTCTTCGCGGCGGGCGCTACGCAGCCGCTTAATATCCCTGCCAGTACCAGCGCCATTGCACCCTGTCTGAAACTCATTTCGCTACCCTCATTGTTATTTGTGCTGAGATATCAGCGTATTTTCAAACGATTAGCAAGAGGCATAAATAACAAAGCCCGCAGAGCGCGGGCTTGATGGGGTTGCAGAGGCTTACTCGGCGGTCGCGCGCACCGGCGGCGCGGAGTGATAATGGGCGTCCGCTTCGGCGAAGCGTCGCTGCATCTCGGCGGAAGGCGCTTTACCCAGCAGGCTGAAGACCACAATCCCCAGGCTACCAAAGATAAAGCCAGGGATGATTTCATACAGGCCCAGCCAGCCGAACTGCTTCCAGACGATGACCGTGACCGCGCCGATGACCATCCCGGCCAGCGCGCCGTTACGGGTCATTCGCGACCACATCACCGAGAACAGCACTACCGGGCCAAACGCCGCGCCAAAGCCTGCCCATGCGTAGCTTACCAGGCCCAGTACGCGGTTCTCCGGGTTGGCCGCCAGGGCGATCGCAATTAACGCGACGAGCAGCACCATAAAGCGTCCTACCCATACCAGCTCTTTCTGCCCGGCATTTTTACGCAAAAACGCTTTATACAGATCTTCAGTAATGGCGCTTGAGCACACCAGCAGCTGGCAGCTCAGGGTCGACATCACCGCCGCCAGAATCGCCGACAGCAGGATCCCGGCAATCCACGGGTTGAACAGAATCTGCGCCAGTTCGATAAAGACGCGTTCGGCGTTCTGATTAACCGCACCGGCAAGGGCCGGGTTGTTATTGAAGTACGCAATACCAAAAAAGCCGACGGAACAGGCACCCGCCAGGCAGAGGATCATCCAGGTCATGCTGATGCGACGGGCGTGAACGATGCTGTGGTGCGAATCCGCCGCCATAAAGCGCGCCAGAATATGCGGCTGACCAAAATAGCCCAGGCCCCAGCCCATCAGCGAAATAATCGCCACGAAGTTCAGGCCCTTGAGCATATCAACGTTCTCAATGCTCTTTTGCTTAATCACTTCCAGGGAATCGCCAAAACCGCCGACGGAAATCACCACCATCACCGGCGTCAGGATCAGGGCGAATATCATCAGGCTGGCCTGGACGGTATCGGTCCAGCTTACCGCGAGGAAGCCGCCGACAAAGGTATAAATAATGGTTGCCGCCGCCCCGGCCCACAGCGCGGTTTCGTAGCTCATGCCAAAGGTGCTTTCAAACAGACGCGCGCCGGCCACAATACCGGAAGCGCAATAGATGGTGAAAAATAACAAAATGACCAGCGCCGAGATAATTCGCAGCACGCGGCTTTTATCTTCAAAACGGCCGGTGAAATAATCCGGCAGCGTCAGGGCGTTATTATTCGCCTCGGTATGCACCCGCAAACGCCCCGCCACCAGCTTCCAGTTAATCCATGCGCCCAACGTCAGGCCAATGGCAATCCAGCTTTCGGAAATACCGGAAATAAATATCGCCCCCGGCAGCCCCATCAGCAACCAGCCGCTCATATCGGAGGCTCCGGCGGAGAGCGCGGTGACGAATGGGCCCAGGCTGCGGCCGCCGAGAATATAATCATCAAAGTTCTTTGTCGAGCGCCAGGCAATAAAGCCGATGAGTACCATGCCAAAAATATAAACAATAAAAGTCACCAACATGGGTGTGCTAATAGCCATGTAAAAATCTCCAGAATTTTGTCGACAGCGTCCAAATTTGTCGTTTTATCCACTACCGGAACGGGGCAATGGCCTATTGGTTGTATTGGGCGACCGTATCCTGACGGAAGCTTTGTTTTTTCACAAACGATTTAACACAGCATTTACACGAAATGCTTCCGGGACCAAACTTCATTTTGTTATAGGTTGCACTCTCTCACGTTTTTAGCGGTTGCACCACGCAAAAGTGTTAAGTGACGCATAGAAATACCTTATTAGACAGGGGATAAATACCTGCTATTTTCATCATCATTTTTAACATTCCCGGCGTTTTTCTACCTGCCACACAATTCTCAATTAACAAGGTTGCACAAAGTTGCAACATGGTAGATATTTCTACGCAACCTCATCTTGGCACGAAGACGTTCTATTACAGGAGTTCCTGACATGGGCACCACCACCATGGGTGTAAAACTTGACGACGCGACGCGTGAACGCATTAAATCCGCGGCGAGCCGTATTGACCGCACGCCGCACTGGCTGATTAAACAGGCCATTTTCAACTATCTGGAAAAGCTGGAAAACGACGAGACGCTGCCGGAGCTGCCGGCGCTGCTGTCCGGCGCGGCGAACGAAAGCGATGAGGCCGGTCATCCGGCTGACGAACCTTATCAGCCCTTCCTCGATTTCGCCGAGCAGATCCTGCCGCAGTCCGTTTCCCGCGCGTCGATCACCGCCGCCTGGCGCTGGGCCGAAACCGACGCCGTGCCGATGCTGCTGGAGCAGGCTCGCCTGCCGCAGACTCTCGGCGAACAGGCGCACAAGCTCGCCTATCAGCTGGCGGAGAAGCTGCGCAATCAGAAAACCGCCAGCGGCCGCGCCGGAATGGTGCAGAGCCTGCTGCAGGAGTTCTCGCTCTCCTCGCAGGAAGGCGTGGCCCTGATGTGCCTGGCAGAAGCGCTGCTGCGCATTCCCGACAAAGCCACCCGCGATGCCCTGATCCGCGACAAAATCAGCAACGGCAACTGGCAGTCGCATATCGGCCGCAGCCCGTCGCTGTTCGTCAACGCCGCCACCTGGGGGCTGCTGTTTACCGGCAAGCTGGTCTCGACCCACAACGAAACCAGCCTGTCGCGCTCGCTGAACCGTATTATCGGCAAAAGCGGCGAACCGCTGATTCGTAAAGGCGTCGATATGGCGATGCGCCTGATGGGCGAGCAGTTCGTCACCGGCGAAACCATCGCCGAAGCGCTGGCCAACGCCCGCAAGCTGGAAGACAAAGGCTTCCGCTACTCCTACGATATGCTGGGCGAAGCGGCGCTGACCGCCGACGATGCCCAGGCCTATATGGTCTCCTACCAGCAGGCGATCCACGCCATCGGCAAAGCCTCCAACGGACGGGGCATTTATGAAGGACCGGGCATTTCGATTAAGCTCTCCGCGCTGCACCCGCGCTACAGCCGCGCCCAGTACGACCGCGCGATGGAAGAGCTTTACCCGCGCCTGAAATCGCTGACCCTGCTGGCGCGCCAGTACGATATCGGTATCAACATTGACGCCGAAGAGGCCGATCGCCTGGAGATCTCTCTCGATCTGCTGGAAAAACTCTGCTTTGAACCGGAGCTGGCGGGCTGGAACGGGATTGGCTTTGTGATCCAGGCCTATCAAAAACGCTGCCCGTTCGTGATTGACTACCTGATCGACCTCGCGACCCGCAGCCGTCGTCGCCTGATGATTCGTCTGGTCAAAGGCGCCTACTGGGACAGCGAAATCAAACGCGCGCAGATGGACGGTCTCGAAGGCTATCCGGTCTATACCCGCAAGGTCTACACCGACGTCTCCTATCTGGCCTGTGCGAAAAAGCTGCTGGCGGTGCCGAGCCTGATCTATCCGCAGTTCGCGACCCATAACGCCCACACCCTGGCGGCAATTTATCAGCTGGCCGGGCAGAACTACTACCCGGGACAGTACGAATTCCAGTGCCTGCACGGTATGGGCGAGCCGCTGTACGAGCAGGTGACCGGTAAAGTCGCCGATGGCAAACTCAACCGCCCGTGCCGTATCTACGCGCCGGTCGGCACCCACGAAACGCTGCTGGCGTATCTTGTGCGTCGTCTGCTGGAAAACGGCGCCAACACCTCGTTTGTTAACCGGATCGCCGACAGCACCCTGCCGCTGGATGAGCTGGTTGCCGACCCGGTCGCCGCGGTGGAAAAACTGGCCCAGCAGGAGGGCCAGGTGGGTCTTCCGCACCCGAAAATCCCGCTGCCGCGCGACCTTTACGGCAAAGACCGCAGCAATTCAGCCGGTCTGGATCTCGCCAACGAGCATCGTCTGGCCTCCCTCTCCTCCTCGTTATTAAACAGCGCGCTGCATAAATGGCAGGCGCTGCCGATGCTGGAGCACCCGGTGGCCGAAGGCGAAATGCAGCCGGTCGTGAACCCGGCAGAGCCAAAAGATATCGTAGGCTACGTGCGCGAAGCCAGCGAGGACGAAGTTCAGCAGGCGCTGACCAGTGCGGTTAACAACGCGCCAATCTGGTTCGCCACCCCGCCGCAGGAGCGCGCGGCGATCCTCGAACGCGCCGCGGTGCTGATGGAAGGCCAGATGCCGACCCTGATAGGCATCCTGGTGCGCGAAGCGGGGAAAACCTTCAGCAACGCGATTGCCGAAGTGCGCGAAGCGGTGGACTTCCTCCACTACTACGCCGGTCAGGTGCGTAACGATTTTGACAACGAAACCCATCGCCCGCTGGGCCCGGTCGTCTGTATCAGCCCGTGGAACTTCCCGCTGGCAATCTTTAGCGGACAAATTGCCGCCGCGCTGGCGGCAGGCAATACCGTGCTGGCAAAACCGGCCGAGCAGACGCCGCTCATCGCCGCTCAGGGCGTGGCGATCCTGCTGGAAGCGGGCGTACCGCCGGGGGTTATTCAGCTGCTGCCGGGCCGCGGGGAAACCGTCGGCGCCGCGCTGACTTCCGACGAGCGCGTACGCGGCGTGATGTTTACCGGCTCAACCGAAGTCGCCACCCTGTTGCAGCGCAATATCGCCAGCCGGCTGGATGCTCAGGGTCGTCCGACGCCGCTGATCGCCGAAACCGGCGGCATGAACGCGATGATCGTCGACTCTTCAGCATTAACCGAGCAGGTGGTGATCGACGTGCTCGCCTCGGCGTTCGACAGCGCGGGGCAGCGCTGCTCCGCCCTGCGCGTACTCTGCCTGCAGGATGATATCGCCGATCATACGCTGACCATGCTGCGCGGCGCGATGGCCGAGTGCCGGATGGGCAATCCGGGCCGTCTGACCACCGATATCGGGCCGGTGATTGACGCCGAAGCCAAAGAGAATATCGAGCGCCACATCCAGACGCTGCGCGCTAAAGGGCGCAAAGTCTTCCAGGCGGTGCGCGAAACCGGCGAAGATTCCCGCGAGTGGACCAGCGGTACTTTCGTTCCGCCGACGCTGATTGAGCTCGACAGCTTCGATGAGCTGAAAAAAGAGGTCTTCGGCCCGGTGCTGCACGTAGTGCGCTATAACCGCAACGAGCTGGACGGGCTGGTCAAACAGATTAACGCCTCCGGCTACGGTCTGACCCTCGGCGTACATACCCGTATTGACGAAACCATCGCTCAGGTCACCGGCAGCGCCAACGTCGGCAACCTGTACGTCAACCGTAACATGGTCGGCGCCGTGGTCGGCGTGCAGCCGTTCGGCGGCGAGGGCCTGTCGGGTACGGGTCCAAAAGCCGGCGGCCCGCTGTATCTGTATCGACTGCTCTCCAGCCGCCCGCAGAACGCCGTCGGGATTACCCTCGCCCGCCAGGATGCGGAGTATCCGCTGGACGCGCAGCTGAAGACGCTGCTGGAAAAACCGCTGGTCGCTTTACAGCAGTGGGCGGCGGATCGCCCGGAGCTGCAGGCTTTGTGCCAGCAGTTCAGCGAACAGGCGCAGGCCGGAACCCAGCGTCTGCTGCCGGGGCCAACCGGCGAGCGCAACACCCTGACCTTTATGCCGCGCGACCGCGTGCTGTGCGTAGCCGATAATGAGCAGGACGCGCTCACCCAGCTGGCGGGCGTGACCGCCGTTGGCTGCGAAGTGCTGTGGCCGGACGCCCCTCTGCAGCGCGAGCTGGCGAAAAAGCTGCCGCGTGAGGTCAGCTCGCGGATCCACTTCGCCAAAGCGGAAACCCTGACGACCGAGCCTTTCGATGCGGTTATCTACCACGGCGATTCCGATCAGCTGCGGGAGCTGTGCGAACAGGTGGCGGCGCGCGATGGCGCGATCGTGTCGGTGCAGGGATTCGCCCGCGGCGAGAGCAATCTGCTGCTGGAGCGCCTCTATATTGAACGTTCGCTCAGCGTCAATACCGCCGCGGCCGGCGGCAACGCCAGCCTGATGACGATTGGCTAAGCCCGCTTCCCGGGTTGCGGCTGATGCCTTACCCGGGCTACCCAAATGCAGGTGCGCGTACCTGTAGCCCGGGCAAGGCGCTTTGCGCCGCCCCCGGGAAAGCAGACGGCACAACGTCAGCTAATGACACCAGACGCAGGCTGTGGTTAATTAAGGCTCCCGGACGGGAGCTTTTTTTATGGGAGTTGACCAATGAAACGCACTTTACTCGCTTTTGCCGCGCTGCTGGCAAGCACCCATGCGCTGGCGGACGAATGCAGCAACGCCAGCAATCAAACGGAAATGAACCAGTGCACCGCCGAGCAGTACCAGGCTGACGACAAAAAACTAAATGAAACGTATCAGGAAGCGCTGAAGCGCGCCTCCGGCAAGCAGCAGGAGTTGCTGAAAAAAGCGCAGCTGTCGTGGATAGCCCTGCGCGACGCCGACTGTCAATTCCTCGCCTCCGGCGCTGAAGGCGGCAGCGTACAGCCGATGCTGATCAACCAGTGCATGTCCGATAAAACCGTCGAACGCGAATCGTTCCTCGCCTCGCTGCTGCAGTGCGAGGATGGCGATCAGAGCTGCCCGCTGCCGCCCGCCAATTAACGCACACGAATCCCTTCGATAATCATCCGCTGGACGTTATCGACGGTTTGCTGAAAAAACGCCTCATCGCGCAGCGTCGCGCCGGTTACCGCCTCAACCTGAGTGGCGAAATCGGCGTAATGCTGTGTGGTCGCCCAGATCATAAAGATCAGATGCTGCGGGTCAACCGGCGCCAGCCTGCCGCTCTCGACCCAGCCGGAAATAATCGCCGACTTTTCATCCACCAGCGCTTTCAGATCGCCGGTCAGCTCGCCCATCAGCAGCGGCGCGCCCTGCAGCATCTCCAGGCAGAACAGCCTTGACGCCTGCGGGTGATCGCGGGAAACCTCCAGCTTAAGGCGGATATATTCGCCGATGGCCACCAGCGGGCTGATATCTTCGCGAAAGGCCTTTAGCGGCGCCAGCCAGATAGCCAGAATCTGCTGCAGAACGGCAATATACAGCGCCTCTTTCGACGGGTAGTAGTAGAGCAGGTTCGTTTTCGATACCCCGGCCAGTTCGGCGACCTGCTCAAGCCGGGTACCGTGGATACCAAACTGCGAGAACGCGTCCAGCGCGGCGGCCAGGATAGCCTCTTTTTTCGCGCTCACCGCCTGTGAGCGTTTGCCGATCTTTTTCACGCCGCCCTGTGCCATTCGTTATCTCCTTCTTTTCACGCCATCAGCATAGCAAAAGCCCAGCGCCGACACGACTCTCTGCACCCTGATTGCGCACGACTGCGGTTTTTTCGTGCACCGATTTTGACCATTCAGTCCACTTTTATTGCTGCTATTTTCGGCAACCATCCAGCAACACCTTAATAACATTAGCCTTTGCAAAACTGGCATCGCCTTTGCTTTATCTTTCAGGCGAGGTGATTGAGGGAGATGCAGGATGCAGCGCCGCGCCTTCTTGTTCAACGACATGCAGAGAGGTAGGTATGAAAATTGGTGTCTTCGTTCCGATTGGTAATAACGGCTGGCTGATTTCCACTCATGCTCCCCAGTACATGCCGACGTTTGAGCTCAATAAGGCCATCGTGCAAAAAGCTGAACACTACGGCTTCGATTTCGCGCTGTCGATGATTAAACTGCGCGGCTTCGGCGGCAAGACCGAATTCTGGGATCATAATCTGGAGTCCTTCACCCTGATGGCCGGACTGGCGGCCGTCACTTCGCGCATTCAGATCTACGCCACTGCCGCCACGCTGACGCTGCCCCCGGCGATCGTCGCGCGCATGGCCTCAACTATCGACTCTATATCCGGCGGCCGCTTTGGCGTCAATCTGGTGACCGGCTGGCAAAAGCCGGAATACGAGCAGATGGGCATGTGGCCGGGCGACGACTACTTCGGCAGCCGCTACGACTATCTCACCGAATATGTCCAGGTGCTGCGCGACCTGTGGGGAACCGGGCGCAGCGACTTTAAAGGCGACTACTTCACGATGAACGACTGCCGCGTCAGCCCGCAGCCGTCGCAGCCGATGAAAGTGATCTGCGCCGGGCAAAGCGACGCCGGTATGGCGTTCTCCGCCCGGCACGCTGACTACAACTTCTGCTTCGGCAAAGGGGTCAACACCCCTGCCGCCTTCGCCCCCACCGCCGCGCGGATGATGGAGGCGGCGGAAAAAACCGGCCGCGACGTCGGTTCCTACGTCCTGTTTATGGTGATTGCCGACGAAACCGACGAGGCCGCCCGCGCCAAATGGGAGCATTACAAAGCCGGCGCCGATGACGAAGCGCTGGCGTGGCTCACCGAACAGAGCCAGAAAGACACCCGCTCCGGCAGCGACACCAACGTGCGCCAGATGGCCGATCCCACCTCGGCGGTCAACATCAATATGGGCACCCTTGTCGGCTCTTACGCCAGCGTCGCCCGCATGCTCGACGAAGTGGCGGCGGTCCCCGGTACCGACGGCGTGCTGCTGACGTTTGATGATTTCCTTATCGGTATCGAAGCCTTTGGTCAGCGCATTCAGCCGCTGATGCGCTGCCGCGACCATATCGCCACCATGACTCAAGAGGTTGCCTGATGATTACCCTGCCCGCTCGCCCGGAATCCCTGACCTTTGCGCCGCAGCAGAGCGCGCTGATCGTTGTCGATATGCAGAACGCCTACGCCAGCCAGGGCGGCTATCTCGACCTCGCCGGATTTGATGTTTCCGCCACCCGCCCGGTTATCGACAATATCAACGTCGCCGTGGCCGCCGCGCGCGCCGCCGGGATGCTGATTATCTGGTTCCAGAACGGCTGGGACGACCAGTACGTGGAGGCCGGCGGCCCCGGTTCGCCGAATTTTCATAAATCCAACGCGCTGAAAACCATGCGAAAGAACCCGGAGCTGCAGGGTAAGCTGCTGGCGAAAGGCGGCTGGGACTATCAGCTGGTCGATCAGCTTAAGCCGCAGCCCGGCGATATCGTGCTGCCGAAACCGCGCTACAGCGGCTTCTTTAACACCGCGCTCGACAGCATTCTACGCAGCCGCGGCATCCGCCATCTGATCTTTACCGGTATAGCCACCAACGTCTGCGTGGAATCGACCCTGCGCGACGGCTTCTTCCTCGAGTATTTCGGTATCGTGCTGGAAGACGCCACCCATCAGGCCGGTCCGGCGTTCGCCCAGCAGGCGGCGCTGTTCAATATCGAAACCTTCTTTGGCTGGGTCAGCGATGTCGCCAGCTTCTGTACCGCCCTTGAGCCCGCCGCGCCGCGCGCCTTTTCCGAGGAGAAACGTTATGCCTAAACAGGTGATTATTCCGCCAGGCACCACCACGCCTATCGCCCCGTTTGTCCCGGGCACGCTGGCCGACGGCGTGGTTTACGTCTCCGGCACCCTGCCGTTCGATAAGCAAAACAACGTGGTTTATATCGGCGACCCAAAGGCGCAAACCCGCCACGTACTGGAAACCATCAAGAGCGTTATCGAGACGGCGGGGGGCAGTATGGCGGATGTGACCTTCAACAGCATCTTTATCACCGACTGGAAAAACTACGCCGCGATTAATGAGGTCTACGCGGAGTTCTTCCCCGGCGACAAACCGGCGCGTTTCTGCATTCAGTGCGGGCTGGTGAAGCCCGATGCGCTGGTGGAAATAGCCACCGTCGCGCATATCGGGAAGCCGGCATGATGAAGCTAAATGTCTCCCCGGCGCCTTATCCGGGCGCGCCGGTGGTGGTTCTGAGCGCCGGGCTCGGCGGCGCGGGCGGCTACTGGCTACCGCAGCGGGCGGCGCTCGAACCGCACTATCAGCTGGTGAGCTATGACCATAACGGCACCGGTGAAAACGGCGGCCCGCTGCCCGTCGGCTACAGCATGGCGGCCATGGCGCAGGAGCTTAACGCGGCGCTGCAGGCGGCGGGAATCGAACGTTTTGCGCTGGTCGGTCACGCCCTGGGCGCGCTGATTGGCCTACAGCTGGCGCTGGACCATCCCGCAGCGATAAGCGCCCTGGTGCTGGTGAACGGCTGGCTGACGCTCTCCCCGCATACCCGCCGCTGCTTTCTGGTGCGCGAACGCCTGCTGCACGCGGGCGGCGCGCAGGCGTGGGTAGAAGCGCAGCCGCTGTTCCTCTATCCGGCGGAGTGGATGGCTTCTCGCCTGCCGCGGCTGGAGGCCGAAGACGCGCTCGCCATCAGCCATTTCCAGGGCAAAGAGAATTTACTGAAAAGGCTGAACGCCCTCAAGCAGGCCGACTTTTCGCGGCGGGCGGCAGCGATAACCTGCCCGACGCTGATTATCAGCGCCGCTGACGATCTGCTGGTCCCGGCCTCCTGCTCCCGGGTGCTGCAGTCGGCAATCCCCGGCAGCCAGCTGGCGGAAATGGCCTGGGGCGGCCACGCCTGCAACGTCACCGATACCGCCACCTTTAACCCTATTTTATGCAACGGGCTGGCCGCGATGCTGCCCGCCCCCCAGGAGAATCTATGAGCGAAGCCATTAGCCCGGCCGCCTGCGCCGCGCTGTTTACCGAGGCCCGAACCCACAACGGCTGGCAGGCCAGGCCGGTCAGCGACGAGCAGCTGCGTGAAATCTACGCCTTGCTGAAAATGGGACCGACCTCCGCCAACTGCTCCCCGGCGCGCTTCGTTTTCATCCGCACACCGGAAGGCAAAGAGAAGCTGCGCCCGGCCCTGTCGAGCGGCAATGTCGAGAAAACCCTGCAGGCGCCGGTCACCGCTATCGTCGCCTGGGACCGCGCATTTTACGATCGGCTGCCGGAGCTGTTCCCCCACGGCGACGCCCGCAGCTGGTTTACCTCCAGCCCGCAGATGGCGGAGGAAACCGCCTTTCGCAATAGCTCACTGCAGGCGGCATACCTGATTTTCGCCTGCCGCGCGCTGGGCCTGGACACCGGCCCGATGTCTGGCTTTGACCGCGACAAAGTCGATGCGGCGTTTTTTGCCGACGGCGCCTGGAAAAGCAACCTGCTGATCAATATCGGCTACGGCGATCCCGGCAAGCTGTACGGCCGCCTGCCGCGTCTGTCGTTTGATGATGCCTGCCAGCTGGCATAAGGAGCCCGTATGTCTACTGCCGATAAACAAAGCTTTCGCGACGCCATGGCCCACGTCGGGGCGGCGGTCAACATTATCACCACCGATGGTCCCGCAGGCCGCGCCGGCTTTACCGCCAGCGCCGTCTGCAGCGTTACCGACGCGCCGCCCACGCTGCTGGTGTGTCTGAATCGTTCAGCCTCGGTGTGGCCGATCTTCAGCCAGCACCAGGCCCTGTGCGTCAACACCCTGGCGGCCGGCCAGGAAGAGCTCTCGAACGTTTTCGGCGGTAAAACGCCGATGGCGGAGCGCTTCGCCGCCGCCGACTGGCAAACCGGCGCGACCGGCTGTCCGCGTCTGGAAGCGGCGCTGGTCAGCTTCGACTGCCGCATCAGCCAGATCGTCAGCGTCGGAACTCACGACATCCTGTTTTGCGAAGTGGCGGCGATTGTACGCCATCCGGAACCGCGCGGACTGATGTGGTTCGACCGCGGCTACCACACGCTGATGCGTCCAGCCTGTTAACCCTAAACCCAGGATCTCATCATGGCTCTCTTCGATTTTCCTCGCTGGCAGTTAACCTCCCCCTCCGCCGCCTCCGGCGTCGTGGCCCCCGATGAACGGCTGTCGGTCGGGCAAACCGTGGTGATGGGCGTTCAGCACGCGGTGGCGATGTTTGGCGCGACCGTCCTGATGCCAATCCTGATGGGGCTGGATCCCAATCTGTCGATCCTGATGTCCGGCATCGGCACCCTGCTGTTCTTTTTGGTTACCGGCGGGCGCGTGCCGAGCTACCTTGGCTCCAGCGCCGCCTTTGTCGGCGTGGTCATTGCCGTTACCGGCTTTAACGGCCAAGGGCTTAACCCGCACCTTAGCGTCGCGCTGGGCGGCATTATCCTCTGCGGGCTGGTTTATACCCTGATTGGCCTGGTGGTGATGAAAATCGGCACCCGCTGGATTGAGCGGCTGATGCCGCCAGTGGTCACCGGCGCGGTGGTTATGGCGATCGGCCTTAACCTCGCGCCCATCGCGGTACGCAGCGTATCAGCAACGCCGTTCGACGGCTGGATGGCAGTGCTGACGGTGCTGTGCATCGGCCTGGTCGCGGTGTTTACCCGCGGGATGCTGCAGCGGCTGCTGATCCTCGTCGGGCTGATTATCGCCTGCGCGCTGTACGCGCTGCTGGCCAACGGCCTCGGGCTGGGCAAGCCGCTGGATTTTAGCCTGCTTGAGCAGGCGGCGTGGTTCGGTTTGCCGCAGATGACTGCCCCGACCTTTAACGGCCAGGCAATGATGCTGATCGCTCCCGTGGCGGTGATTCTGGTGGCGGAAAACCTCGGCCACCTGAAGGCGGTTGCCGGGATGACCGGGCGCAATATGGACCCGTATATGGGCCGCGCGTTCGTCGGCGACGGACTGGCAACGATGCTCTCCGGCTCGGTTGGCGGCAGCGGCGTGACCACCTACGCGGAGAATATCGGCGTGATGGCGGTCACCAAAGTGTACTCGACGCTGGTGTTCGTCGCGGCGGCGCTGATTGCGATGCTGCTTGGGTTTTCACCGAAATTCGGCGCGCTGATCCATACCATTCCGGGACCGGTGATCGGCGGCGCATCGATTGTGGTGTTCGGCCTGATTGCCGTCGCAGGCGCGCGAATTTGGGTGCAGAACCGCGTGGATTTGAGCCAGAACGCAAATCTGATTATGGTGGCGGTGACGCTGGTGCTGGGGGCGGGCGACTTCGCGCTTTCGCTCGGCGGCTTTACCCTCGGCGGCATCGGGACGGCCACCTTCGGCGCGATCCTGCTCCACGCTCTGCTTAACCGCCGTCCGCGTGAGGCCGGGCAAACCAACGTCACCCCGGTATAAAAGCGTGCAACGCCAGCAGACCCGTACCGGGAAATCCCCGGTCGCGCTGCGCTTACCGGGGCTACAAAACAGCGTCAACCCGTAGCCCGGTTAAGGCGTTTACGCCGTGAGCCGGGCGCTCCTCCCGCTCGGCGGAACCTGCAAAGTGGAAAAAAAACCGCCGACGTGACGTCGGCGGCGAGGGTGATGGGGTCGGGCCCGGGAGATTAACCCCCATCAGCAACAATCCGGCGCGCTAGCTTTCGCGGCTACCATGACTGTTTTTGCCCCCTTTCTTGCCCGCTTCGGAAGCGCGTTGAGGATCGTTTTTAAAGTTCCCCCCGCTATGCTGGCCACCTTTACGACCTGCTTCTGATGCTCTTTCACGGTCTTCGGCAAAGTTGCCGGCACCGCCACGATGGTTTGCCATTACTGACCTCCATTTAGGTTAGACATCATGCTGCATTAGGTGAAACACGAGGCTCTGGCCTCCGCGATACGGGTTGCGTATCACGTGCTTTTAAGGTTAGCGAAGGAAAGCCGCGCCGGGTGGATATCGTCACATTCTGAAATAGATTTTGTATAAGAACTGCCGCTATTGCGCCGGGCGCGCGCTAAGCGACTCTTATGACAGCCTAAAATGGCGCCACTGAAGATGTATCTTTTTGCAACAGCCCTGAATGTTAGCAATGTTGTTATAAATCAAATAAATGATTGTTGCATTTGCACTCTTCGCCAGAGGTCTTATCTTTAAAGGTAGCCAGTCGACTGGCTGGCTCATAACGCAACCGAGGAGTGATGCAAATGGCTAAGATTCTGGTGCTTTATTATTCCATGTACGGACACATTGAGACCATGGCGCATGCCGTCGCCGAAGGAGCAAACAAGGTAGATGGCGTTGAAGTGGTCGTGAAGCGCGTGCCGGAAACCATGCAGGCAGAGGTTTTTGCCAAAGCAGGCGGGAAAACGCAAAACGCGCCCGTCGCCACGCCGCAGGAGCTGGCTGAGTACGACGCCATCATCTTTGGTACCCCAACCCGTTTCGGCAATATGTCCGGACAGATGCGCACCTTTCTCGATCAGACCGGCGGCCTGTGGGCGTCCGGAGCGCTGTACGGCAAACTGGCCAGCGTATTCAGCTCAACCGGTACCGGCGGCGGTCAGGAGCAAACCATCACCTCGACCTGGACCACGCTTGCCCACCACGGGATGATTATTGTACCGATTGGCTACGGCGCCCAGGAGCTGTTTGATGTCTCGCAGGTTCGCGGCGGCACGCCTTACGGCGCCACCACCATTGCCGGCGGCGATGGTTCACGCCAGCCAAGTGAAGAAGAATTAGCCATTGCCCGCTATCAGGGGCAACACGTTGCGGGTCTGGCAGTGAAATTACACGGTTAATCTTCAGCAGGAGGACAAGCATGCCGAATCAAGAAGCAAAGGCCCACCGCGTGGGTGAATGGGCCAGTCTGCGCAATACGTCTCCCGAAATTGCCGAGGCGATTTTTGAATTAGCCAATTACGATGAAAAGCTGGCGGAGAAAATCTGGGAAGAAGGCAGCGATGAAGTCCTGCCCCTCGCCTTCGCCAAAACCGACAAAGACTCCCTGTTCTGGGGCGAACAAACTATCGAACGCAAGAACGTGTAGCCAGGACAGGTAAGCAGTACCGCCTCCGGGAGTTCTTGCATGAGCTTCCCGGAGGCGGCGCGTTGCGCCTGTCCGGGCTACAAGATCAGGCTAAACATCGGCAGCAAGACCCGGATTGCTCCGGGTTTTTTATACTCTGCTACTTCGTGGCCTCGGCCATCGCTTTTTTAAAGGTGTCCATCGGGCAGAAGCCGTTGTCATCGACCGGACAACCGTTCAGCGCCAGCGTCACCCGCTGCGGCGGCGATTGCAGGGTCAGCGCATCGGCATTGCGCAGCTGTTCGGTACTTTGATACACGTACTCAATCTTCATCAAGTCGCGATTGCCGCTCTTATCATGCCAGCGCTGGAACACCAGCTTGCCGCCGATGGGCGTACGTTCGTACTGGTTGTGCAGCTGATAAGGTTTAAAATCCAGCGCCGTCAGCAGCGAGGCGATATTGGAATCGTGCCCCACCAGCAGCGTGACTTTCGCCGCTTTCGCCGCGTCGCCCACCAGCGCGTTATCGATATATTTCACCAGCGGTTTAGCCACGTTGCGCGCCACTTCAGGGGAAGTAAACAGGCTATCCTGATAGCCGTTTTTCAGCTTCGACAGCACCTGCCACTGCTTATCGCTTTTGATTTCGCCCCACGCCACCTGGTCTTTCGGGAACCCCTCGTAATATTGCAGCGTAAAGGCGTCAACCAGCGAGTTGCCGACTTTAAGCGGCCCGGAAACGCCCGGCTCCTGCTGATATTTGGCGCTAAAGGTGTCTTTCGCGTCGCTCAGCGAGCACTGCTGCTTCTCTTTGCAGGACGGGGAGTTACGGTAGTCGGTCATCTCCTCCAGCAGCTTGTAGCTTTCGCTCAGCTGCATCCCCTGCCGCTCTTTCTCCATCGCCTGCACCGCCTTTTCGCTGAAGGTTGCGGAATCGTCGGTAATCACCGGATTAAACGTCGGGTCCATGGTGCCCATTTTTTCCTGATGGTGCACGGTCACGCCGCAGCCGGGAAACGCGCCGGTGATAAAGAACTGCGCGGTGGCGACGGTGCGCTGCAGGCTATTGGCATAGGCGTAGACCGCGTTTTCCGGCGGGCATTCGCCGCTGGTCACCAGCCCCTGCTGCGCCAGCCATTCGCGCATATAGTGCCCCATATACACTTCCAGCACCCCGCCCTTGGTGGTCAGCTGGCCGCCGGGGACATCCCACTCAGGCCAGGACTTCGGCGTTGATTGCTCCAGCACGCTGCCGTTGTTCGCCAGCGGCGCGCGCAGGTTATGGCGGCTCATGATCAGCACCTGCTGAAGCTGGTACCCTTCCGGTGCCGCCTGTTCCTGCGCCTGGACGCCGGCGGAGAGTAAAATAACGCCGGTCACGGCGGCAGCGAGTAGACTTTTTCTCATCCCTTAATCCTCAGTCAGTGATTATCATCGCCTTAATTGTGACAAATTTATGACATTTTTCCGGGCAATGGCTCGCAAAGTGCGGAAAGAAATACGTTTTCCGCCACAACGAAGGGAGGCTGAAATGAGAGGGAGAGCGTTACTCCGGTAGCGGTACCGCCGCCAGCGTGCAGATAGCCGCATGCTTGCCGCCGCGATGGTCGACGATCAGCACTTTATCGCCGGCTTTTTTTCCTTCGCAGGGTTTTAACACCTGCTCGACAATACGTTCACGAATTGACGGGTGCCCGGCGTCAGCCAGGCTATGGAATGAAGTCAGAATCAACAACGGCCCAATAAGACCGATGATATGCTTGTTAAACATTTATTACTCTCAACCCTATTTAAGCGGGCCAAGGGTAGCAGCCTGTGGGACTCTCGTCTGTAAATTCGCTTAAACGAGTGTAACCCGTTCATTTTTTCACCACACCTTTGCTTTACTCTTCACATTTATTCATGTAAATAATAATTTCAGTGTATTGCTGGCAGTCTATTCTCGTCTGATTCATCGGGTCATCTTTAAGAAATATCCCGATGCTATTATCTCGATATCACGGTATTTTTTCTTCATGTTAAACATAACATTAGGTTAATCTATGTCAGGTATCCTGCTCTTTATCGTCGCGGTGGTTTTGCTGGGAGTAGCCATCTTCAGCCTGGTCTCCTATGTGAAGGATCGGCGCTCTGCACAGCTGCCAACTCATAAGAAAAAGAAATAATACGTCCTCACTATTCTTACCTTCTGCCCCTGCTATCTCTTCCGAGCGCCTGATTTCAAACGAGAATGACAAAAAGAAGGCAGGCTCAATCGCCTGCCTTTGTGTCTGCGCAAAAAATCGTTACGATTCCCAGGCCTGTTCCGCTTTGGCGCCGTCAAACTGCGGCGGCGGCTTGCGGAAGCGGCGGGTCAGATAGGTCAGATACAGCAGCCCGAGGCCCGCCCATATCAGACCCAGCGTCAGCGAGGTCGCCTCCAGGTTAATCCACAGTACACCCACCGTTAGCGCGCCGACCATCGGCAGAAGCAGATAGTGAAAGCGATCTTTCCAGGTTTTGTTAAAACCTTTACGCCGCCAGAAGTGGTTAAATACCGACAGGTTAACGAAGGTAAACGCCACCAGCGCGCCAAAGTTAATCAGCGCCGTGGCGGTGACCAGGTCAAAGAACAGCGCCGACAGCGCGACAATCCCCACCATAATCACGTTCAGCGCCGGGGTACGCCATTTCGGATGGACGTAGCCGAAAATGCGCTCCGGGAAAACGTTATCGCGGCCCATAACGTACAGCAGCCGTGACACGCTGGCGTGCGAAGCCAGGCCTGAGGCCAGGGTATTCACAAACGTCGTGCACAGGAATATCGACTGGAACAGCTTGCCGCCAACGTAGAGGGCGATCTCCGGCAGCGCCGCGTCCGGGTCTTTAAAACGGCTAATATCGGGGAAAAAGAGCTGCATAAAGAACGAGGCGGCGATAAAAATCACCCCACCGTAGACCGCAGTAAGGAAGATGGCCTTTGGGATCACCCGCGCGGCGTCCGGCGTCTCTTCGGAAAGCGTGGTCACCGCATCGAAACCGAGGAACGAAAAGCAGACTATCGTCGCCCCGGTAATGATCGGGATCAGGTGCGCATTCTGGCTAATAAACGGCTGGAGCGACCAGACGGTGCCCACCCCTTCCCCTTTATGCAACCCTTGCACCACCAGCACGATAAAGACCACCATGATCGAGATCTGCACCAGCACGAACAGGGTGTTGAAGTTCGCCACCAGGTTGACGCTTTTCAGGTTCGCCGCGGTGAGAATAGCCACAAACGTCACCACCCACACCCAGGGCGGCACGTCCGGAAACAGCGCGGAAAGATAAATCTTCGCCAGCAGCACGTTGATCATCGGCAGGAATAGATAATCCAGCAGCGATGACCAGCCCACCATAAAACCGACGTGCGGGCTGATCGACTTCTGCGCATAGGTATAGGCCGAGCCCGCCTGCGGAAACTGGCGCACCAGCTTGCCGTAGCTGATGGCGGTAAACAGCACCCCAGCCAGCGCCAGCAGATAGGACGCCGGGACGTGGCCGTTGCTGATGCCGGAGACGATGCCGAAAGTATCGAAAACCGTCATCGGCGTCAGATAGGCGAGGCCCATCATCACCACCTGCCACAGCTTGAGAGACTTGCGCAGGCGCGGTTTTTCCGCCCCGGAGGCACTATCGAGAGAGGGATTAATAGCCATAGCCATTTCCCCCGCTGCACACCTGGGTTTGCGGTCGTAGAGACCGGGAAACCAACCTGCTTCGCAACGGGGTTAATGGCAAATCAAAAGGTAAAAAGAACCGACGAGCGGCGGTGGCGACGCATTCCATGCGGCCATGACGGCCCCCTTCTCCCTGCGGATATTTGAACATCTGCATCATTTCCTACCTCGTTACACACTGTGTCGTTAACTGAAGCCCCGTTGCCGCCTGCGCTCCTTAACGCGACATCCGGGAATGGCTGGGCTCCCAGCAAAAACGTCCGACCAGGCTCCGCTCAGGCCGTATGATGCTACTCGTGATAATGCTAAAGCGCCCCTCGCGGGGCGAAAATCAGGCGTTTTTCAACATCCACTCGATTTCAGTTTCTGTGATCAGACGCTCAAACTGCAGTAATTCGTCATTTTTACAGGCGTGATAAACGTGGCAGAAGCGTTCGCCAAGCCGCTCGCGCAGATGATCGTTTTGCATAAACTCCCACAGCGCGTCGCTCTGGCGAATCGGGAACGGCAGCCCCTCCTGCTCGAGGCCGTTGCCCTCCACCTCTTCCTGTAACGGCAGCGGATTATCCAGACCGTGGAGGATGCCGGCAAAAATCGCCGCCATCACCAGATACGGGTTGGCGTCCGCCCCGGCCACGCGATACTCGACGCGATGATTGTGCCGATCGCCGCACGGAATGCGCAGCGCCACCGTCCGGTTGTTGTGCCCCCACGACGCCTGGGTCGGCACGTACATTCCCGGCTGGAAACGACGATACGAGTTCACGTTCGGCGCCAGCAGCGCCATCGACGCCGGCATCAGGTCAATCATCCCGGCGAGCGCGCGTTTTAACATCGCCGAATCTTCGCCGTCCGCGTCCGCCAGCACGTTCTCGCCTTTGTTGTTCTGCATGCTGATATGGATATGCATCCCGCTACCGGCGTGCTCTTCATAGGGTTTCGCCATAAAAGTGGCGTGCATCTTATGCTTCTCCGCCATCAAACGCACGAGACGTTTTAACGCCAGCGCATCATCGCAGGCGTCGAGCACGTTATCGGTATGGTGGAGGTTGATTTCAAACTGGCCGGGAGAGGCTTCCGCCACCGCGCCGTCGGCGGGGATCAGCTGGAGCTGGGCGATCTCATCGATTTCGTTAAGTACGTCGGCAAAGTGGTTGAGGTTGTCGACGGAGTAAACCTGGCTTTGGGTATTGCGATCGCCGGTTCCCGGCGCGCACGGCGGCTGCAGGTAACCTTCCGCGTCGCGCTTGCGGTCAAGTAAATAGAACTCCAGCTCTACCGCTACCACGGGGAACAGCCCGCGCTGGCGCAGCTGCTGCCAGAGCCGGTTAAGCACGTTCCGCGGCTCAACGTCAAAGGGAGCGCCATCTTCATCAACCATGGTCAGCAGAACCTGACCAATGTATTCCGGGTCCGCCGCCGACGGGGTTAAGGTTCCCAGCACCGGCACGCAGGTACGGTCCGGTTCGCCCATCTCCTGGCCGAGCCCCGCCTCCTCCACCACGTTGCCGAGAATATCCATCGCAAACACCGAAGCCGGGAAATAACACCCCTTCTCCAGCTTGCTCAGGCTGGACACCGGGATCCGCTTACCGCGGAAGCAGCCGTTCAGGTCGGTTAGCAGCACATCAACGTATTGCGTATTGGGGTAACGCTCGAGGTAGCGCTTCACTTCCCAGGTGAATGCGCTGACCCGTCTCTCTTCCGACTGCTGAACAAAATTCTCAACTTCTACGATATTGGTTTCCATGATTCACCGCCGTTGTTTTAGTTTTGGACCCTGAATGGCACTGTTAAATATAATGTCCACCCTTCGAATGTGTATGCAAACAAATTGTTTGTCAAATGTTAAATTAAGTTTGCAAAGGGCTATATCCACTGCTAGATTGAGAAAATATTGAACGAAATGGCCGTTTTACCCGCTAATCCGGTCATAATTTAGTCCACTTTGTGAGGGCGATCATGGAAAATATAATGTACAAGCCAGTTATTGGCGTGGTGATGTGTCGAAACAGGCTTAAGGGTCACCAGACCCAGACTCTGCAAGAGAAGTACCTGAACGCGATTGTGAACGCCGGCGGCGTACCGATTGCCCTGCCGCACGCGCTGGCCGAGCCGGAACTGCTTTCTGCGCTACTGCCAAAACTGGACGGCATTTATCTGCCCGGCAGCCCAAGCAACGTACAGCCGCACCTATATGGTGAAAACGGCGATGAGCCTGACGCCGATCCCGGGCGTGATCTTCTGAGCATGGCGCTGATCGACGCCGCGCTCGAAAGGCGCATCCCCATTTTCGCCATCTGCCGTGGACTACAGGAACTGGTTGTCGCCACCGGCGGGACTCTGTATCGTCGTCTGTTCGAGCAGCCTGAGCTTCTTGAACACCGTGAAGACCCCGAACTTCCCGTCGAGCAGCAATATGCGCCCTCGCATGAAGTTCAGGTTCAGGAAGGAGGATTACTTTCTCAGTTAATACCGGGCTGCAACACGTTTTGGGTAAACTCGTTACACGGGCAGGGAGCAAAAACGACGGGTCCACGTCTGCGCGTGGAGGCGCGTTCTCCGGACGGGCTGGTGGAAGCGGTCAGCGTTAACGACCACCCTTTCGCCCTCGGCGTGCAGTGGCATCCTGAATGGAACAGTAGCGAATACGCCCTGTCGCGAATGTTGTTTGAAGGTTTTATCACCGCCTGTCAGAGCTATATTGCTGAAAAACAGCGACTCTGACCACTACCGTTAAGGAAATGCAAATATGAGCGATGACGGACTGGCGCCAGGGAAACGTCTGTCAGAGATCCGCCAACAGCTGGGTCTCTCACAGCGTCGTGCCGCCGAACTGTCTGGGTTAACACATAGTGCCATCAGCACCATAGAGCAGGACAAAGTCAGTCCTGCGATCAGTACGCTGCAAAAGCTGCTGAAAGTCTACGGGCTGTCGCTCTCGGAATTCTTTTCTGAACCAGAAAAACCGGCTGAACCGCAGGTGGTTATCAATCAGGACGATCTGATTGAAATCGGCAGTCAGGGGGTGTCGATGAAGCTGGTTCATAATGGCAATCCGAACCGCACGCTGGCGATGATTTTTGAAACGTACCAGCCTGGAACCACAACCGGGGAGAGGATCAAGCATCAGGGTGAGGAGATAGGCACCATACTGGAAGGTGAAGTCGTGTTGACCATTAACGGTCAGGCGTATCATCTGGTGGCTGGGCAAAGCTATGCCATTAACACCGGCATACCGCATAGCTTCAGCAACACCTCGGCGGGTATCTGCCGAATTATCAGCGCCCATACCCCCACCACCTTCTGATTTTTTAGCCTGGGGTTTTCTCAGGGTTTCTTCAGGCCTGCGCCGCCGGAGGCGAACTCCGGCGGCGCGAAGATAACGCAGTTCACCTTGCGCAATGCGGAAAGACTTATTCCGCTGGCCCCGGATAATTCACGCCTGTTAATGGGCAATTTAAACGGTACTCAACCCCGGGGACGCCCTGCGCCCTGAGGGTCTGAAATCACCACTTTTTTATTTTTCCGATTATGTCATTAAGGAGTCATGATGGATTTTCACAACCTGGCTTACTGGCAAGAAAAAGCAAACAATATCGCAATTGAAACGCGGCTATTTATTAACGGCGAATACAGCGCCGCCGCCGATAATAGCGTGTTCGCCACCGTCGACCCTACCGCCCAGCAGACGCTCGCCGAGGTCGCGCGCGGCAAAAAGGCCGACGTCGATCGCGCGGTCCAGGCCGCCCGCAGCGTCTTCGATCGCGGCGACTGGTCGCAGGCCTCCCCTGCCCAACGCAAAGCGGTGCTGCATAAATTCGCCGACCTGATGGAAGCCCATCGCGAAGAACTGGCGCTGCTGGAAACCCTCGACACCGGTAAACCGATTCGCCACAGCCTGCGCGATGATGTCCCCGGCGCCGCACGCGCGATCCGCTGGTACGCCGAAGCCATCGATAAAGTGTACGGCGAAGTCGCCCCCACTGGCGGCAACGAACTGGCCATGATCGTCCGCGAACCGATTGGCGTGATTGCGGCGGTGGTGCCGTGGAATTTTCCGCTGCTGCTGGCCTGCTGGAAGCTTGGCCCGGCGCTGGCGTCCGGCAACAGCGTGGTGCTTAAGCCGTCGGAAAAATCCCCGCTTACCGCTCTGCGCCTGGCGGGCCTGGCGAAACAGGCCGGGCTGCCGGACGGCGTATTCAACGTGGTTAGCGGTTTCGGCCATGAGGCCGGTCAGGCGCTGGCGCAGCATCATGATGTTGAAGTCATCACCTTTACCGGCTCCACCCGCACCGGTAAACAGCTGCTGAAAGACGCGGGCGACAGCAATATGAAGCGCGTCTGGCTGGAGGCGGGCGGTAAAAGCGCCAATATCGTCTTTGCCGACTGCCCGGACCTACAAAAAGCGGTTAACGCCACCGCCGGCGGTATTTTCTACAATCAGGGCCAGGTCTGTATCGCCGGTACCCGTCTGCTGCTTGAGGAGAGCATCGCCGATCGCTTTCTCGACCTGCTAAAAGAGCAGGCAAAGGGCTGGCAGCCTGGCAATCCGCTCGACCCGAATACCACCATGGGCATGCTGATCGACAACAGCCACGCCGATAGCGTCCACAGCTTTATTCGCGCCGGCGAAGCGCGCAGCACGCTGCTGCTGGATGGACGTAAAAATCCGTGGCCCGCGGCGGTCGGCCCGACCATCTTCGTCGACGTCGACCCCGCCTCCGCCCTCAGCCAGGAGGAGATCTTCGGCCCGGTGCTGGTGGTGACCCGCTTTAAAACCGAAGAGCAGGCGCTGGCGCTGGCCAACGACAGCCGCTACGGCCTCGGCGCGGCGGTCTGGACCCGCGATCTCTCCCGCGCTCACCGCGTCAGCCGCCGTCTGAAAGCCGGCTCCGTCTTTGTGAACAACTACAACGATGGCGATATGACCGTGCCCTTCGGCGGCTATAAGCAGAGCGGCAACGGACGCGATAAATCCCTGCACGCGCTGGAAAAATTCACTGAACTGAAAACTATCTGGATTGCCCTGGAGTCTTAATCATGAGCGAACATACCACCAGCTATTACGCCGCCAGCGCCAACCGCTATGAGCCGTTCCCGACGCTGGACGAATCGATCAGCTGCGACGTCTGCGTCGTCGGCGGCGGCTATACCGGCCTCTCTTCGGCGCTGCATCTGGCCGAAATGGGCTACGATGTGGTGCTGCTGGAAGGCGCGCGCATCGGCTTCGGCGCCAGCGGACGCAACGGCGGCCAACTGGTTAACTCCTATAGCCGCGATATCGACGTTATCGAAAAAACCTACGGCCCGGATGCCGCGAAAATGCTCGGCAGCATGATGTTTGAAGGCGGCGACATTATTCGCGAACGTATCCAGCGCTATCAGATTGCCTGCGACTATCGCCCCGGCGGGCTGTTTGTCGCGCTGAATCATAAACAGCTGGAGACACTGGAAGAGCAGAAAGCGAACTGGGAGCGCTACGGCAATACCCAGCTGGAGCTGCTGGATGCCAGCGCCATTCGTCGCGAAGTGGAAAGCGACCGCTACGCCGGCGCGCTGCTGGACCACAGCGGCGGTCATATCCATCCGCTCAATCTGGCGATCGGCGAAGCGGACGCCATTCGGCTCAACGGCGGCCGGGTTTACGAACAATCCCCGGTCACCCGTATTCAGCACAGCAGCCCGGCGGTGGTGACCACCGAACGCGGGCAGGTCACCGCCCGCTACGTGATCGTCGCCGGTAACGCCTATCTCGGCGATAAGCTCGAGCCGGAGCTGGCGAAACGCAGCATGCCGTGCGGCACCCAGGTGGTCACCACCGCGCCGCTGTCTGAGGAGCTGGCGCGCTCGCTGATCCCGAAAAACTACTGCGTAGAAGATTGTAACTATCTGCTGGATTACTACCGCCTGACCGCCGACAACCGTCTGCTGTACGGCGGCGGCGTGGTGTACGGCGCGCGGGATCCGGACGACGTTGAGCGGCTGATTATGCCGAAGCTGCTGAAAACCTTCCCGCAGCTGCAGGGGGTGAAAATCGACTACCGCTGGACCGGCAACTTCCTGCTGACCCTCTCGCGAATGCCGCAGTTTGGTCGCCTCGATAACAATATCTATTATATGCAGGGCTACAGCGGCCACGGGGTCACCTGTACCCACCTCGCCGGACGGCTGATTTCGGAGCTGCTGCGCGGGGACGCCGAACGTTTCGACGCCTTCGCCAGGCTGCCGCACTATCCTTTCCCCGGCGGGCGCAGCCTGCGCATTCCGTTTACCGCCATGGGCGCGGCTTACTACAGCCTGCGCGATCGGCTCGGCGTGTAATCCCCCCGGCCGACGGCGCCGGCCGTCGGCTATTTTTCCTCGCCGTTGCGCGGCGGAAATTGCTGCTGGAAGTAGTGGCGCAAAAACTCCACGGTGGTACGAATTTTGGCCGAGGTCGCCAGCCGCGACACGTATACCGCCCAGATATTGGCGGGCTGATAGTACTCCGGCAGCAGCTGTACCAGATTGCCGCTGGCGATATTTTCCCTGACGTCCCACCACGAGCGCAGCGCAATCCCCTGCCCCTCGAGGCACCACTGATGGACGATTTCACCGTGGTTAGACGACAGCGGTCCGGTCACCTTAATAGCGTGCTCACCCTCTTTATCGCGCAGCTGCCAGACGCCAAAGGGCCGGTCGCGCTCTTTGATCACCAGACACGGCAGCGCGGCGAGATCGCTGAGCTGTTTTGGCCGGGGATAGCGGGCGACAAACGCCGGCGAGGCGCAGAGGATGCGGTGATTGCTGGCAAGCTGGCGGGCAATCAGGTTGGGGGCGATATCGTCGCCAACGCGAATATCCAGATCGACCCCTTCATTGGCTAAATCCACCAGCCGGTCAGCGACGTCAAAACGGATCTCCAGCTGCGGGTAGCGACGGGCCAGCTCGGAGAGCGCCGGCGCGACTACCCGCCGGCCAAAGCCAAAGCTGCTGATAATCCGCAGCGTCCCCTGCGGCACCTGCCGCACATCGGAGAGCTCATCCATCATCTGGTCGACATCCTGCAAAATGCGCAGTCCCCATTCGTAGATGCGCTCGCCCTCTTCGGTGATAGCCACGCGCCGGGTGGTACGGTGCAGCAGCTGGACGTTGAGCGTTTGCTCCAGCAGCGACACGCGCTTGCTGACGAAAGCCGGCGAGACGCCGAGCTCTTCCGCGGCGGCGGCAAAACCGGCGCGGCGGGCAACCAGCATAAAGACGCGTAAATCGTTCAGCAGCGGCAGATTATTCATGATTCGTGTTTTATGTTTCACCAGTTCGCGGGATTAATTATGAATCAGTCAATTATAGGATAGAGATGAAGTCAATTTCCCTTACCTCAAACTGAGAATAACGATGAATAAAACCTTACGTATTGCCGCCATCCCCGGCGATGGCATCGGTAAAGAAGTGCTGCCGGAAGGCATCCGCGTACTGCAGGCCGCCGCCGAACGCTGGGGGCTGGCGTTAAGCTTCGAGCACTTTGAGTGGGCCAGCTGCGACTATTACGCGCAGCACGGCGCCATGATGCCCGACGACTGGCGCGCGCAGCTGCAAACGTTTGATGCGATCTACTTCGGCGCGGTCGGCTGGCCGGATATCGTGCCGGACCACATTTCACTGTGGGGCTCGCTGCTGAAGTTCCGCCGCGAGTTCGACCAGTACGTCAACCTGCGTCCGGTGCGCCTGTTCCCCGGCGTCCCCTGCCCGCTGGCGGGGAAAGCGCCCGGCGATATCGATTTTTACGTGGTGCGTGAGAATACCGAAGGGGAATACTCCGCCCTCGGCGGCCATGTGAATCCGGGGACTGAACATGAAGTGGTGATTCAGGAGTCGGTATTTACCCGTCGCGGCGTTGACCGGATCCTGCGCTACGCCTTCGAGCTGGCGCAGAGCCGCCCGCGCAAAACCCTGACCTCGGCGACCAAATCCAACGGTCTGGCCATCAGCATGCCCTTCTGGGATCAGCGCGTCGAAGCGATGGCGCAGGAATACCCTGAGGTGAAATGGGATAAGCAGCACATTGATATTCTATGCGCCCGCTTCGTGCTGCAGCCGGAGCGTTTTGACGTGGTGGTCGGCTCCAATCTGTTCGGCGATATCCTCTCCGATCTCGGCCCGGCCTGTACCGGCACCATCGGCATTGCCCCGTCGGCAAACCTCAATCCGGACCGCACCTTTCCGTCGCTGTTTGAAGCGGTACACGGTTCGGCGCCGGATATCTACGGAAAAAATATCGCCAACCCGATTGCCACCATCTGGGCCGGCGCGATGATGCTCGACTTCCTCGGCAACGGGGACGCACGCTACCAGGCCGCCCACGACGGTATTCTGGCGGCGATTGAGCAGACCATTGCCAGCGGACCGAAGACGCCGGATATGAAAGGCACCGCCTCCACCCAGCAGGTGGGCGAGGCGATTTGTCGGGCGATTGCCGGGCAGTAGATCGCCCAGACGGGCGCGGCAGTGCCGCCTCCGGGACGATGTTCGTGCAGCTACGATATGCCTCTGAAACAACGTGATATGCAGCGATGCCCTGGTGCCCGCTGAAATCGGCGAACCGGAGGTCGGAAGACAAGGGCTGGCCGCCAGGGATGGCGGCCAGAGGCGAATCGAGACAGCGATGTCGAGTTGAGCCGACCGCGGGCTGAGGACCGGGAGGTGAGCGCAGTGCGCAGCACCGATTTCTTTGCGGGACCGCGGGGATTGTAAAGGGGGAGACGGTTTTCTCCCCCTTTACCCGTTCACCTACCACGGTGAGACATTTTCTGCGGGATAGCGGTGAACGGAACCCCTGCACGCTTTCCCGGAGGCGGCGCTTAACGCGCCTGTCCGGGCTACCCAATCTGCCTCCCTCAGGCACCGGGCCCGGAAATCCCGGGTCGCGGCGTAAACGCCTTACCCGGGCTACTCCCCACTACCGTTTCGCAAACGGCTGGAAACCCGTAGCCCCGGTAAGCGCAGCGCCTCCGGGGAGATTCTGCGGACCGAATTACAGCTCCAGCTCGCGCTGCAGCAGCGCCGCAATCGCCTCGCTGCTCTGCGCCGTCACCAGCGATTGCCGGAACTCCGCATGCATAATGCGCCGCGCCAGCCGCGAAAAAATACGCATATGCTGATCCCCCGCCGAATGCTTATTGAGCGTCAGCATAATCACAAACTGCGCCTCGTCGTCGCCCCACGCCACCGGCTGCGCCAGACGGGCGACGCTGATGGTCGACTGCTCAATATGCTCCGATTTACTGTGCGGAATGGCGAAGCTAAACCCTAACCCGGTGGAGAACACCGCTTCGCGGGCCCACAGATCCGCTTCCAGCTTACGCGGATAGCGGCAGCGCCCGGCCAGCAGCAGATTGTCGGTCATGCCCTTAATCACCTCCTCTTTACTGCGCCAGTCGCTGTTCAGCGTAATGCACTGAGGGGTAATCAGCGGCGCGTCCTGCTGGGTCATACGGAACTGGGCCAGCAGGTGCTCGACCTCCAGCGAAGTACGGCACTGCATCGCCTGATTCAGTAGCTGACGGCAGGCGCGGCTGTCAAGCTGCGCCAGACGCGCCTTAGTCGCCGGGATCGACGGCGCGCTCATGCTCAGCTCATCCAGCCCCAGCCCCACCAGCAGCGGCAGCACGGAACCTTTGGCCCCCAGCTCGCCGCACAGGCCGATCCATTTACCCTGGCGATGCACCGCCTGAACCGCGTAATCCAGCGCCCGCAAAAAGGCCGGATTGAGGCTGTTGTAGTGGCGCGTCACCTTAGCGTTATCGCGATCCACCGCCAGCAGATACTGGGTCAAATCGTTGCTGCCGATACTAAAGAAATCAATCTCTTCGCAGCACTGGTCGATGATAAACATCACCGACGGCACCTCGAGCATAATGCCCAACGGGATCTTCTCATCAAAGGGAATATGCTCGCTGCGCAGCGACTGCTTAGCATCCGCCAACTGCTCCTTCACCCAAAGAATCTCCTCCATCGAGGAGATCATCGGGATCATGATTTTCAGCGCGCCGTGCGCGGAAGCGCGCAGAATCGCCCGCAGCTGGGTGCGGAACAGCGCCTGATACTCCTCATAAATACGCACCGCCCGGTAGCCGAGGAACGGGTTGTTCTCCGCCGGAATGTTGAGGTAGGCCACCGGCTTGTCGCCGCCAATATCCATGGTGCGGATAATAATACTGCGCCCGTTGGCCGGCTCCAGCGCCTGGCAAAATAGGTTATACAGCTCGTTTTCCGACGGCGCGCTGGGCCTGTCCATATAGAGCATTTCGGTGCGGAATAAGCCTACCGACTGCGCGCCGTTGTTGAAGGCTGCCGTCGCCTCTACCGAATGGGCGATGTTGGCCGCCACCTCCAGGCGAATACCGTCTTCCGTACGCCCAGCTTTATCCAGCCAGGCCTGCTGCTGGCGGCGGATCTGCGCCTGCACCCAGGCCTCCTGCTGATAGTAGCGCGCCACCGCTTCATCGGGATTCACCACCACCAGCCCGGCGTTACCGTCAATCTGCACTCGCCGATCGACCCACGGCAGCAGCGCCTCCATATCGACGCCCACCAGGGTGGGAATATTGAACGAACGCGCGAGTATCACCGTGTGTGAAGTGGTGCCCCCGCTGCGCAGCAGCAGGCCTTTAAGCAGGGTTTTATCCAGCTCAAGGAACTGGCTGGGAGTGAGCTCATCGGCGAGGCAGATGGCCTCTTCCGTCAGCTTACCCGGCGCCGGAAAGCGCGCTTCGCCGTAGATATGCTGCAGCAGCTGGAAGCAGACGTCGCGGACGTCCAGCACCCGCTCCTGCAAATAGCTATTGCCGGAAGCGCTGAACTGGGCGCAAAAATGTTCGCCGGTCGCGACCACCGCCTCAGCGCAGCTCAGACCGTTCAACAGCCCGTCCAGCAGATGCTGGCGCAGGGAGGCGTCGGTGGCCAAAGAGCGATGCGCCTCAAGGATCGCGCTGGCGGTACCGTCGTTATCCAGCAGGCGGAACTCAATATTTTTCACCAGCAGGGTCAGGCCCCTGTCCAGCGCCGCCTGTTCCTGTTCAATTGCGCCCGCTGCAGGCAGTGCGCCTGAATCGCGCAGGTCGAGGGACTTAAGATGGGTGAGCCTGCCGCCCGCGCTGCCGGCGCAGACCGGCAGCGCATGAAACAGGGTAGGATTAAGACGCGAGAGGGATTCAGGAACCGGCTGAACGGCCATTTGCTCCGCCGCCGCCGGCAGCGGCGCATCGCAGTGCGGGAACACCTCGCTGATGAACGCCGTCAGCGCGTCAAACGCCAGCTGTTCATCTTCACCGCTGACAACAAGCTGGCAGCGGTCCCCCTTCAAGGTATTGGTGCCGATAATCGCCAGCGCGCTTTTCGCGTTTCCGCGTCCTTCTGTCCGGGTATTTAACCATTCGACCGAAGACGAAAAAGTATTGCACAGGGTTTCTACCAGGCTTGCCGGACGCGCATGCACACCGTTGGGCAAATCACATATGAATTCAATTACCAGAGCCATCGCCTTCCTCCTGAATAATGCGTATTTAGCCAAAAGGTAAAGAAAGAACCGGCCCGCCACTACACGATAAAAGTGGCAATTACTGGATAATTGTATGCCCGACTCTTTTTTATGCTCGCGGTCACAAATCGCCTGACTAACGGCGCCAAAAACCCACCAGATCTAAGATTTGAGGTGGATCGCAATTTTCCTCTGGCCTTACAAATATCCAGTAAATGCACTTTTTCTCTACTATTTTATGCGCCGCCCTTTTTCTAAGGTTGAAGCATCAACTCAGTCACGGGCCACGCAGCGCTCAGGAGAAAAACAATGAATGAACTGGTGCAAATATTAAAAAATACCCGCCAGCACCTCATGACCGGGGTTTCACATATGATCCCGTTTGTCGTGTCCGGTGGGATCTTGCTGGCAGTCTCCGTCATGTTGTACGGCAAGGGCGCGGTACCCGATGCCGCCACCGACCCTAACCTGAAAAAACTGTTTGATATCGGCGTAGCCGGACTGACGCTGATGGTGCCGTTTCTGGCAGCCTATATCGGCTACTCCATTTCCGACCGCGCCGCGCTGGCTCCCTGCGCCATCGGCGCCTGGGTCGGCAACAGCTTCGGCGCCGGTTTCTTCGGCGCGCTGATTGCCGGGATCATTGGCGGGCTGGTGGTCTACTACCTGAAGAAAATCCCGGTGCACAAGGTGCTGCGCTCGGTGATGCCCATCTTCGTTATCCCGATTATCGGCACCTTTATTACCGCCGGGATCATGATGTGGGGCCTCGGCGAGCCGATTGGCGCGCTCACCGCCAGCCTGACCGGCTGGCTGCAGGGCATGCGCGAAGGCAGCATCGTGATTCTCGCCATCATCATGGGCCTGATGCTGGCCTTCGACATGGGCGGTCCGGTGAATAAGGTCGCCTACGCCTTCATGCTGATTTGCGTTTCCCAGGGCGTTTACAGCGTGGTGGCCATCGCCGCCGTCGGCATCGCCGTGCCGCCGCTGGGCATGGGCCTGGCAACGCTGATTGGACGTAAATACTTCTCCGCGGAAGAGCGCGAAACCGGTAAGGCCGCGCTGGTGATGGGCTGCGTTGGCGTGACCGAAGGCGCGATCCCCTTCGCCGCCGCCGATCCGCTGCGCGTTATCCCAGCCAACATGATTGGCGCCGCCGCTGGCTGCGTTACCGCCGCGCTGCTCGGCGCCCAGTGCTATGCCGGCTGGGGCGGGCTTATCGTTCTGCCGGTCGTTGAAGGTAAAGGCGGTTTTATTGCCGGCCTCGCGGTTGGCGCCATCGTCAGCGCCGCCTGCGTCATCCTGCTCAAGGCCCTGGCGAAAAAGAAAGCGTCAGACGCCAAAGCCGATGACGAGATGGATCTTGATTTCGAAATTAACTGAGACACTGGAAGGAATATTGTATGACTAAAATTATCGCCGTTACCGCTTGCCCGTCTGGCGTCGCCCACACCTATATGGCCGCCGAATCCCTGGAGAGCGCTGCTAAAGCCAAAGGCTGGCAGGTAAAAGTTGAGACTCAAGGCTCCATCGGCATCGA
Source organism: Klebsiella sp. OBRC7 (assembly GCF_000293135.1). Taxonomy (NCBI): domain Bacteria; kingdom Pseudomonadati; phylum Pseudomonadota; class Gammaproteobacteria; order Enterobacterales; family Enterobacteriaceae; genus Klebsiella; species Klebsiella sp. OBRC7. Next base: position 43,525 of record NZ_ALNJ01000085.1, on the reverse strand, counting down.
AAACGAACTGACCGCGGAAGACGTCGCCAGCGCCGATATGGTGATTCTGACCAAAGATATCGGCATCAAGTTTGAAGAGCGTTTTGCCGGTAAAACCATCGTGCGCGTCAACATCAGCGACGCCGTGAAGCGCGCCGAAGCCATTATGAACAAAATCGACAGCCACCTTTCGCAGAATGCCTGACTGAATGCACGGGGCGCGGCCTGCGCCCCGCAAAATAACATGGAGTTTGTCATGACCAATCGCACTCAACGCTTAAAAGATCGTCTGTTCGCCAACCCGCGCGAAATCTCCCTCGAGCGGGCCCTGCTCTACACCGCCAGCCATAAACAGACCGAGGGGGAGCCGGTGATGATCCGCCGGGCGAAAGCAACCGCATGGATCCTCGATCATGTGCAGATTTCGATTCGTGATGATGAACTGATTGCCGGCAACCGTACAATCAAGCCGCGCGCCGGGATTATGTCGCCGGAGATGGATCCCTACTGGCTGCTTAAGGAGCTGGACCAGTTCCCGACCCGCCCGCAGGATCGCTTCAACATCAGCGAAGAAGATAAGCGCATCTACCGCGAAGTGCTGTTCCCCTACTGGGAAAATCGCTCGATGAAGGACTTCATCAACGCCCAGATGACCGATGAAGTGAAGGCCGCCGTCAGCACGCAGATTTTTAGCGTCAACCAGACCGATAAAGGCCAGGGACATATCATCATCGACTACCCTCGCCTGCTGGAAAACGGCCTCGCCGCGCTGGTGGCGGAGATGAAAGCGGTAAGTCAGCGGCACCCGCAGAACAATTTTTATCAGGCGGTGCTGATCCTGCTGGAAGCCTCCCAGCGCCATATTCTGCGCTATGCGGCGCTTGCCGATGACATGGCCGCCGGCTGCGGCGACGGGCAGCGGCGCAAAGAGCTGGAGACCATCGCGGACATCTCCCGCCATAACGCGGTGCACCGGCCGGAAGATTTCTGGCAGGCCTGCCAGCTCTTCTGGTATATGAACATCATTTTGCAGTATGAATCCAACGCCAGCTCCATTTCGCTGGGCCGCTTTGACCAGTATATGCTGCCGTACTATCAGGCTTCGCTGAATCGCGGCCAGGATCCGCAGTTTCTTCAGGAGCTGCTGGAGTCGCTGTGGGTGAAGTGCAACGATATTGTCCTGCTGCGCTCCACCAGCAGCGCGCGCTACTTCGCGGGCTTCCCGACCGGCTATACCGCCCTGCTCGGCGGCCTGACCGAGACCGGACGCAGCGCGGTCAATATCCTGTCGTTTTTATCCCTCGACGCCTACCAGAATGTTCGCCTGCCGCAGCCGAACCTCGGCGTGCGGATCAACGAGCTGGTCGATCGCCCTTTCCTGCGCAAAACCGCCGAGACCATTCGCCTCGGCACCGGCATTCCGCAAATCTTCAATGATGAAGTGGTGATCCCGGCGTTTCTCAACCGCGGCGTCTCGCTGGATGACGCGCGGGATTACTCGGTGGTTGGCTGCGTTGAGCTGTCGATCCCTGGGCGCACCTACGGCCTGCACGATATCGCCATGTTCAACCTGCTAAAGGTGATGGAAATCGTGATGCTGGAAAACGAAAGCAATCCTGATATCACCTGGGATGGGCTGATTAACCAGATCCGCGACAAGATTCGCTATTACATTAAGCTGATGGTCGAAGGCAGCAATATTTGCGATATCGGCCACCGCGACTGGGCGCCGGTTCCCCTGCTCTCTTCCTTTATTGAAGACTGCGTGCAGCACGGCCAGGATATCACCGAAGGCGGCGCGCGCTATAACTTCTCCGGGGTCCAGGGCATCGGCATCGCCAATCTCAGCGACTCGCTGCACGCGCTCAAAGGGATGGTGTTTGAGCAAAAACGGCTCAGCTTCGCTGAACTGATCGCGGTGCTGAAAGCCAACTTCCAGACGCCGGAAGGGGAAAAAATCCGCGCGCGCCTGATCAACCGCTTCGAGAAATACGGCAACGATATTGACGAAGTGGACAACATCAGCGCCGATCTGCTGCGCTTCTACTGCAAAGAGGTAGAGCAGTACCACAACCCGCGCGGCGGTCGCTTTACGCCGGGCTCCTATACCGTCTCCGCCCACGTGCCGCTGGGGTCGGTCGTCGGCGCGACGCCGGACGGACGCCTGGCCGGGGAGCAGCTGGCGGACGGCGGGCTGTCGCCGATGCTTGGCCAGGACGTTCAGGGGCCGACCGCGGTGCTCAAGTCGGTCAGCAAGCTGGATAACTTTCTGCTCTCCAACGGGACGTTACTGAACGTCAAATTCACCCCGGCGACCCTTGCCGGCGACGGCGGCCTCAATAAGCTGGCCGACTTCCTGCAGGCATTCACCAGGCTGAAGCTACAGCATATTCAGTTCAACGTGGTCAACGCCGATACCCTGCGCGAAGCCCAGCAGCGGCCGCAGGATTTTGCCGGTCTGGTGGTGCGCGTCGCCGGCTATAGCGCCTTTTTCGTCGAGCTGTCGCAGGAGATTCAGGATGACATTATCCGCCGCACCGCGCATCAGCTGTGATGTCCTGGAAACGCGCGCCGATAAGGCGCGCATTTTTAATATCCAGCGCTACTCTTTGAATGACGGTCAGGGGATCCGCACCGTCGTTTTTTTTAAAGGCTGCCCGCACACCTGCCCGTGGTGCGCTAATCCGGAGTCGATCTCGCCGAAAATTCAGACCGTGCGCCGGGAGAGCAAGTGCCTGCGATGTTCGCGCTGCCAGCAGGACGTGGTCGAGTGCCCCTCCGGCGCGTGGGAGCAGATTGGCCGCGACGTCACCCTCGATAACCTGCTTAAAGAGGTGCTGAAGGATGAGGTCTTCTTCCGCGCCTCCGGCGGCGGCGTGACCCTGTCGGGCGGCGAAGTCCTGATGCAGGCCGAATTCGCCGCGCGCCTGCTGCGCCGCCTGCGCGAATGGGGGATCAGAACGGCGATTGAAACGGCGGGCGATACCGCCTACCGCCGCTTTTTTCCGCTGGCGCAGGCCTGCGATGAAGTGCTGTTCGATCTGAAAATCATGGATGAAACGCTGGCCCGCGAGCAGCTGCGGATGAATATACCGCGGGTGCTGGATAATTTCACCCGTCTGGTAGAAGCGCATATTCACGTGATCCCCCGGGTGCCGCTGATTCCGGGATTCACGCTTGATGAAGCGAATTTCCGCCGGATTCTGGCGTTTTTGGCTCCCTTTAAGCTGCCGGAAATTCATCTTCTGCCGTTCCATCAGTACGGCGAACCCAAATATCACTTACTGGGAAAAAAATGGTCGATGTCGATGATTAAAGCCCCTGCAGAATCTGAGATTCAACCATTCAGGACGCTGGCCGAACGGGCCGGTTTTAGCTTGACCGTCGGCGGATAACGCCTGGAGGATGCTATGGATTTCACTATCGTTGCCGTCACGGCATGCGTCAGCGGCGTCGCTCACACCTATATGGCTGCCGAGCGGCTGGAAAAAGTCGGCCACCAGGAGAAATGGAATATCAAAATAGAAACCCAGGGCGCGTTGGGGGTGGAGAACAAAATTATGGCCGACGATATCGCCCATGCCGATGTCGTTCTGCTGGTGACGGATATTGAAATTGACGATGCCGGACGCTTTAGCGGCATCCGCACCATTAAGACCAGCATCAAAACCTTTCTGCTGCAGCCGCAGCAGATTGTCGACGCGGTGAAATGCATTAAGAAAAAGCCGGTAGTGTATATTGAGATCCCGTGAGTACACCGGTGATTTTGTCGCCCGGGCAAGGCGCTTGCGCCGCGGCCCGGGGAAATAGCACTGCGCCCGCTCAGACTTCCCCCGGTCGCGCTGCGCTTACCGGGGCTACAATTCCATGCGATTTTTACGCCACGCCCAGCAGCCATTTCTGCGCGGGCGTCAGGCGGCTGGCGGTTTCCGGCGTCAGCCAGCGCTGCTGATCCTGCTGCGCGGTATCCGCCCTGTCGATATATAAACCGTGCAGCACGCGCCTTCTGCTGCCAACGCGGTTGCGCGTCCCGCCGTGCCAGGCGTGGGCGTTATAAATCATCACGCTGCCCGCCGGCGCGGCGAATACCACCTCATCAGGATGCGCCAGCTCCGGGTCATCCAGCACCGCTTCCGGCAGCTCCGGACGCAAATGGGTACCGGGAATAATGCGCGGCGCGCCGTTTTCCGCGCTAAGGTCATCGATAGCCCAGATGGTATTCACCAGATGCACTTTCGGAAAATCGTGACGCGGCTTTTTCCAGTCCGCATGCAGCGGCTGATGGCCGCCGTTGAACAACGCTTCCCGCGCGTTCAGGCTGGAAACTTTAAAATCCCCCTGAAAAACATGCCGACAGGCGGAGAGAATCAGCGGGTGGGACCAGACCTTTTCCCAAATCGCGCCTTTGTTAATCAGGTTGGCGATGCGGGTTGCCGTCGCCTCCTGGTGGTGCTCGATCGCCAGATTATCGCCCTCTCTCTCGACGATGGCGTCGATAAGCGCGCGCATCGCCGCCAGCCACTCCGCGTCCACCACGTTATGCACAACGGTGTAGCCCAGGGTATCCAGCTCCTGTTTCATTGCCGGGCTCAGCGCAACGTTCGCCCCCAGCGCATCCAGATAAACCGCAGATTGTTGTTCCATCTTTATATTCCTTAACTTATCGATAACACAAAATAAACTCTAATCGGCGGCGGGCGGGAATACATGAGGGCAAAACTACGAAAAACTGGACGAGCGTACGCGGCAGGGAAAAGTGTGATGGCCATCAAAATCCAGCTTTTCCCCCTTCCTGCAGGGCAATCATTAGCGAAGCCGCCTGATACAGAACAAACCTGTGCAGATAAAATAGATTATAATCAAGAGGATAATTGCTCTCTTCTAAGGCATACGGAATGATTGACGATCTGGCGGATATTTTAAATCGTTTAGTAAATCAGAAAGATAATCTGCACGTCAGGTTCCCCGACCCGGATATATCCGAGCCCGCGCTGGCGTTTAAGGTGCCCTTTCCACGGCTGGAAATTGTGCTTGAGGGTGAGCTTAAGGAGAGCGGGCTGCCGCTGTCGGAGACAATGCTCTCCGCCTCGCAGGTGCTCTACGTTCAGGCGGGTAAATGGACGCTGCCGGAATGGACCGCGCCGGCGTCGACGTTAAGCATTCTGTTTGGTCGCCAGAAGCTCGGGTTTTGCGTTCAGCACTGGGACGGCAGGCAGCTGCGCACGGAAAAGCAGAACGTCGCCCGCCTCGGACCGCGCGTGGGCTCCTACCTGCTGCTGTCGCTCAATGAAATCTGCCTGCAGCCGGACCCGGTAACCGCCAGGCTGGTGGTCGCGGCCCTGTTGAGCCACTGCCTTGAGCAGCTGGTCGGGCTGGAGATGCGCGTCAGCCGCAGCCGCGATCTGTTTCTGGCGGTACAGGATTATCTCGAAGAGCATCTCACCCAGCCGCTGACCCGCGAGTCGGTAGCGAAGCGTTTTCATATTACGCCCAACTACCTGTCGCATATATTCCAGAAATCCGGTTCCGTCGGTTTTAATGAGTTTCTCACCAGCGTCCGCCTGGAAAAGGCGAAAAAGCTGCTGCGCGGCTACGACCTCAAGGTCAAAGAGATCGCCCACAACTGCGGTTTTGTCGACAGCAACTATTTCTGCCGGGTGTTTAAACGCTACACCGAGCGCTCGCCTTCCGAATATCGTCGCCACTGCCGCAGCGCGCAGCAGGGATAGTTCACGCGGCCCATTCAACCCGTCCGCGGCCGTTATTTTTCGCCTTATAGAGCGCGTCATCGACCTTTTTAATAAACAGGTTCTGCGGCTCGTCTTGATGGCGCAGACCGACGCCAATGCTGATCGACAGCGGGTTATCGTGGTTGATCAGGATCGCGCGGGCATTTTGCAAAATCGACTGCGCCAGTTCATCCACTTCCTGCGCCGACAGGCCATCGACAATAATGGCAAATTCTTCTCCGCCAATCCTCGAAGGCAACACCTTATCGCTGGTGAGCTTCGCCAGCTGTTTGCCAAGGGCAAACAGCACTTCGTCCCCTACCAGATGACCCCAGGTGTCATTAATTTTCTTGAAGTAGTCGATATCCACAATCATCAGCGCCAGCCTGCGCCCCTCCTTCTCGCGAATGGTGTCGATAAAAAAGCGACGGTTGGGCAGCTGGGTCAGCTCATCCTTGAGCGATTGCGAACGCGCGTCGACGTACAGGAGATTGATGCGCTCAATAATTTTGTAGACCCCGACCGCGCTCAGCAGCATGCCGGACAGGCGCAGCAGATCTTCGCAGTAGTACCCCATCCAGCGCGGCTGGTGGAATATTTCGTCCATCAGATCGAAAGTGCCCCCGGCAATCCACAGCAGCAGGCCGTAGCGTACCCAGTTAACCGCCACGTGGTTCATCCGCACCTTGGTTGAGCTCCAGAGCATAAACAGCAGAAAGAGCAGCGCCAGCAGATCGATATACATCCCTGGATTCGTCAAAATTTCGCGCCACGGCCCCAGCGGCGGCGAGACGAACGCGCACAGGCTCGATACGGCGACGATCGCCAGCAGTGCCGGAAAGATATGGGTTCGGGAAATAGAAGACGAGGGTTGAATATGAATGTTTTTTTCGCGTTCGGGCATGGTCAGGTCTCATTACAGCGCGGCTTGCCAGGGTTTTTAGCATAACAGCGCAAAGCGTTTGCGCGAACTGTAAAGGTGCGATGTCGGGCGATGCGCAGCAGCGAGCAGAAGAGAGTGGACTGACCCCGCGGAATGTTCCAACCTACTACCAATCCATGGCGACGAAGTCAGTGGCGCGAATAATAAAGAGTTAACGCTACGAGGATGTGGCAATCGGTGCTGGGGGAAAGGTCTTTTCTGGACTCCGGGAGCGGTCTTCCATTTTTAGCCCGATGGCCGATGCAGAAGGGGCGGACTCCGCTATGCAAACAAGGCAGTGCTGACGCAGTTTATAACGCTCTGGTCCGCCGCAGACTCAGCCTCAAGGCTATCTCGAACTATCAGCTTCAACGTTAACGCTGACGTTCAGTCTCTTCGCCTCCATGGTTATTATCTTCCGGGCAAGGGCCCTGTCGCCGCCGTGCACCCGATCTATCAGCGCCTGGACGATTGTCATCATAAGAAAGTGCTGATTAGCCGGACAGAAATCGGTCATATCAATCCCGCAATCCGCCAGCTGCTGGTGCGCATCGCGCTCTGTCTGCGCAACAAGGTCAGTAACTTGCTCTTTCATTTGTTCGACGCGCGCAAAAACCACGCGATTAATGATTTCGATTTGCTCAGGTGTAAAATTTTTGTCCATTATTATGCTCTCATCACAGTCTGAAGTAATTAATCAGCCAACCAGCCTCAACCCTTTCGCCACCACTCTTTTAAACTCTTCACAATGCCTATGCTCCGGCTGCGTGCAGCGCGCAGCGTGCTTCAGCCCGCGGCTTAACAGCCGCAGCTTGCGAATGGTGGCGTCAATCTCTTTTGCGCGCTGGTGTAGCTGCGCCCGGTCTATCGCTAACGCTGATGCGGTACCAAACATCGCGGCAAGTTCATCCAACGTAAACCCTGCCGCCTGCCCCAGCGCAATGAGCTGCAGTTTATTGAGCACATTTTGGTGATATTGCCGTCGTAAACCGTTACGACCAACAGGCTGAATTAACCCTTTTTTTTCGTAATAACGCAGCGCAGAGGGATTTATGCCAGAAAGATCGGCAATTGCCCGGATATCGAGGGCTTTCATGGTTGACTTAAACCTCGCTTTAAGTTGCACACTGGCTACCAGCCTGACATGCATTGGAAAAGGAGTACACCCTGGAGACGATGATGGTAGTAAAAACGGTCATAACGGGTATTGGCGCGACGCTGATAATGGATCTCTGGTCATTCGGCCAAAAATACCTGCTCAAGCTGCCGCCGCTAAACTATGCGCTGGTGGGTCGCTGGATTGCATGGCTTTTCAGAGGAAAGCTTTGCCATAATACCATCGCTTCCACGCCGGCATTGCGTGGAGAGAGCGTTATCGGCTGGGTGTTTCACTACCTGACCGGGGCCATTTTTGCTTTTGTCCCGCTGGCATTGAACGGAACCGTCTGGTTAAACGAGCCGACGCTGACGGCAGGCCTGCTGGCAGTCGTGCTAACGTTATTTGCGCCGTTCTTGATTCTTCAACCCGCACTGGGCTTTGGTGTGGCGGCGTCGCGTACCTCGCGCCCGTGGCTGGCACGCTTGCTGAGCGTACTTACGCACCTGGCCTGGGGATGCGGGCTTTATATCGCGGCTATGGTTAGCAGAGCATAAGGCCAGGGCGCTTTTCCGCTCAGCTTTGACGACGATGAAACTCGACGTTAAGCCAGCTGGCAAAAGCCAGAATCCTTTTTTCAAAGTCGGCCAGCTCTCCCTGAGGTTCATGACTCACTGCCAGCAGGTAATCCATGTCATCAGCTTTTTCAGGATAGCGGGCAATGAGCTTACCATGGTGCTCAGCAAGGGTGTCCGGCCAGTCTTTGTCGTACTCACTACGCAGGATACTGGTTGCGCGGATGATTTTGCGTGCGGCAGCGCGCTGCAGCTGTAACCCTTCATTCTTATCCGCGGATGAGCGTATTTGTGCCATGAATTTTTCCAGTACCGGCAGGAAATCCCCATTTACGGCAACGGCGATAGCTTTTGCCGGTTTAAAGGGAGCAAACCGGCGGCTCAGATCTTCGCCGTACACGCAGACGCAATGATGTTTAAGCCAGTATCCCCAGCTCAGCGTATGATCCGGGTGCAGGACTTGCGGCAGCACACCGCAATCAAAATCGATTTTACTGACAACCGGATAGCTCTTTTCCAGTTCACGCTTAATCTCAGCGAGCCGCGCCGCTGTGGCCCGATCGGGGCGAACGTGGAATATCACGCTCATGTCGAGATCGGACTTGCCGGGCGTAGCTCGTCCTTGCGCCACGCTACCGTAAACATAAAGGCTATGCATCAGTTCAGGGAAGCACCGGGTTAGCGTTGCCACGACCCCGTCCACTACGCGGGCGAATTCGGGCTGCAATGCGTTCAATTTTGGCAGGGCAATGTCGCCATTACGATCGACGGCCATTCTTTCTCCTGTTTTCTGACGGTATGCCCGCAACAACCTGCGGTCGGTACGTTGGCGCCTGACGTGCAAACAATATTATCTCGCGTTCGCCTTTCGCGCTTACCAACGGGCTGTATTAATCAATAACCGCGATCCTCATTCAGCTTAGCCGGAGTGCGTGAGCGATCGCTGGTACGCATCGCCGCATAGAGGGAGCATAGCTCCTGCAGGCTGTTGGTCCCCATACGCTTCATCAGCCGGGTACGCTGGACGCTGACCGTGGACGGGCTGACCCCGCGAATACGGGCAATATCATCCAGAGAATGGCCGCGTAAACTGAGCCTCATGATCTGTTGCTCGGCGTGGGTAAAATTAAACGTATCGGGCAGATAAGCAACGCTTTGGTTCTGGGCCAATAACAGGCCCATCACTTTTAACGCCTGACGCAGCTCTTGGACCGTCAACCTCTCTGACAAACAGAGCTTTAGCAGGCCCGGAAACAGCCGGTTGATGGCCTCAAAATGGCGCTCAGAGGTGATGAAGATGGCGTAGTGCTCCGGCGGATGGCGAAAGAACAAAGCATATATCTCCTGGATATCCATCCCGCAGGTGACATACACGCAGTTGCTTAACCCCGCATCCGCGCCATCGCTCATCTCATGCAATAGAGTCTCTACGCCAGAAATAAATACACGATCCTTTCCATGAATAGTCATCTTGAAGTCCCGAGGTTACTGTCTTTTATTATCCTTCCATATGGATAGTTTTCTGAGAGTGTTATGTCGTCCGTCAGGCAGATCAATAGCGCAATCTTATCCGTTTAGCTTTCGTTTAGGTAAAGGAATCGGAAGCATTGACTTCGGTTTAACCATTGAAACTATCAGAGTATTTTTAAGTTTTAACAAAATGAGCGTCTAAAAATATAGGAATACGATTACCGCCAGTTCAAATAAAGCCTTAAATTCACGCAAAAAAAGCGTCAAAAAACCACAAAATAATATATAACACCATGATAAATATGGTAAATATATAATTAGGATTATCTTTATAAATAACATAAAAAAAATTTACTCTCTCTTTTTAATATTCAGATCTCGATCTCAAAACATAATTTCATTTTGTGTAAAAGTTATTTTCAATAAAATTACAGGTAGTGCGAGTTAGTCATCATCAGGGAATAAAGAATAATGTGTGGTGAATCCCCCTAAGCGGCGGGGTCATGCTGAATTGAGGAATACCCTCATCGACGTTTCGTTTTTATTGACGAATCAGGAGGTCAGCGCCTGATTCACCGGGAGGCACCCGGCACCACACCACCATCTAATAATTTAATGTGTATCGTTCTGCCTGCTTTACGGCAGGTAATTTCTTGTACCTTTGGAAAATAAAAAAAGTAGAGGCACCCTATGTTTCGTTCCTTATTATTAGTCACGATCCCTTTTATCAGTATTGCTGCCCACGCGGTGACGTTTGATTATCGTCATGAAACCAATGACAAAGCCGGCAATAATCATAAAGACAGACTGCTGATGTCGCACCGTTTTGCCAATGGCTTTGGCCTGTCGCTGGAAGGGAAATGGAAAGGTTCGCAGGATAAAAATAAAGCCTATGATGAAACCGTCAGTAACGGCACCGAAGTGGTGGCAAGCTATGTGCATAAAATAAATAAAACCTTTCAGATAGAGCCTGGTTTCTCTCTGGATACCAGTTCGTCTTCAAACAACTACCGCCCTTATCTGCGCGGTAAAGCCAACCTGACGGATGACCTCAGCGCCTCACTGCGCTACCGCCCTTACTACAAGCGCAATTCAGGCAATATCGGCACGTCTAAAGACACCTCAGAGAACGGCTATAATCTGACCAGCGTTCTTTCCTGGAAATTCCTCAAAGATTATCAGCTCGATTATGAACTGGACTATAAAAAAGCCAACTCCGCGGGGGTTATTTTAGCGGATAACGAAAGCTACGACTGGACCCATGATTTTAAGTTGACCTATAAATTTGATAAAAACTGGTCTCCTTATATGGCCATCGGCAACGTTTCCGGCAGTAAAACCACCGATGAACGCCAAACGCGTTATCGCGTTGGTGTGAAATACTCCTTCTGATAACTTCCTGTCAGCCAGATAATAAATAAGGGTTTTATTAAACCCTTATTTTCATTAAGAGGATAATAATGAAGATTGCAAAAATCACCCTTGCATTGGGCGCTCTGAGTCTCTTCTCACTGAGTGCTGGCGCCCAGGAGAACGCGCGGCTGAGCAGCGTAAAGCAGTTCGCTGACGTCGTGCTGGATAAAGCGGGAGATCGGTACGGCCATCACTCTCCTCTGCTGGCAAACGGCGTGGATCCTCGCACCGGCAAGCAAATGGAATGGGTCTTTCCGGACGGTAAAGTGACCGTGCTGTCGAACTTCTCGGCCCAGCAAAACTTGATGCGGGTGCTGGTAGGGTTAAGCAACCTGACCGGCGAAGCAAAATATAAGCAGCGGGTCGCGGAGAATATTCGCTACTACTTTGACCACTATCAGGACGCCAGCGGACTACTGCTGTGGGGAGGCCATCGCTTTGTTGATTTGAAAACGCTGCAGCCTCAAGGCCCGAGCGAAAAGGAAATGGTCCATGAACTTAAAAACGCGTACCCCTATTACGACATGATGTTTGCCGTCGATGACAAGGCCACCGCGCGCTTTATCAAGGCTTTCTGGAACGCTCATGTTTACGACTGGAAAACGCTGGAAACCAGCCGTCACGGGGAGTACGGCAAACCGATGGGCGCGCTCTGGCAAAGTGATTTTGTCCAACAGCCGCCCTTTTTCGCCACCAAAGGCCTGAGCTTTCTCAATGCCGGCAACGACCTTATCTACTCCGCATCGCTGCTCTATAAATACGATGGCGACGCAGGCGCGTTGACGTGGGCGAAGCGTCTGGCCGAACAGTATGTACTGCCGCGAGATAAGAAAACCGGACTGGGCGTCTACCAGTTTACCCAACCGCTAAAACGCGCCGACACCACCGATGATAGCGACACGCACTCGAAATACGGCGACCGTGCGCAGCGTCAGTTTGGTCCCGAACTGGGCCCGGACGCGCTGGAAGGCAATATGCTGCTGAAGGGCCGGACCAGCACGCTCTACTCAGAAAATGCGCTGATGCAGCTTGCCCTGGCCAAATCGCTCGGCAAAGACGGTGACGATCTCAAAAAATGGACCCTTGATGGCCTCAAGGCCTTCGCGACCTACGCTTACGATGAGCAGAACAATACCTTCCGCCCGATGCTGGCCAACGGCACGGATCTCTCCGGCTATGCGTTAAAACGCGATGGCTATTACGGGAAAAAAGGCACGGTGCTGAAAACCTATCCGGCAGGAAATGAATTTCTTCTCTCCTACGCCCGCGCCTGGACGCTTGAACCGGATCGTGCCATCTGGAAAGTCGCCCGCGGCATCGCGAAAGGCCAGGGTTTAGGCGATATCGGTGAACCCGGCGGCGCAAACCGCAGGCTGAATAGCCAAACGGAGAACCATCAGCCGTATGCGATTTTCGCCCTTATCGACCTGTGGCAGGCCACCGGGCAGCAGGACTATTTGACGCTGGCGGATCGCATCGGCGCAAACATCATCAACAACCAGCGCCTCAACGGCTTTTTTGTCGATGACCCTGAGGCCGAATATGCCAGTATCGATAGTATTGCCCCCTATGCGCTTCTCGCCCTGGAAGCCGCCTTCCGCAACACGCCGGACGCGGTGGCGCCGTTCCTGAACGGCGCGGGATTCACCGAGGGTGCTTATCGGCTGGCTGACGGAACGGTTCGCTACTCAACCCGAGATGACGAGCTGTTCAGGCTCAGACCCGGCGAACAGCTCAAACCGAACGGCAAAAAATAAAACGGTCCCCCCCACCGCCACCGGTGGGGGACCGTTCCGCGATGGGACAGCTCCACTTGCACAGCGCCGGACCGCCCGGCGCTTAATTTCCGGCATCCAGCGCCGACACCGCGCGCGAATAGGCCGCTATCGCCAGCGCCACATCATCGGCGGTGACCGACTCGGCGGGATGATGGCTGATGCCGCCTTTGCAGCGCACAAATAGCATCGCTGACGGCCAGCGTTCGGCCATGGCGATAGCGTCATGCCCGGCGCCGCTCGGCAGCGTCAGCGAACGCCCCTGCACTTCCTGCACCGCCTCGTTCAATACCTGCTGCAATCCGCTTTCGCAGGCGGTAGCGGCAATCCGGTAAAACTCTTCGGCGCTGAACCGCAGCTGGCGACAAGAAGCAATGGCCTGCGCCTCATTCAGCAACGTATCCAGCAGCGCATCCAGCGGCTGGTCTTTCGGCCCGCGAATGTCGAGGGTCAGCGTGACTTCGCCGGGAATGACGTTAACCGCGCCGGGCGCGCAGCGCAGCGTACCCACCGTGGCGACCCGGTTTCCGCCCTGCTCGCGGGTCAGCGTCTCTACCCGCACCATCCATTCGGCGGCGGCGGCCAGCGCATCTTTCCGATGACTCATCGGTACGGTCCCGGCGTGTCCCGCCTCGCCGGTAAAGCGGCAGTTCAGACGACGCGCGCCGTTAATCGCTTCCACTACGCCTAAAGCCAGTCCTTCCTGCTCCAGGCACGGCCCCTGCTCGATATGCAGTTCCAGATAAGCGGCGATCTCCTCCTGGCGGCGGGCGGCCAGGTGAATGCGCGCCGGATCCAGCCCGGCCAGCACCATCGCCTGCGCCACGCTGACGCCATCGGCATCGGTCTGCGCCAGCCAGCTCTCGGGCCAGGTACCGGTCAGCCCGCGGCTGCCGAGCAGCGTAATACCGAAACGCGTCCCTTCTTCATCGCAAAAGCCGACAATCTCGATCGCCTTTTTCAGCCTACGCCCCTGTCGATGCAGACTGTCCACCACCTCGATCGCCGTCAGGACGCCGAGCATACCGTCATAGCGCCCGGCGTTGCGCACCGTATCAAGGTGCGACCCCAGCAGGATGGCGGGCGCCCCCTCCTGCTCTCCCTCGTAGCGCCCGCAAATATTGCCGACGCTGTCCTGCCAGACGGTCATCCCGGCCTGGGTCATCCACAGCGCCGCCCGCTGGTTGGCCGCAAGATGCTGAGGAGAGAGATAAACCCGGGTCAGGACATCCGGCGTTTCGCTGATCGCGGCCAGCTCATCGGCGCGGGCCATCACCCGCGCCGCGGCCTGCTGCATTTCCGCCTGCTGGCGTTGTGCTGGACTCATTGGGCGCTCTCGCTGCGATAGTGATCCCACGCGGCCTGCATCGCGGCGCCCTGGGTGGTCGGGAATTTGAGATAGTTCAGCACTGACTCCAGGGCGCTGAGCGTGGTCATCACGCAGTCTTTACGCGCGTTGTAGCCCATGGTGCCGATCCGCCACACTTTGCCGTGCAGCGGGCCGAACGAGGTACCGATTTCAATACCGAAATCTTCCAGCATCAGCTTGCGCGCCTGGTCGCCGTTGATACCCTGCGGGATAACGACGCCAAGCACGTTGTTCATCTTATGTTTCAGGTCGCCGAAGGTCTCCAGCCCCATCGCCTGAATGCCTTTGACCAGCGCGTCGCCGTGCAGCTTATGGCGGGCAATGCCGTTATCCAGCCCCTCCTGGAGGATCAGCCGCGCGCATTCGCGGGCGCCGAACAGCGCGGTAGTGGCCTCGGTATGATGGTTAAGGCGCTCTGGCCCCCAGTAGTCCATCACCATGCCGAGATCGAAATAGTTGGAGTAGATCATCTCCTCGTCGCCGTCGCGGTGGGCATCGGTGCGGATCCCCTCTTCCACGCATTTGCGGCGGCGAATCGCCTCTTCCATGCGCGCGCTGAGGGTAATCGGCGAGGTGCCGGACGGGCCGCCGAGGCACTTCTGCATCCCGGCCGAGACCGCATCCAGCCCCCAGGCGTCGGTTTCCAGCGGGTTGCCGCCCAGCGAAGCGGTGGCGTCAGTGTAAAACAGGACGTCATAGCGGCGGCAGATATCCCCCAGCTCCGCCAGCGGCTGCAGCATCGTGGTGGAGGTGTCGCCCTGCACCGTCAGCAGCAGGCGCGGACGAATACGTTTGATGGCATCCTCCACCTGGTCCGGAGTGAACACCTCACCCCAGGGTACTTCAATGGTGTGCACTTCCGCCCGGCAGCGGCGGGCGATTTCGCACAGCAGATGGCCGAAGCGGCCAAACACCGGCACCAGCACCTTGTCCCCCGGCCGAATAGCCGAAACGAGTATCGCCTCAATCCCGGCCCTTGAGGTTCCGTCCGCCAGCATCGTCCAGCGGTTTTCGGTACGAAATACGCCGCGGTACAGCGCCATCACTTCGTTCATATAGTGGGTCATCGCCGGGTCGTACTGACCGATCAGCTGGCTCGACATGGCGCGCAGCACGCGCGGGTCGGCGTTAATCGGGCCTGGCCCCATCAGCAGGCGCGACGGCGGATTGAGTTGCGGAAACTGAGTGATATCCATCTTTAAGTCCTTATTGATTGAGGCCGCGCACGGAGGAAATAAACTGCTTCAGTTCGCTGGTCTGCGGGTTGGCGAACAGCGTTTTGCTGTCGCCCTGCTCCCAGACGCGTCCCTGATGCATAAACACCACGCGGTCGCCCACTTCGCGGGCAAAATTCATTTCATGGGTCACGAGAATCAGCGTCATTCCCTCCGCCGCCAGCTGCTCCAGCACCTTAAGCACTTCGCCAACCAGCTCCGGATCCAGCGCCGAGGTGATCTCGTCACAGAGTAAAACTTTTGGCGACATCGCCAGCGCGCGGGCAATCGCCACGCGCTGCTGCTGGCCGCCGGAGAGACTCGACGGGTAGTAATCGAGCCGGTCGCCCAATCCGACCTTTTCCAGCATCCGCTGGGCCAGTTCACGGCACTCGGCGGCGCTCTTCTTCAGTACCCGACGCGGCGCCAGCATCACGTTTTCCAGCGCCGTCATATGCGGGAACAAGTTAAAGTTCTGGAACACCATGCCGATAGAGCGGCTGATTTCCCGCGCCTGCGAGTCGCGGTCGGTAATGGTCATCCCGCCGAGCTTAATGCTGCCTTCCTGATAGCCTTCCAGGCCGTTGATGCAGCGCAGCAGCGTGCTTTTGCCCGACCCGCTGCGGCCGATAATCGAGATCACTTCGCCCATATCGATATCCAGATCGACGCCCTTGAGCACGTGGTTATCGCCGTAATACTTCTGCATCTGATTAATGGTGATGAGAGGCATTGAATTTGTTCTCCAGATAACGGCTGTAGCGGGACAGCGGATAACACAGAATGAAATAGCCCAGCGCCACCAGCGCAAAGACTTTAAACGGCTGATAGGTGACGTTGGTCAGCATGGTGCCCGCTTTGGTCAGCTCGACGAAGCCGATAATCGACGCCAGCGCCGTGCCCTTGATCACCTGCACGGCAAAGCCGACCGTCGGGGCGATGGCGATCCGCAGCGCCTGCGGCGCGACAACGCGATACAGCGTCTGGCCAAAGCTCAGCCCCAGACAGCGCGACGCTTCCCACTGCCCTTTTGGCAGGGCGCGAATGCTGCCGAACCAGATATCGAGCAAAAAGGCGCTGGTGTACAGCGTCAGTGCCAGCGACGCCGCGGTCCACGCAGAAACGTCGATGCCGAACAGCGCCACGCCGAAAAAGGCGAGGAACAGCTGCATCAACAGCGGCGTCCCCTGAAAAAGTTCGACATAGCCGCGGATCAGGCGTTTTACCTGGCGCCCGCCGGTCATGCGCAGCAGCAGGAGCGGCAGCGTCACCAGCGCGCCGCCGAGAAATGCCACCAGCGACAGAAGCACCGTCCAGCGCCCGGCCAGCAGCAGATTGCGGACAATGTCCCAATCGGTAAAGGTGGTCATCATGCCTGTACCCCCAGCCATTTACGTCCCGCCGCCAGCAGCAGCTGACGCATCGTTATCGATAGCGCTAAATAAATCCCCGTCGTCACCAGATAGACCTCAAAACTGAGGAAGGTGCGCGACTGAATCAGGTTGGCGGCAAAGGTCAACTCTTCATAAGAGACCTGCGACACCACCGACGAACCGAGCATGACGATGATGCACTGGCTCACCAGCGCCGGATAAATGCGCTGCAGCGCGGGCGGCAGAATGACCTGAATAAAGGTCTGCGTCCGGGTCAGCCCCAGTACGCGCCCCGCTTCCCACTGCCCTTTCGGCGTCACCTGAATCCCGGCGCGCACGATCTCGGTACTGTAGGCCCCGAGGTTCACCACCATCGCCAGCAGCGCGGCCTCGCCCGCCGTCATCTTCAGCCCCAGATTCGGTAAGCCGAAGACGATAAAAAACAGCTGTACCACAAACGGCGTGTTGCGAATCAGTTCGACATACCCGCCCCATATCCGGCTGAACCACGTCGGACGTCCGCTGCGAACGGCGGCGCCGAAAATGCCAATCGTCAGGCCGCCTATGGTCGCCAGCACCGTCAGCTGAATGGTCACCCACAGCCCCGCCAGCAGCTCCGGCCAGTGCGGCCAGAGCTCAGAGAAATGAAGTTGCTCCGTCATGCCCGAACCTTACGCGCCGAGGCTGGCAGGCAGCGGCGCTTTCATCCACTTCTCAGACAGCCCGTTGAGGGTACCGTCTTTCACGCCCTGCTCAATCAGCGCATCCACTTTCGCCTTCAGGGCCGGTTCATTTTTCTTCAGGCCGATAAAGCACGGCGAGTCTTTCAGCATAAAGCTCGGCACCGGGGCCTTGTCAGCGTTCTGCCGGGAGATGGCCGCCACCACCAGGTTGCCGGTGGCCACATACTGCACCTGGCCAGATAAATAGGCCGACAGCGTGGTGTTGTTATCTTCGTAGCGCTTAATCTGCGCCTCTTTCGGCGCCACGCTGGTCAGCACCATGTCCTCCACCGCGCCGCGGGTCACGCCCACGCTTTTACCGCTCAGCGCCGCCGGGTCTTTCAGCTCTGCGCCCTTCGGACCAAATACGCCGAGGAAGAACGGCGCATAGGCGCGACTAAAGTCGATCACCTTCTCGCGCTCGGCGTTTTTACCGAGGCTGGAAATCACCAGGTCCACCTTATCGGTTTGCAGATAAGGCACGCGGTTGGCGCTGGTGACCGGCACCAGCTGCAGCTTGAGCTTCATCTCTTTGGCGAGGTAGCGCGCCATATCGATGTCGTAGCCCTGCGGCTGAAGGTCGGTACCCACCGAGCCAAAAGGCGGAAAATCCTGCGGCACCGCAATGCGGATCGTGCCGCGCTTTTCAATATCCTGGAGCTGGTCAGCTTTCGCCGCCGGGAGGTTGGTTAACAGACAAGCGGCCCCGGCCAGTGCGATCAACAGTTTCTTCATGATGTTTACCCGTTACGTTAGCATGAAACAAAAGATTCTTTGAAGTCACTTTTGCAACTAATGTGCCAGATAAAGCGCCACGCATCGGGTCAGCCCGCCGTTTGGCTAAGCGAACGTAAAACAAGGGAAATTGAGGAGTTAAGAGGGAAAGACCGCGCGTTCCCCCATTATTTTATCGCACCAAAATCATGCAAAGCACCACGCTGGCGCCCCATTATCGTTGTTCCAGCTCGTCCAGCTGCTGATAGAGGGTGGCAATATCGTGAATCCGCGGGCGGCCTTTATCGAGAATTTCGTGCAGAAAGGCGTTCGACAGCAGATTGATCAGGCTATTGACCGACGCGTAGCTATCGTAGGCCGATACGCTATCCAGCGGCGCGCAAAGCTGCCAGCGCGCCAGCGGAAACAGGCCGTGGGCCTGCGGTTCGCACATCAGCAGCGCCGGAATACCGCTGCTCTGTAGCTGCTGCAGCAGCGGGCGAATAATTCGCGGACGGCGGCGAAACGCCATCACCACCACCACATCGTCGGCGGTTAAATCCACCAGCTCCTCGCTTAAGCTTTGTCCCGGCTGCGGCAGCACCAGCACCTGCCCGCGCGCCTGTAAAAGCTGCTGGCGCAAATGCAGCGCCGCCGGATAAGCATTGCGCATGCCGATAATCACGATACGCCGGGCGCTCACCAGCGCCTGAATCGCCTCGGCGAACTGCTGGACATCAAGGGCGTTAACCCACTGGGTCAGGTTGGCCATCTCCTGCTTATAGTGGCGCGCCAGCAGCGTGTTGCCCTGCACCGCATCGCGATTATCGGTCAGCGGCATTCCGCTCTGGCGCAGGGTGCGCAGCTCATCGCGCATATCTTTATATTTTTCATAGCCCAGGCGCTTGAACAGACGGCTGACCGTGGCTTTCGATACCCCGCTAAGCTGCGCCAGCTCGGCGCTGTTGTAGCTAATCAGGTCATCAAAATGATCGAAAATAAAATCCGCCACCCGCTGTTCCTGCGGCGATAAAGACGGGTACTGCTCTTTTAGTCGTTCATCAAGCTGTTGCATAAGACCTCTGTAACTTTCGTTTCACCGCACTATACCGTTAACGTCTTTCATAATGCATGCCAGTTCGACAAAAAACGCCCATCGCCAGCAGCAATTGAAACTTTACGTTCAGACATGGAACAGCTTTTG
The DNA here is from genome assembly GCF_000293135.1 of Klebsiella sp. OBRC7. NCBI lineage: Bacteria > Pseudomonadati > Pseudomonadota > Gammaproteobacteria > Enterobacterales > Enterobacteriaceae > Klebsiella > Klebsiella sp. OBRC7. The sequence goes on along the minus strand of NZ_ALNJ01000085.1, from coordinate 23,970 downwards.
CAACCCTCTGCGGACGATTCGGTTAATTGAGGACACCCCATGCAAAGTCATGTTGCCGCCCACGGGATGGCGGTCGCGCCCCATCATCTGGCCAGCCAGAGCGCGCTGGCGGTTCTGCGCGAAGGCGGAAGCGCGATAGAAGCGATGGTCGCCGCCGCCGCGACCATCGCCGTGGTTTACCCGCATATGAACGGCCTCGGCGGCGATGGCTTCTGGCTTATCGTGCCCCCCGAGGGCGATCCCATCGCCATTGACGCCAGCGGCGCGGCGGGGTCGCTGGCGACGCCGCAGGCCTACGCCGGCCTCTCGCAGATCCCCCACCGCGGCCCGCAGGCGGCCCTGACCGTGGCGGGCACCGTCAGCGGCTGGGACGAAGCGCTGAAGGTTTCGCGGGAGTTAACCGGGAAATTCTTGCCGCTGACGCGTCTGCTGGAAGACGCCATCGGCTACGCCGCCGGCGGTATCCCGGTGACCGCCTCGCAGGCCAGCGCCACCGCCGGGAAATTCAGCGAACTGCGCGACCAGCCCGGCTTCGCCGAAACCTTTCTGGTGGACGGCCAGCCGCCGAAGGCCGGGAGCCGCTTTTTGCAGCCGGCGCTGGCGAACACCCTGCGCCGATTAACCGAAGACGGTTTAGACAGCTTCTATCGCGGGCCGCTGGCGGAGCATCTGGCCCGCGGCATGGAACAGTATGGACTGCCCGTCACCCTCAGCGATCTGCAGCAGCATCGCGCCCGCCGCCCGCTGCCGCTCAGGCTTGAGCATCAGCACGGGGAACTGTGGAACCTCGCGCCGCCGACCCAGGGGCTGGTTTCGCTGGCGATCCTCGGCATCACCGACCGGCTGGCGATGGCCGACGCCGACGATGCGATGACCGTCCACCGAATCGTTGAGGCGACCAAGCTGGCTTTCGGCCTGCGCGACGCGCATATCACCGATCCGCGCCACCTTGATGTCGATATCCAGAGCCTGCTGGCAGCGGCGGCGCTGCAGCCGCTGGCGGATAACATCGACGACCAGCAGGCCGCCCCGTGGGGCGCGGGCAAAGGCCCGGGCGATACCGTGTGGATGGGGGTTATCGATAACAGCGGACTGGCGGTCTCCTTTATTCAAAGCCTTTATCACGAATTCGGCAGCGGCGTGGTGCTGCCGGAGAGCGGAATTGTCTGGCAGAACCGCGGGGCCTCTTTCAGCCTCGACCCGAGCCACCTGCTGGCGCTGGCGCCCGGTAAACAGCCGTTTCACACCCTCAACCCCGCCGCCGCGAGGCTGAACGATGGCCGGGTGATGGTGTACGGCTCCATGGGCGGCGACGGCCAGCCGCAAACCCAGGCCGCGATTTTCACCCGCTACGTGCTGCAAAACGCGCCGCTGCAGGAGAGCATCACCCGACCGCGCTGGCTGCTGGGACGTACCTGGGGGCAAACCTCCGACTCGCTCAAGCTGGAAGGCCGCTTCAGCGCCGAATGCGTTGCCCGCCTGCGTCAGCTGGGGCACGACGTTGAAGTGCTGGCCGATTTCAGCGAAGCCATGGGCCACGCCGGGGCGATCGTTCGCCACCCCAACGGTCTGTTCGAGGGGGCCAGCGATCCGCGCAGCAACGGCTCCGCCGCCGGATATTAGGAGCTGATGATGAACACACCGCACAACGAATGGGACGCTTACCTCACGCAAATGGAACAGCTGCTGGCGCTGGAGCTGGACGATGCGCGGCGCGCAGAGCTCAAGGTGCAGTTTAGCCGCATTGCCGCCATGGCCGGGCCGCTGCTGGCCTTTCCCCTCGACGATCGCGTCGAAATCGCCGGAGTCTATAAAGCATGAAGCTGCCTGAAATGACGATTCACGAAATCCAGCGTGCGTTGGCCGCCGGCGAGCTCAGCGCCAAAGAGATCGCCCGCCACACCCTCGAGAACATCGCCCGCGTAAACCCGCAGATCAACGCCTGGACCCACGTCAGCGAAAAACGCATGCTCGCTGAGGCGGAGAATATCGATACTCTGCGACGGGAAAAAAAGCCTCTGCCCGCGCTGGCAGGCGTTCCCTATGCGGTGAAAAATCTTTTCGATGTCGCCGGACACACGACCCTTGCCGGGGCGCAGCTGCTGAGCAATCGCCCCGCCGCCGTTGCCGACAGCTGGGCGGTGCGCCAGCTGCATAGCGCGGGCGCGCTGCTCTCCGGGATGCTGAATATGGATGCCTACGCCTACGGGTTTACCACCGAAAACAGCCACTACGGGGCGACGCGTAATCCGCACGATCTCTCGCGGATCGCCGGGGGTTCCTCGGGCGGGTCGGCGGCAGCGGTGGCCGCCGGGCTGGTGCATTTTTCGCTGGGAAGCGACACCAACGGATCCATTCGCGTCCCGGCATCGCTGTGCGGGATCTTCGGCCTGAAGCCGACCTTTGGCCGCTTGTCGCGCTCCGGGAGCCATCCTTTCGTCGCCAGCCTCGACCATATCGGTCCGTTTGCCCGCTGCGTCAGCGACCTTTCCGCGGTTTACGATGCCCTGCAGGGTCGCGATCCGGGCGATGGTTTTCAGGCCGACAAGGCCAGCGAGCGCACGGCGAATCTGCTGTCGCGCGGGCGCGAAGGCCTGCGCTGCGCCACCCTCGGCGGTTATTTTACAACGTGGTGCGATAACGACGCCCGTGCGGCCGTCGCTCGCGTCGCCGGGGCGCTGGCGGCGCATGAGGAGCTGATCTTCCCGGAGGCGGAGCTGGCCCGCTCGGCGGCGTTTATTCTCAGCGCCGCCGAGGGCGGAAATCAGTACCTGCCCGCGCTGCGTAGCCAGCCCGAACGTTTTGAGCCGAACTCACGCGAGCGCCTGCTGGCGGGCGCGATGATCCCGTCGGCCTGGTATCTTCAGGCCCAGCGCTTCCGCCGCCACGCGCAGCAGGCGTTTAAAGCCCTGTTCGCCCATGCGGATGTGCTGATCGCCCCGGCCACGCCGTGCAGCGCGACGCCCATCGGCGCGCAGACCATGGAGATTAACGGCCAGCCGCTGCCGATTCGCGCCAGCATGGGGATGCTGACCCAGCCCATCTCCTTCCTTGGCCTGCCGGTGGTCACCGTGCCGCTGCGTACGGCGAACGGTCAGCCGATAGGCCTGCAGCTGATTGCCGCGCCTTTTAATGAACAAGCCTGTCTGCGCGCGGCGCGGGCGCTGGAGGAGATGGGCATTACCGACGCCCGCCCGGTGGAGATAGCAGCATGATGACGCAAGAGCAGATTAATCGCCCGTTGGTTCTCGCCGAGGTGACGGCGGCGTTTTACCGCTATGAGGAAGCGCTGGTGAGCAACGATATCGCGGTACTGGATGAGCTGTTCTGGCACGATAAGCGCACGGTGCGGCTGGGGGCCGGGGAAAATCTCTACGGTATCGACGAAATCCGCGCCTTTCGCGCCGCCCGCCCGGCAGCCGGCCTGCAGCGCGCGCTGCGGCACACCACCATCACCACCTTCGGCGAGGATTACGCGGTGTGCAGCACCGAATTCACCCGCGAAGGCAGCGAGCGCATTGGCCGGCAGCAGCAAACCTGGGTGCGCTTCCCCTGCGGCTGGCGCATCGTCGCCGCCCAGGTGAGTTTGATGAGTTAAGGGAATCCCCCGGGTTGCGCTGCGCTTACCCGGGCTACAGGTCCGCACACGTCTGCGATCCGGTAGCCCGGGTAAGCCGCTTGCGGCGCGACCCGGGGAACGCCTTTACCCCCTGAACGGATGAACGTCGCGCCAGTGGTCGGCAATCTGCTGACGAGTGCAGACCCAAACCTGGTCGTGCTGCTGCACATAATCGAGGAAACGCTGCAGCGCGCGGAAGCGGCCCGGGCGCCCCAGCAGGCGGCAGTGCATCCCGATGGACATCATCTTCGGCGCGCTGGCCCCCTCGGCGTACAGCACATCGAAGCTGTCTTTCAGATAGGTGTAAAACTGCTCGGCGGTATTGAACCCCTGGGCGGTGGCAAAGCGCATATCGTTGGCGTCGAGGGTATAAGGTACGATCAGGTGTGGCTTACGCGTCCCGTCGCCGCAGGCCACCTCGCTCCAGAACGGCAGATCGTCGCCATAATAGTCGCTGTCATAATCAAAACCGCCGTGCTCCACCACCAACTGGCGGGTATGGGGACTATCGCGCCCGGTATACCAGCCGGTGGGCGGTTTGCCAAACAGATCGGTTAACACCTGCACGGCTTTATGAAGATGCTCCCGCTCCTGCTCGATGGGCATATTCTGGTAGTGGATCCAGCGCCAGCCGTGGCTGACCACGTCATAGTTCGCCGACTTAATCGCCTCGACCACCTCAGGATGACGCGCCAGCGCCATGGCGACGCCGAACACGGTCAGCGGCAGTCCCCGCTGGCTGAACTCATTATGGATGCGCCAGAAACCGGCGCGGCTGCCGTACTCATACAGCGAATCCATCGACATATGCCGGTCAGGATAGCTGGCGGCGCCGATAATATCGGACAGAAACTGTTCAGAACCGGCATCACCGTGCAGCACGTGGTTTTCTGAGCCCTCTTCGTAGTTCAGAACAAACTGCACGGCGATGCGCGCGTTGTTCGGCCACCGGGCGTGCGGCGGCTGTCCGCCGTAGCCGCGCAGGTCGCGCGGGTAATCGTCTGCCAAAAATGCCATCTGCTACCTCTTCATTTTAAAAGGGATTTAATGCCTGAAATTTGCCGCTCAACGCCTTGGCTTCCGGAAACCCTAAATCGCCCTGCTTGCTGGTCGACAGGCCTAACGCCACCAGCGACTCAACCATTTTGACCGCCGCACTGACGCCATCGATCACCGGCACGCGCAGCTCGCGGGTCAGCTCCTGGGCCAGCGTCGCCATCCCGCCGCAGCCCAGCACGATAGCCCCGCAGCCGTCCTCTTTTAGCGCCTGAATACAGCGCGCGCGTACCTTCTCCTGCGCCACACCGCTGCCGTCCTCCAGCGCCAGCACCGGTAAATCAATGGCGTGCAGGGCCGCGCAGTGGTCATGAAAACCATACTGATGCAGCAGATGACGGGCGATGATCAGAGTGCGCGGCAGCGTGGTCACAATGGAGAAACGGGTGGCCACCAGCGTCGCCGTATGCATCGCCGCTTCGGCAATGCCCACCACCGGCCCCTGCGCCAGCTCGCGCGCCGCCAGCAGACCGGGGTCGCCAAAACAGGCGATCACGTGCCCGTCGACCCCCTGTTGGCGACCGGCGTTGATCTGCTCCAGCACGCCCACGGCAGCGATGGCTTCATCAAAGTGGCCCTCTATCGATGGGACGCCTTCGCGGGGGCAGACCGCCAGAATCTCGGTTCCCGGCGCGGCGACCGCCCGCGCGGCGGCGCCGATGGTTTCCGTCATGGCCAGGCTGGTGTTGGGGTTGATGACTTGTATACAAACAGCGGCCATTACGGCTCCTTATAACCGGCAAACAGCCGGGCAAAATCAGGTAGGGTCACGCCAGAACGCTCAAAGCAAAGGCTGGCGACGATATGTTCAAAATGGTGACTTAACGCATCGCTCAGCGGCTGCAGCGCCTTGTCGCGCAGCAGTTGGACAAGCCGTTCGTGATCGTCGCAGCGGCAGCCCTGACGCCACGGCGATCCCCACGCCGCGATAACCAGGGATGAGCGCTGGCTCAGGCGGGTCACCATCTCGGTGAGCACCTGATTGCCGGAGATCGCCTGCAGCTGAATATGAAACTCGGCGGAGTAGCGGATCGCCGCCGGGCCGTCATAGCGTTCATGGGCCTGCTGCTCCTCACGGATAATGGCCTCAAGCGCCGCGAGGTGCGGCGGCTGACAGCGGGCCAGCACATCCGGCAGGTTGGCCACCTCCAGCAGCGCGCGGGTGCGGAAGATCTCTTGCGCCTCTTCTACCGTCGGGCTGGCGACCTGTGCACCACGTTTGGGCGTCAGGGCGACCATTTGCACAGTCGCGAGTCGTTGCAGCACCTTTCTGATCCCGGTACGGCTTACGCCGAACGCTTCCGCCAGCGCCTCCTCCGGCAGTTTGCTCCCCGGCGGCAGCTGATGCTCGACGATCGCGGTCATCAGCGCCTGATAGATGGATTCGTCTTTATCCTGCAGTTCTGGCGAGGCCTGCAGACGATGTTGGTTGCTCATTCACCACTCCGGTTTTTACTTTTTGATATCGGATCGTATACATAAAATTTAATTCTTGCATACAAAAATAACCACTTTGGCCTAAATCCTGCAACAGCCTCAGCAATCCATTTAAACGGGTGTTCATTTACAGGAGCAGGTTTCATGCCAAATCAACAAAATACGCATCAGGTTAAGGCCGCTGATCCCCACGCTGGATACAGTCCGCGACTTTGCAATGAGGATCTGGCGCCGACGCGCGACCAGAACTGGAGCTGGTACAACATCTTTTCTTTTTGGATGTCGGACGTGCACAGCATGGGGGGCTACGTGGTGGCGGCGAGCTTCTTTACGCTCGGGCTGGCGAGCTGGCAGGTGCTGCTGTGCCTGCTGGTGGGGATTTGCATCGTTCAACTGTGCGCCAACCTGGTGGCGAAGCCCAGCCAGATGGCGGGCGTGCCCTACGCAGTCATTTGTCGTCAGGCGTTTGGCGTGTTTGGGGCCAATATCCCGGCGGTGATCCGCGGGCTTATCGCCTTCGCGTGGTACGGCATTCAGACCTATCTCGCCGCCAACGCGCTGATGCTGGTGCTGCTGAAGTTCTGGCCATCGCTATCGACGCTCACAGCATCCAGCGTCCTCGGCCTGTCGCATCTGGGCTGGCTCTGCTTCGCCACCATGTGGCTGCTGCAGGCGATGGTGTTCTGGCACGGAATGAACGCCATCAAGCGCTTTATCGATATCGCCGGCCCGGCGGTCTACGTGGTAATGCTGGCGCTGGCGGGATGGATTGTATACAGGACCGGTTTTGACGGGATCTCCTTTACCCTCGCCAGCAAATCGCTGAGCGCCGGGGAGCAGACCTGGCAGATGATCACCGCCACCGCGCTGGTGGTCTCCTACTTCTCCGGCCCGCTGCTCAACTTTGGCGATTTCTCGCGCTACGGCAAAAGCATGGGCGAGATCCGCCGCGGCAACCGCTGGGGCCTGCCGTTTAACTTCCTGCTGTTCTCCATCGTGACCGTGGTGATTGTCTCCGGCACGCAGTCGCTGTTTGGCCGCATGATCACCGACCCGATTGAGACTGTGAGCCGCGTGGGTAACGACCTGGCGGTCGCCATTGGCCTGCTGACCATGATCACTGCCACCATCGGGATTAATATCGTGGCCAACTTTGTCTCCCCGGCGTTCGATTTCTCTAACTGCTCGCCGCAGAAAATCAGCTTCCGCACCGGCGGCATGATTGCCGCCGTGGGATCGATTTTGCTGACGCCGTGGAACCTGTTTAACTCGCCGGAGCTGATCCACTACACCCTCGACGTGCTGGGGGCGTTTATCGGCCCGCTGTTCGGTATCCTGATCGTGGACTTTTACATCATTAAGCGCGGTAAGGTTTCCGTTAACGACCTGTTCGACGACACGCCAAAAGGCCAGTACTGGTACCGCAACGGCTTTAACCCGAAAGCGATCGCCGCCCTGGTGCCCTCCGTCGCGATTGGTCTGGTCATCAGCTTTATTCCGGCCCTGCACGAAGTGGCTAACTTTAGCTGGTTTATCGGCGTCTTCCTGAGCGGCGCGGCCTACCGCTGGATCGCCCGCGACGAGCGCGTCGGCGCCACCGCCGGTTTCAGCGCCCTCGCCCAGAAAGAGTAACCCGACCTTCCCGCCGCGGCGTCACGTCGCGGCGGCTCTCCGCCTGCGCAAACTGGCATTAATCTTGCTCAATCAACCTATCCTTTCGCTAACCCACAGGGCAGCTATGATGTTTGACTACCATGCCGCGGTTCGCGGCGCATTTTTCGATATCGCCGAGGTTGCCGAGAGCGCCGACGATATCGCCCGCCAGGCGCGCTATCTGGAGGATGGCGTGCTGTTTCTTCGCGACGGACGCATTCAGGCGCTGCTGCCGTGGCAGGAGGGCGAACGCTTTCTGCACCCGCAGAAGGGCTATCGCGACCTGCGCGGTAAGCTACTGCTGCCGGGGTTTGTCGATGCCCACGTCCACTATCCGCAAACCGAGATGATAGGCGCATTTGGCGAGCAGCTGCTGGAGTGGCTCACCACCTATACCTTTCCGGTGGAGAGCCAGTTTGCCGATGCCGACTACGCCGCCGAGATCGCGCAGTTTTTTGTCAACCAGCTGCTGAGCCACGGCACCACCACCGCGCTGGTTTTTTGTACGCTGCATCCGGAATCGGTGGATGCCCTGTTTAACGAAGCGCTGCGCCTGAATATGCGCCTGCTCGCCGGGAAAGTGATGATGGATCGCCACGCGCCCGATTATCTGAGCGAAAGCGCGGAGCAGAGCTACCGACAAACCCGCGCGCTGATTGAACGCTGGCACCGGCGCGGCCGCCTCGGCTACGCCATTACGCCGCGCTTCGCACCGACCTCAACGCCGGAGCTGCTGGCCGCGGTGCGGCAGCTGCGGGAAGAGTTTCCCGATACCTGGCTGCATACTCATCTGAGCGAAAACCTCAACGAAGTGGCGTGGGTAAAAAGCCTGTGGCCGGAGCATGAGCACTATCTTGACGTCTACCATCACTATCGGCTGACCGGCGAGCGCAGCGTGTTTGCCCACGGCATTCACCTGGCGGACGCCGAGTGGCAGTGCCTGCACGAGACCGGTTCAGCCCTGGCCTTCTGCCCGACGTCAAACCTGTTTCTCGGCAGCGGGCTGTTTCGTTTACCGGCCTGCTGGCAGAACAAAGTGCGCATGGGCATCGGTAGCGATGTTGGCGCGGGCACCACGTTCAGTATGCTGCGCACCCTCGGCGAGGCGTATAAGGTCAGCCAGCTGCAAAGCTATCGCCTGCGCGCCAGTGAAGCCTTCTACCATGCGACCCTTGGCGGCGCGCGCGCTCTGCGCCTTGACGAGAAGATTGGCAATTTCCAACCCGGCAAAGAGGCCGATTTTGTGGTTATCGACCCGGCGGTCACGCCGCTGCAGCGCTTACGCAGCGGACGCTGCAAGGATATCTATGAGCAGTTGTTCGTGCTGATGACCCTGGGCGATGAACGTAATATCAGCGAGACGTGGGTAAACGGCGAGCGCGTGTGGGGGGATGCGGCTGCGCAGTAGTCCCTTTCCCGGAGGCGGCGCTGCGCGCCTCCGGGAAAATTTAGCTGCCGCGATAGGTAGACCAGCCGCCGGGGGCAATTAAAAACGGTAAATGATAGTGCTCGCCAGCCGCCTCGCGGATGACGAAATCAATCTGCGCGCTCAGGTAGAGCGTCTCGCGCCCGCTGGCGGCAAACCACTCGCCAATTTCCGCGCACAACCGGTAACGCCCCGGCGCCAGCGTCCCGGCGCCGAGTTCGCCAATGCGGCCGTTATCATCGGTGACGCCGCGGGCAACCAGCTCGCCTTCGCGCTCCAGCGCAATCTTTACGCCCTGCGCCGGTCGGCCGGTGGAGATATCCAGAATATGGGTGCTTAAGGTACTCATTCGCCAATCGCTCCTTCCAGTCTTAATAGGGTGATTTCGCGCAGCTGCGCTAACGCGTCCTCGACTTCTGCGCGCTCGCTGTTTTGCAGGCGACGCGACAGCGCCGCCAGGATTTCACCCCCGCTGCGCCCTTTCGCGCGAATCAAAAAGACCCGGCCAAACCGCGCTTCATAGCGGGCGTTGCCCTCTTTCAGCGCCTGCGCCAGCGCAGCATCGCGGCCATCAACGCTTCCCTGTTCCTGACGCGAGAGCGCCGCGTGCGCCTGAGACCCGGCGGGCTTTTCGCCGATACGCGGATGGGCGCTTAGCGCCTCAGTCAGCTCCGCTTCGCCCCACGCCGCCATCAGCCGCCGGGCGGCGCTGAGTAAATCAGCGCGGCTGCGCCAGGGCCGGCCGGCGGCCAGCGCCGCCGCCCAGCCGGAGACGGCCACACAGGGTTCCAGCACGGCGACGGCATGTTCGCCGCTCAGCTGATTAAAGTGATTCAGCGCGATCATCGGTGCTCCTTGTGGCCGCCGCCGCGGCCGGTTTCTCTTCCGGAATAATCAGATTCAGGACAATCGCCACCAGCCCGCCGCTGGTCGCCGCAGAGCCGAACAGGTTACCCACGATCGACGGGAAGTGCGTCAGAAACGCCGGAACCGCTTCAATGCCGAGACCAAAACCGAAGGCCAGGCCAACGATCAGCATATCGCGACGGGCCAGCGGTTTCTGGGTGATAATGCGGATCCCCGCCGCCACAACGCAGCCAAACATCACCATCGTCGCGCCACCCAGTACCGGCGCCGGGATCTGGCGCAGTATCTCGCCGAACGGCGGAAACAGGCCCAGCAGAATCAAAATCACCCCGATGTAGCGGCCAACGTAGCGGCTGGCGACGCCGGTCATCTGAATCACGCCGTTGTTTTGCGCAAAGGTGGTATTGGGGAACGCGCACAGCATCGCCGCCACCATGCAGCTTATGCCATCGGCAAGAATGCCGCCTTTCAGCCGCGAACGAAAGGCCTCGTCATCTATCGACTGCTGAGAGATCAGGCAATTGGCCGTCAGATCGCCTACCGCCTCAAGAATGCAGACCAGAGACACCAGCGCAATCGGCAGAAAAATCGCGCTGTTAAACTGAAAACCAAACGGGAACAGCTGCGGTAAGCGGAACCAGACATCACCGACGCCTTTAAGCTGGAACGTTCCGCTCAGCGCCGCCGCCGCGCAGCCGACGCCAATCCCCACCACCACCGAAGAGAGACGCAGCCAGCGGTTTTTCGCGCAGCTCAGCAGGACGATGGTCCCCAGCGTGCCCGCGCCGAGGGCGATATTGCTCATGCTGGCAAACGCTTTCGCCTGCTCGCCGCCGCACCAGTTAATGACGCTGACTTTAATCAGGCTAATGCCGATCAGTGCTATCACGCTACCGGTAATCACCGGAGTAAAAATGCGCCTCAGCGGTTCAATAAAGCGGCTGACGAGACAGGGCACCAGCGCGGCGACGAAGTTGACGCCAAACAGCATGGCCATAATATCCTGCGGCGTACCGCCCTGCCCTTTTACCCACATACCGCCGGCAATGGCGACGCCGAGAAACGCAAAGCTGGTCCCCTGCATACAGATCATGCCCGCGCCGATCCCCCACAGGCGGTTGGATTGCAGGAAGGTCCCGATGCCGGAAGCCAGCAGGGACATGCTGATCAAATAGGGCAGCCACTCCCCCAGCCCCAGCGCCGCGCCGATAATCAGCGGCGGCGTAATAATGCCCACCAGCCCGGCGAGTACGTGCTGTAAGGCGCTAAAAAAAGCCGGGAGCGGCGGGATGCGCTGCTCAAGGCCGTACAGTAAGCCGCCGTTTTTTTCATCTGACATGGTCGTTTCATCCCGTTGCGAATAAGCGTGCGGGAACGAGTGCACAAAACAGGCCAAATTCGCTCACACTTGCGCAACATTTAATTTTTCCTCTGTTTTACAAAGAGATAAATCATCTATCGGGTTAACACCTGTGCGCCTGGGCTGGCCACCGTAATGAAACTTTAGATTCTACATTCCCGATATAGAAATTATTGATTCATAAAAAGGCAACAAAACCCCCATCACGCACCACGACTGTGCAACCGCACGATGGCGGGGAGGCCGAATCGGCGAAATCCGCGCCTGCGCCAAAGTGGTACGCAAATTGCTCAAGCCAATCACGACGTATGTAAAGGAGAAGCAAATGAAAGCATTAGTGATCGGCGGCGGAATCGGCGGCCTGAGCGCGGCGGTGGGGTTAAAAAATGCAGGTATCCATTGCGAAGTCTTTGAAGCGGTGAAAGAAATCAAACCGGTGGGCGCGGCCATCTCCATCTGGCCGAACGGCGTGAAGTGCATGAAGCATTTAGGTATGGGCAATATTATCGAGAGCTACGGCGGCCCGATGCATTTTCTCGCTTATAAGGATTATCTGCGCGGGGAGGATCTGACCCAGTTCAGCCTCGCTCCGCTGGTAGAGCGTACCGGCGGCCGCCCCTGTCCGGTTTCCCGCGCCGAGCTGCAGCGCGAAATGCTCACCTTCTGGGGACGCGACGCCGTGCAGTTTGGTAAACGCGTCACCCGCTGCGAAGAACACGCCGACGGCGTTCGCGTCTGGTTTACCGACGGATCGATGGCAGAGGGAGATTTTCTGATTGCCGCCGACGGTAGCCATTCCGCGCTGCGCCCGTACGTGCTCGGCTATACCCCTGAGCGCCGCTACGCGGGTTACGTTAACTGGAACGGTCTGGTGGAGATTGATGAGGCGATTGCGCCGGGCAACCAGTGGACCACTTTCGTCGGCGAGGGGAAACGGGTGTCGCTGATGCCGGTCTCCGATGGCCGGTTTTACTTTTTCTTTGATGTTCCGCTGCCGGCGGGGTTGGCCGAGGATCGCAGCACGCTACGGGCGGATCTCAGCCGCTACTTTAGCGGCTGGGCGCCGCAGGTGCAGAAGCTGATCGCCGCCCTCGATCCGCTGACCACCAACCGCATTGAAATCCATGATATCGAGCCGTTTGAACGGCTGGTTCGCGGCAAGGTGGCGTTGCTGGGCGATGCCGGGCACAGCACCACGCCGGATATCGGCCAGGGCGGCTGCGCGGCGCTGGAGGATGCGGTGGTGCTGGGAGACCTGTTCCGCGAGAGCCGCGACATCGCCGAGGTATTGTGCCAGTACGAAGCGCTGCGCTGCGATCGGGTCCGCGACCTGGTGCTGAAGGCGCGGAAACGCTGCGATGTGACCCATGGCAAAGATATGGCGCTGACGCAAGCCTGGTACCAGGAGCTGAAATCCGAAACCGGGGAGCGGATTATCAACGGCCTGTGCGAAACCATTCAGGGCGGCCCGCTGGGGTGAAGATGCTGGCATCAGCCCCCTTCCCGGCTCGCGGCGTAAACGCCTTAGCCGGGCTACCGAATCGCAGACGCAAGAGAACCCGTAGTCCCGGTCAGCTCGTAGCCCGGCTAAGCGCAGCGCGAGCCGGGAAGAAGCCACGCCGATGCATCACCCCGACACCGTCCCGGAGGCGGCGCTGCGCGCCTGTCCGGGCTACCGGATCGCAGACGTGGATGAACCCGTAGCCCGGTCAGCGCACCGCCACCGAGGAAGCAGGCCGCAGAGTATTTCAGGCCGGGTATATTACGCAGACGGGGGGGAAGCCGCTGTCCCGGCCTGTATCTCCTCCATCACGGCGGTCAGCTTCTGGATCGCCATCTGCGCCGGGCGGGAGAGCTGGCGCGACGGCGCGGTGCACAGGGCCAGGGTGAGCGGACGCAGCAGCTTGTTGCGCAGCGGGACAAACGCCAGCTGCCCGAGCTTCACCTCTTCCAGCACGTCCAGACGGCTGAGAATCGTCACGCCGCCACCTTTCAGGACCAGCGATTTGATCAACCGGATATCGTTACAGCTAATACTGTTGGCCGGAGAAAAATCATAATGGCGATAAAGCATCGCAACCCGATCATGGACGATCAGCGGCGCGCCGGGAACAATATGCCGCTCCTCGCTTAGCTCCCCTGGCGACAGCATCGCGGCCTGCGCCTGAGGATGATCCGGTCGCATTACCGCGCCCATCTCCAGCTCAGCAAAGGCCAGCACGCTCAGCCCCGCCTGACCTTCAGGATCCAGAATCAGGCCGAAATCGAGATCCGCCTGCCGCACCTTCTGGCTGATGGTATGGCTATCCGCCACCTGTAGATTCAGCTCCAGCCACTGCCAACTGGCGATAATGTCCGCCAGCGCGGCGGCAAAGCTCCCTTCCGCCAGCGCCTGCACCATGCCAAGGCTAACGGTGCCGCGCTTCAGCCCCTGCAGCTCATCAAACTTTTGCCGCGTCAGATGAAACTCCTTCTGCCAGCGCAGCAGATTGTCGTACAGCAGCTCCCCGGCGGTGGTCATACGCAACCCTTCCGGCAGGCGCTCAAACAGCGGCGTGCCGAAGGCCTCTTCCGCCTGCAAGATTTGCCGGTTGATGGCCGAGGCGGAAATATGCAGCTTTTCCGCCGCCCGCCGCAGGCTGCCGCTGCGGGCCACTTCGGCAAAATAGATAGCGAAACGTGAAAATGGGCTCATCGGTAACCTGTTCTCTTTTTTGCAACGGCTGGGTGAATTCTTGCTGATGGATGTCAACACCCTAATATGACAACAATAAACTCACAACAATTAAACAAATGTTTTTGTGAGCAGGAAGAGAAGCCATGAACAGACCACAACCCACCCCGCCCGCCCATTGCACCTTTGAGCCCGAGGACTGGCTGCGCCTGGCGAAATGCTGGCATCCGGTCGCCCGCGCCTGCGATATCGGCCCCGCGCCGGTAAAAGCTACCCTGCTTGATGAACAGCTGGTTATTTATCGTATCAAAGGCCAGGTGGTGGTCGCTCGCGACGTCTGCCCCCACCGCGGCGTGCCGCTAACGCTCGGTTTTCACGACGAAGAAGGGATCGTCTGCCCGTACCACGGCCTGCGCTTCGGCGAAGATGGCCGCTGTAACCGTATCCCGTCCAGCCCCGGCCAGCCGGTACCGGCGAAGCTCAACCTCACCAGCTTTGCGGTTGAAGAACGCTATGGCCTGATCTGGACCTGCCTGGCCTTCGACCCGGAGAACCCGATGCCGCTGCCTGTGATGCCGCACTGGCACGACGACGGCTTTCAGCAAATCAACTGCCCGGCTTTTGAGGTCAACGGCTTTGCTGGCCGCCAGGTCGAGGGCTTTCTGGACGTCGCCCATTTCGCCTGGATCCACACCGATACCTTCGCCGACCCGGATAACCAGGTGGTGCCAAACTACACACCGCAGGAGACGGCGTTTGGTTTTATCGCCGATTACTGGAGTTCAGTCGGCAACTATCCCGCCAGCTCCGATTTTCGCGCGCCGGAAGGCTTTCAGTGGCTGCGCCATTTCGAGATGCATCTGCCGTTTACCGCCACCCTGACGATTCATTTTCCCGGTGAGGCCAGGCTGGTGATTATGAACGCCGCCTCGCCGGTTTCCTCACGGATCACCCGCATGTTCGCGCCCATCGCGCGTAATTTCGATCTGCACGTGCCGGTAGAGGATGTTCACGCCTTTAACCTGCGCGTCTTTGAGGAAGATCGCCTGATGGTGGAGACCCAGCGCCCGGAGAGACTGCCGCTGGATTTAACGCTCGAAGCGCATATCCCCGCCGATCGCAGCTCCATCGCCTATCGCCGCGGACTGAAAAAAATGGGCTTCGGCGACTTTTTCCTCGTTTAAGTGGAGAGCCATCATGAGCGATGTAGTAGAGGTTATCGTTGACGGCATCTGGCGCCAGGGCAGCCAGAGCCTCGCCGTCAGGCTGGTGGCTCAGGACGGCCGACCGCTCCCCGCCTGGCAGCCCGGCGCGCATATTGATGTGCATCTGCCGTGCGGCATTATCCGCCAGTATTCGCTGACCGGCCCGGACGGCCCTGACGACGGCTACCTGATCTGCGTGGCGCTGGAGAAAGCGTCACGCGGCGGCTCGCGCTATATTCACCAGCAGCTGCGCCCCGGCCAGACGCTGTTGATTTCTCCCCCGCGCAATCTGTTTCCTTTACGTACGGCGGAGCGGGTGACGCTGCTGGCGGCCGGGATCGGCATTACGCCGCTGTACGCGATGGCGCTTAGGCTTAAGGCGGAAGGCGTGCCTTTTACTCTGCACTATTACCTGAAAAACCGCGCGCAGGGGGCGTTTGTCCGCGAACTGCAGCGGCGGTTCAGCGCCGAAAGCGTGGTGATTCACTGCTCTTGCGAAGGAGACAGCGCCCGACAGCATTTAGCCGCCGCGCTGAACAAGACGCATACCGGATATCCGATTTATCTCTGCGGGCCAGAGGGATTTATGGCCGCCGCGCGCCGGGTCGCCATGGAACAGGGCTGGGCGGAAACGCTGATCCATAGCGAAGCCTTTCAGCCTGTCGCGATGCCCGCCGGCGCTGAGGAGGGAGAAACCTTTAGCGTGACGCTTGCGTCCTCGGGAGAGCGGTGGCCGGTGCCCCCGCATAAAACCATCGCCCAGGTTCTGCAGGAAAACGGCGTCGCCGTCCCCCTCTCCTGCGAGATGGGGATTTGCGGCGCCTGCCTGACGCCGGTTATCGAAGGGGTTGTCGACCATCGCGACACCGTACAGTCGGAGGCGGAGAAATCCGCCAGCGCGCAGCAGATAGCCCTGTGCTGCTCGCGCAGCCGGTCGGCGAATCTGTGCATTGATTTATAGCCCGGCGCCGCTAGCGGGCGAAAACCCGCGCCTCGCCCACCACCTCAATGCGTACCGCCGCCCCCGGCCGCCATAACTGCCGGCTGACGGTTTTGACGAGCAGCGGCTCACTCTGGCCGGGCAGCGCCAGGGTTAACGTTGACAGGTGGCCGCTAAAGTCCACATCGCGTACGGTGAGCGATTGTCCATCCGCCGGACAGGGAGAGATAACCAGCTGCTCGGGGCGCAGCATCACCCTTCCCTGGCCGACGGCATGCGGATCATCGGTTGACATTTCGCCAATCGCACAGCGCGCCCGTCCGCCGCGAAGCTCGGCGGGCAGCACCAGCGCATCGCCGAGAAATAGCGCGGTCTCTTCATCGACGGGACGGCTGTAGACTTCATACGGCGTGCCGACCTGGGCAAAACGTCCCTGGCGCATCACCGCGACCTGGCTGGCAAAGGAGAGCGCTTCATTCTGATCGTGGGTCACCAGAATCGACGCGATGCCGGCCTGCGCCAGTAAATCAGCGGTGGCTTTACGCGTGGCCGCGCGCAGCCCGGTATCGAGGGCGGAAAAAGGCTCATCCAGCAGCATCAGCGCGGGCCGCTGCGCCAGCGCGCGCGCCAGGGCCACGCGCTGCTGCTGACCGCCGGAAATTTCGTGCGGCCAGTGGTTCGCCAGTTGACGATCCAGCGACACCCTCTCCATCAGCGCCGCCACCTGCTGGTATTTCT
This sequence comes from Klebsiella sp. OBRC7, assembly GCF_000293135.1. NCBI lineage: Bacteria > Pseudomonadati > Pseudomonadota > Gammaproteobacteria > Enterobacterales > Enterobacteriaceae > Klebsiella > Klebsiella sp. OBRC7. Next base: position 6,995 of record NZ_ALNJ01000085.1, on the reverse strand, counting down.
CCTGCCGGCTGCCGTCAAGGCCCCAGGCGATATTGTCCGCGACGTTCAGATGGGGGAACAGCGCGCCTTCCTGCGGCACGTAGCCCACCCCGCGCAGGTGGGCGGGAATAAATGTCCCCTGCGCAAACAGCGTGCGCCCCTGCATAACAATGCGTCCGCTATCCGGCGTTTCGAACCCCGCGAGGATCCGCAGCAGCGTGGTTTTACCGGAGCCGGAGGGGCCAACGATCGCCGTCCGGCTGCCTGCGGCCACCGTCAGATTGAGGTTTTCGAGCACCCGCGTACCGGCAAAAGATTTTGAGATTGAGGAGAGTTCAAGCATTTACAGGCCTGCGATTTTTTTCGACTGGATATAGAGAATGCCGGTCAGCGGCAGCGAAAGCAGAATCATCAGCATCGCGTAAGGCGCGGCGGCGACGTAATCAATTTCGCTGGTTAGCGCCCAGAAGCCGGTCGACAACGTGCGGGTGCCGAGCGGAGAGAGCAGCAGCGTGGCGGTCAACTCATTGGTGATGCCGAGAAACACCAGCGCCGCCGCTGCCGCCGCGCCCGGCGCCGCCAGCCGCATGGTCACGCTCCACAGCGCCCGTCCGGGGCTGCGGCCCAAACTGCGGGCGACATTTTCCAGCTCCACGGGGGCCTGCGCGATGCCGGCGCGCAGGTTGACCAGCGCCCGGGGCATAAACATCAGCAGCCAGGCGAGCAGCAGCGTGACCTCGGTCTGATAGATGGGGCGCGCGTAGTGAATGGTGACCGTCACCAGCGCCAGCGCCGTCACGATGCCGGGTAGAGAGCTGGTCATGTAGTTACACCCCTCCAGCAGTCGAAAAAGAGGCTGCGGATAGCGAACGCCCAGCCAGGCAATGGGAATAGCGCAGGCGGTGGTGAGGAGTGCGCCCACCGCGCCGAGCAGCAGCGTTTGCCGCAGGGAGAGCCAGAGGTCGGCGTTTAACCAGTTCTCCACGCCGCCCAGCCATAGCCAGCGGCAGAGCACCATCAGCGGAACGCCCAGCGCCAGCATCACCAGCGTCAGCAGCGCGAGCTGGAGAGGGATCGCAGCCAGCCGGCCCAGCGGCTGCCGCTGCTGTTCGCGCGCGGCGCCCGAACCGATGCGCGCATAGCGCGCTTTCCCCCGCGACGCCCCTTCCAGCAGCAAAATAGCCAGACAGCAGAGCGCCAGCACCCCGGCCAGCATGTTCGCCGCCGGGCCGCTGAAGGTTGACTGGAACTGGTCATAGATAGCGGTGGTAAAGGTATCAAAACGCACCATCGCGAAGAGCCCAAACTCCGCCAGCAGATGCAGCGCCACCAGCAGCGCGCCGCCGCATATCGCCAGCCTGAGCTGGGGCAAAACCACGCGGAAAAAGATCCGCCACGGCGGCGTACCTAATGAAGCGGCAACATCTTCCAGCGTCGGGTCCAGCCGCCGCAGAACGGCGGCAACCGGCATATAGATAAACGGGTAATAGGCCAACAGCGAGAGAAAAACCCCGGCAGACAGGCCGTGCATTGCCGGCACCGCGCTGACCCAGGCGTAACTTTGTACAAAGGCCGGGATCGCCAGCGGCGCAACCGCCAGCGCCGACCAGACTCGCCGCCCCGCCAGCAGCGTACGCTCCGTCAGCCAGGCCAGGCCAACGCCCAGAACAATGCACAGCGGTACCGTCAGCGCGATAAGCCACAGGGTGTTGCTCAACAGCTCAGCGACGCGGGGGCGAAAGACCAGCGCCTGGATTGTCTCCCAGCCGGTATCCACCCCCACGGCAATAACAAAACCCGGCGGCAAGAGCGCCAGCAGAGAAAACAGAACGGCTAACGCGATCATCGGAAAAGCAGGACGCCTGCGCTCGGGCAGGCGTTGGGCTTTTTTTCCGAGCGCGAAACTCAGAGAAGACATAGCGTATTCACTTTAACGGACGATTACAGCAGGCCAGCCTGGGTCATCAAATCGACCACTTTTTTGCTGTTCAGCGAAGACGGCTCAACTTTCGGCGCCTCTAACGCCTGCAGCGGCGTCAGCTTCGGGTTGGACGCGGCGTTAACGCCAACGGCATATTCAAAGGCGTTGTTGGTGCGCAGCTCATCCTGCCCCTGCTTGCCGGTGATCCACTTGATAAAGGCCTGAGCCTGTTCCTGATGTTTGCTGGAGGCCAGTACGCCGCCGCCGGAAATGCTGACAAAGGCGCCAGGATCCTGGTTTTTAAAGTAGTGGAGACGAGTATTTTTGCTGTTCTCGCCGGTTTTCGCCTGATCGACAAAGCGGTAGTAATGATAGATAACGCCGCCATCAATCTGACCGGCATTCACCGCTTTCATCACCGTGCTGTTGCCCTTGTAGGCCACAAAATTGGTTTTCATCGCTTTAAGCCATGCCAGGGTGGCCTGCTCGCCTTTCAGCGCCAGCATCGCGCTGACGATGGCCTGAAAATCTGCGCCTGATGGCGAAGCGGCCCAGCGCCCTTTCCACTGCGGCTGCGCCAGATCCATCAGCGACTTCGGCAGCTGCGCTTCGCTGATTTTCGCCGGGTTATAGACGAATACGGTGCTGCGAGCGGCAATGCCTATCCAGCGGCCGTGCTCAGGGCGGTACTGCGGGGCGACCTGCTGAAGGGTCTCGGCAGCCAGCGGCGCAAACAGCTTCGCGTTATCCACCAGCACCATCGCCGGAGAGTTTTCGGTCAGAAAGACATCCGCCGGGGATGCCGTCCCCTCCTGCACCAGCTGATTACCCAGCTCGCTGTCGCCGCCGTTACGCAGCGTCACTTTAATTCCCGTCTCTTTGGTAAAGCCGTCAACCCAGGACTTCACCAGATTTTCATGCTGCGCGTTGTAGACCACAATCCCGTCGCTGCTGGCCGCCGCCAGCGCCTGCGGGGCAATAAATGCGGAAGAAGCCATCAATGCAGCGAAGCAATAAGACACCAGACGAAAACGCATAAACTAATCCTTAATAGAGGTGGGCGAAGAGTCACTGGCCGCCGGCCGGCAAGGATTAAATCACAGAGGAATGTGAATGATAATGCAAACAATTACCATCTAATGAAAAAAGTGAAATGTACTGAGCACGGGCGGATAAGGGCGAGAAAAATGCTATAAAAAAATAACCGCCGCGGTGAAGATTAAAATAACCTTAAGATGGCTTCATTTTTTATCACGGTTCTTTCAAAGCCCCACAGCGGGCGGATTTTCGCAACAGTATTAGCGGAAACTCCACTGTATGCTCACCACAAAGACGGCGGGAAGAATAATTCCGCTTTCAACGCCGAAATAATCGGTAAAGTTGTACTGAAAACCATGATAAATATAGGGAGAAAACCCAATACCTGTGGCGTCTTTAAAATCCTTATAAGAACCATGATCGCCGCAGTGCTCGAAGGCCGAGAAAAAAAACTCGCCAACGTAGCCATAAATTCCCTTAAACACCCAGCCGTTGCCCAACGAGACCCAGTCGCGGCGAACCCCCAGCGCAATGCAGCGATCGTCAAAGCTGTTTTTCATCGTTCCGGCCAGCAGGCTATACGGAGAATCTTCGGAGAACTTGCGCTCAACGGAAGCAAACTGGTTGTCAAAACCTTCGGTGTACTGGCCGTGGTTGTTCGACAGATGGTAAATCCAGGAGCCGGTATTAACCGAATACAGGTTGATTTCATCCGCCTGTAGGGCCGTCGATGACATCATCAGGGCGGCGGCGGCCACCGCAGGCTTCATCATTTTTCTGCGCATCAACATCATCCCCTGGTTCAGGCGTCGGCCCGGCTGGATAATAAGAGTATATACCCGTCGTCTTTCAAGTTGCTTTTTTGTTGGCTACGTTCGTTCACCCCAGTCACTTACTTGAGTAAATTCCTGGGGATTAATGAGAGGCTCCTGCCTCTCACCGGAGGCCAGCCTTCGGGTGGTCAAATTCGTTCCCGACGAATTTGTCTCTCTCTTGCCGCCTCAAAGCAACTCGTAATCCATTGGGTACAGACACCGCCGGTTGGCTCTGCCAGAGAAATGCGCGATTTTCGGTAAATAGATTTTTTAATGAAATTCTGGTGGGTTAATTTTATTAATACAGCGTATTTTATCCGGTCATCAGTGCCTGATGAACAAAAATAAAGCGGGGGTCTTAATTAATTTTCAGGGCGAGAGTTGAGCGTGAATAATAAAATACCTGGCGTCTTACCAGGCATTTTTTCAGGTCTATTTAGCGCTGGCAAATTTTTATTAGCAGCTCCGCCATCCAGCGATGGCTTCTCTCCTGGCCCGCCGTTTCATGCCACGAAAGATAGCAGGTACGGCTGTCCATTTCTAAAGGCAGCGGCAGCAGCTGTAGCGCAAACTGCTCTTCAAACTCTTTCGCCAGCCATTCCGGCGCGATAGCCACCATATTGGTTTGCGATACGACGCTCAACACGCTGACCATCGCGTTACCGTGAAAAGCGACGCAGGCCCGCTGCTCTTCAGAGCTATACCAGGGATAGCTGAAGGAGGCGTAGCGATCCAGCGCGACGGTTGCGTGCTGCTCGCGATAAATATCCTCCTCGCTCAGCGGCGATGCGATACGCGGATGGTTGCGCCTGGCCACCAGCACCATTCGGTCATGGAACAGCGGGATGCTGGTAAATTCCGGATGATTGAATTTGTTGTAATCGAGTACAAATTCCACCTCCTGATAGCGCAGCTGATTTGTCACCTGCTGACTTAGCGAAGATTTAAAGGAAAGAGTGACCCTGGGAGCAATCTCGCTGATTTTGTTAAAAATAAGCGGAGTCAGGTAGTTATCCAGCGGGCTACAGACGCAAAGGTTGTAATTACGTTCGCAGTCCAGCGGGTCGAAAAGCGTATCCGGTAGCTCATTTTGCACCAGCGACAGCGCGCGACGAACCGAGCTAAACAGCTGAAAGGCGCGCTCCGTCGGTTTTATCCCGCGGCCGTTGCGGACGAACAGTTCATCCTTAAACAGCACCTTCAGGCGAGAGACCGCGCTGCTGACCGCCGGCTGAGACATGCCCAGCGTGTGCGCCGCTTTGGTTAAGCTTTGCTCCTGCATAACGGTATCAAAAATGGTTAACAGGTTAAGATCGACTTTCCGCAAGACGGGCTGCCGGACTTTCGGTTCAGAGGTTGCTTTAGATGTTGTATTTTCACTCATGTAGGGAACTCCACCAGCACATTAATCAGCAATTCTGCTTCGTAACACTGAGACCTTTCGCCAAAGGAAAAAAATGGGCAGATAAATCACCATCGGCCCCAGCAGCCATGTGTTATCGGTTTCCAGCAGCACGCTCAAATGTATGAAACTTATTATCAAAATGGTAAACAGTAAAAGAATATGAAACGTATTATGTTTTCTGGAGAAAACGGCATAGCGGTAAAGCATTCTTTTTTCCTTCGTTCACTCCTTGAACAAGGGAGAATACCATATAAAAAGTGATGAAATTTCTGAAAAATACGCGACTAAATCCTAATAAGTAGATTCACATTAAAATTATCCAGACTTGCTTAGGTAAATCTTAAGCACTCCAAATGCAGGTATTCCTTTGCCAGGGTAGTCGCGATAAAACCAGGCAATCACATTCCGTCGCGAGTAATAGCGAGAGAAGAGAAATTATTTCACAGGCAATAATAACGGCTATGTAGCAATAGCAGGAAAGAGATCTAAAAGGAGTGATTAAAGATGTTCAGAGGCGTGTTCAACAGAAGCGGGAGGCTTTATTACCGATACCGTGCGAATCCGCTAAGCAAGTGTTGGGCCGCCATCGAGGCCTCGAACCCCGTTCCCTACAACGTACGTCGTTCGCTCTTCCAGATGAGCTAATGGCGGTCAGGCGCTAAGCAGTCACGTCCGGCAGCGGCGTGCCGGTACCGCTTAGCGACGCGAATAGTAGCCGGATGCATCAACGCTGTAAATAATATAAATGTACGAAATCCCTGAACGCCCGCCTTTCCGCCGCATACGCCGGCTACGTTATCCATCCAGACAAAACCTTACACGCCAGCCTCTTGTACATTGATAAGGATTGTTTATGATCCTCGGGTTCTGTCTTGTCCTGGTACCCTATGCACAATCGTCGGCTTCCTGGTAAATGGTTTTTGATACTGACCTGCCTGGTCATGGCATTCTGCCTTGTTCAGCGGGCGGTCTATCTGCACCATTTTTTGGCCGATGTTGGCGCCCGCACGCAGGCGATACCCTTTAGCACGCAGGCCCAGCAGCCGTCTTCTGAGGAGGCTGAACAAGGCCCCTCGCCCTGTCAGCTGAGTGCCAAATCCCTGCTCTGCGCGCAGCCGCTATTCTTTGATGGCGCCTTACCTGCCGTCATACTCTTCCTCGCCCTGCTTCAGCTGCTCACCGCAGGGCGTCCGGTGGTTTTCCGGGACGATCCCGTCCGGCCGCCCACGCTGCGAATACACCTTAAAAACTGCGTTTTCCGTGAATGAAAAATCGTTCTTAGACGATTAATTTTTTTAATTCACGGAGAAAAAAATGCTGAATATCTTCAGGGGTTTCATCTTCCTGTTGCTGGCCTGCGCGGGCGTTGCCCACGGGGCGGACACCGGATGGCTGACATCCCCGCAAAACGACCATGCCCGGATCCGCTTCCAGGCGGAAAAAGAAAACGATCGGATCGACGGACTGCTCTCAATTGAGCTGGCTTCCGGCTGGAAAACCTACTGGCGCTCGCCGGGCGAAGGCGGCGTCGCCCCGCAAATCATCTGGAACAACGGGGAACAGGCGCGGTGGTACTGGCCTGCCCCGTCAAGATTCAAGATTTCCGGCCTGACGACCCAGGGCTACCATGACCGGGTCGCGATCCCGATGACGATCGCCGCCGCCCCCGGCGACGTGCTGGAAGGCACGCTTACGCTATCGACCTGCAGCAACGTCTGTCTGCTGACCGACTACCGGCTGCGTCTCGATTTCAATCAGCCCGCGGACGGCGATTTCCGGGACGCCTTTGCCCGGGCCATGCGCACTATCCCGGCAGATACCGGCATAACCAACGATC